>CAZIKZ010000196.1:0-8142 GCA_964539845.1 uncultured Hyphomicrobiales bacterium
CAGGGACCCAGAGCCAGGAAGACTGGATTCCCGCTTGCGCGGGAATGAACGGAGCAACGGGGCGCGGCAAGCGCTCAGGACGCAGCCAGCAGCCTCTGCACCAGTTCCCTGAACCGCTCGCCGCGGACCTCGAAATTCGGGAATTGGTCGAAGGACGCGCAGGCGGGTGACAGGAGCACCGCGGCGAGTTTACCCGCAGCAACCGCATCGTGTGCGGCGTGTTCAAGCGCCACGTCCAGAGTACCCGCCATGTCGTAGGACACACGACCGTCCAGCGTCTGCGCGAAATCCGGCGCCGCCTTGCCGATCAGGTACGCCTTGGCGATGCGCGGGAAGAATTCGGCAAGCTCCATGATACCGCCCTCCTTCGGAAGGCCGCCGGCGATCCAATAGATATTGTCGAAGGAGGCAAGAGCCTTCGCCGCCGAGTCGGCATTGGTGGCCTTGGAGTCGTTGATGAACAACACGGCGCCCTTGCTCCCGATCTCCTCCATGCGATGGGCCAGACCGGGAAACGTTCTCAGTCCCTCCTGCAAGGTTCTGTCGTCGACACCCAGAGCCGAGCAGGCAGCGAAGGCCGCGACCGCGTTCTGCATGTTGTGACTGCCGCGCAGCGAGCCAATGCCGGTGAGGTCTGCAATGTCGTCCGCCTCGCTGCCGCTGGTGCGGTAGATGTTGCGCTCGCCGCCGACATAGCCGTGCGGAATAATCTGCTTGATCGAAATCGGCACGATCGGCCGCTGCATGGCGCCGAGATTCGCAGCCATGCCGCGCCCGTAATCGTCGTCGACGCCGACGATACGGACCTTGGCACGGCCCAGAACGCGGCTCTTCACCGCCGCGTAATGCTCGATCGTGCCGTGCCGGTCGATATGGTCGGGCGTCACGTTGAGCATGATGCCGACGGTGGGGTCGATCGATGGCGCGAGGTCGATCTGATAGGATGAGCACTCGATCACATAATGCCGCGCGGGCGACGGCGGTTCGAGTTGCAGCACCGGCACGCCGATATTGCCGCCCATCTGAACGTCGCGTCCGGCGTGGCGCAAAAGATGCGCGATCAGCGCGGTGGTGGTGGATTTGCCGTTGGTGCCGGTGATGGCGACAAACGGCGCATCGGGCGCGTGCTTGCGGCGCTCGCGGCAGAACAGTTCGACATCGCCGATGATCTCGACGCCCGCCTCACGCGCAAGATTCGCAGACCAGTGCGGCTCCGGATGTGTGAGCGGCACGCCTGGCGTCAGGATCAGGGCAGCGACTGACGACCAGTCGATGCCGCGCAAGTCCGCTGTGTTGACCTTCGCCTCGGCCGCCTGCGCGACCTTCTTCACGTCATCGTCGAACGCGATCACCGATGCGCCACCCGCAATCAGTGATTGACAGGTAGCAAGCCCCGAACCGCCGAGGCCGAAAACCGCGACGGTCTTTCCGGCAAAGGTGGTAACCGGGATCATCTCAGCTTCAGCGTCGATAGCCCGATCAGCGCGAGCATGATCGAAATAATCCAGAACCGGATCACGATCTGCGGCTCTGTCCAACCCTTCTGCTCATAATGATGATGGATCGGCGCCATCCGGAACACGCGCTTTCCGAACAGACGGAACGACACCACCTGCACGATCACCGACACCGCCTCCAGCACGAACAGGCCGCCGATGATCGCGAGCGCGATCTCGTGCTTGGTCGCGACCGCGACCGAACCGATCAGTCCGCCGAGTGCGAGCGATCCGGTATCGCCCATGAAGATCGAGGCCGGTGGCGCGTTGTACCAGAGGAAACCTATCCCAGCCCCGATCACCGCGCCGCATAACACCGCCAGTTCGCCGGTACCGGCGACATAGTGGATCTGCAGATAATCCGCGAACAGCGCGTTGCCGGCGAGATAGGCGATCAGGCCGAAGCTCAGAGCCGCGATGATCACCGGCACGATCGCAAGCCCGTCGAGACCGTCGGTCAGGTTCACCGCGTTGCCTGCGCCGACGATGATGAAAGCGCCGAACACGATGAAGAACCAGCCGAGATCGACGATCAGGTCCTTGAAGAAGGGAAAGGTCAGCGAGGTCGCAAAGGCCGGACGGCCGAGCTGCGAGATCGCTAGGCAGGCGAGGATCGCAACAACCGTTTCCGCGGTAAGACGCAGCTTGCCGGAGAACGCCGTATAGGCCTGCTGCTTGGTGACCTTCAGATAATCGTCATAGAAGCCGATCATACCGAATGCGACAGTGACGCCGAGCACGATCCAGACATACGGATTGTAGACGTTCGCCCACAGGATGGTGGAGACCGTCACCGCGAAGATGATCATCAATCCGCCCATGGTGGGCGTACCGATCTTGCTTTTCAAATGCGATTGCGGTCCGTCCTCGCGGATCGGCTGTCCCCGTCCCTGCGCCGCGCGCAGCCAGTCGATGATCGGGGAGCCCGCAATGAACATGAACAGCGCGGCGGTCATGAGCGCGCCACCGGTGCGGAAGGTGATGTAGCGGAAAATGTTCAGACCCTGAAATTGGTCCGAATAGTCGGCAAGCCAGGTGAGCATGCGGCGGTCAACCCTGCGCTGCATCCACCGTGGCGCCGGGCGCGTATTTGCGCTGCAACGCCTTGACGATGGGGGTCATTTTCGAGCCGAAAGAGCCCTTGATCATAATGGCATCGCCGCCCGAAACCGCATCGAGTACCTGCGGTTCGAGGGCGCTGGAGTCGTTTGCATAGCCGCCCCGGCGGTTGGAGGGAAGCGCCTCCCACAAATTTAGCATCGCGGGGCCAGAGCAGAACACGAGATCGACCGCATGATCCACAACTGGCTGCGCGAGGCTCCGGTGCAATTCACCGGAATGCACGCCGAGCTCAAGCATGTCGCCCAGCACGGCGATCCGCCGGCCACGCGGCCCGGTCTCTGCCTGCCCCAGGAGCGCAATCGCCGCCGCCATAGAGACGGGGTTGGCGTTGTAGCTCTCGTCGATCAAAAGCGCGCGCCCGCCCGGCGCTTCGAGCACGATGCGGGTGCCGCGGCCATTCGCGGGCTGGAGATCGGCGAGCGCGAGCGCCGCCATCGCGAGGTCTGCCCCGGCAAGCTTGGCCGCCGCGAGCACCGCAAGCGAATTCATCGCAAGATGCCGCCCCGGCGCTCCGAGCTTGTAGATCACGTCGTCACCGAGAATGCGCGCCTGGACGGTGGAAAAATCCGGCTGCAGCACACACTTGATCAGTTGCGCATCGGCGCCGGCCTCCTCGCCGAACGACACGACGCGTGAGACGCGCGCGTTGAGCGCCCGATCGGCGAGACGATTGAACTGAACATTGTCACGATTGAGAATCGCGATGCCGCCTTCTACCAGCCCTTCGAAAATTTCCGCCTTGGCGTCGGCGATCGCGTCCACCGATGCGAAATATTCCAGATGAACCGGCGCGACGGTGGTGATGATCGCGATATCCGGTTGCACGAGCCGCGACAGCGGCCCGATTTCGCCGGCATGATTCATGCCGAGTTCGAATACGGCAAAGCGCGCGCCGGCCGGACAGCGCGCCAGCGAAAGCGGTACGCCCCAGTGATTGTTGTAGGACGCAGCGGATGCATGCGTCTCGCCTTCGCGGGAGAGCACAAGCCGCAGCGCTTCCTTGGTCGATGTCTTGCCGACCGAGCCGGTCACCGCGATGACCTTGCCGGTCAATCGCGCACGGGCAGCGCGCGCGAGACCGCGCAAGCCGTCGAGCACATCGTCGACCACAAGCAGCGGCGCACCGGTGGGAAGCGCGTCACGTTTCGACGCGGCAACAACCGCAAATCCCGCGCCTGCTTTCAGCGCGGTTTCAACGAAGGCATGGCCGTCACGGTTGTCCCCGGCAATGGCAAAGAAGGCATCACCGGCTGCGAGCGTGCGGCTATCGATCGAGATGCCGCCGGTTGTCGCGGGCAATGGCCCCTCGCGATGCGCCCGCATCGCTGCAGCCATCGCGTCGACTGCCCATAACGCCTTCGCGCTCATCCCTTGCGTGCCCCTAACGCTTTCGCAACCGCCTCGTGATCGCTGAATGGCAATACCCGGTCGCCGACAATCTGGCCACTTTCGTGACCTTTGCCGGCGATCACCAGTACGTCACCCGCTTCGAGATCGCCGACAGCACTCCGGATCGCCTCTCCGCGGTCGGCGATTTCGACCGCCCCGGGCGCGGCCTTCAGGATTTCAGCACGAATTGCGGCCGGATCCTCATTGCGCGGGTTGTCGTCGGTGATAATGACACGGTTCGCGTTCTCGGCCGCGATGGCGCCCATGATCGGCCGCTTGCCCTGATCGCGGTTACCGCCGCAGCCGAAGACCACGACCAGCCGCCGCTTCACATAGGGCCGCAGCGCCTCGATCGTCTTGGCGAGCGCGTCCGGCTTGTGCGCATAATCGATGAAGATGGGCGCGCTGCGCGTTTGTCCGGCGAATTCCAGCCGGCCCTTGGCTCCTTCGAGATCTTCCAGCGCGGCGAATACATCATCGGGCGGCGTACCGGTGACGATCGCCAGCCCGGCCGCGACCAGCGCGTTCTCGATCTGGAATTCGCCGACCAGCGGAAGATGCAGCTCGTACCGCCGCCGGTCGTATTGCAGTGTGAGCTTTTGCGCATAGCCGTCGACCCGGCTTTTCTCGATGCGGATGTCATCACCGTCGCGCCCGACCGTGAAGACTCGCAAGCCGCGCTTCGATGCAGCGTCGATCACGCGGCCCGCTTCGGCATGATCCGCGGAAATCACTGCGCCGCCGCCGGGCGCGATCAGGTCCTCGAACAAGCGCAGCTTGGCTCGCAGATAGGATTCGAGATCGGGATGGTAGTCGAGGTGATCGCGGCTGAGATTGGTGAAACCGCCCGCCGCTACGCGCACACCGTCGAGTCGATATTGATCCAGACCATGCGACGAGGCTTCCAGCGCGAGATGCGTCACGCCCTGGCCTGCGAGCTGGTCGAGCGTGCGGTGGAGTTCGACCGGATCGGGCGTCGTCAGCGATCCGTAGGTCTCACCTTTCGGCGATACCACCCCGATCGTGCCGATACTCGCAGCGGCATGTCCCGCCGCTTCCCAGATCTGGCGTGTGAACGCTGCGACCGACGTCTTGCCGCTTGTGCCCGTGACCGCTGCGATGTTCGCGGGCTGACGCGGATGAAGCTTTGCCGCGGCGAGCGACAATGCCTGCCTTGCATTTGGAACCACGACAACCGGGATGCCGGGCGCGCTGCCGTCACGTTCGGCGAGGATCGCGGCTGCGCCTGCTTTTGCCGCGTCGGCTGCAAAGCGCAGTCCGTCGTCCTTGGCCCCGGCAATCGCAACAAACAAGTCGCCGGGCTTGACCGCGCGGCTATCGGCGGTGACACCGCCGATCTCGATTGCGCCGGCTGCAGCGTCGGTCGGGACGAATCCGTCTAGAATGTCGGTGAGCTTCATTGCAGCGATGTTTCACGCCACGGGGCGATCGGGCAAGGGGCGTTTGCCAGAAAATTTTTTCGCATGCCCTATTCTCCGCTCATTCCCGCGCTTGCGGGGCGACGAACGGAGGCAAGCGTTACCGGGTCCGAGCGGACGCCGTGACTGCCAGAATTTGCTTGTCGGCTGTCGGAAGGTCAAAGCGCGGCTCAATGCCCAGCATAGGCGCAACCTTCGCGATCACCTTCGCCGTGGTCGGCGCCGCATTCCAGCCCGACGTGGCATAGCCCTTGGTCTCCGCCAGAGGCTGCGGCTCATCCAGCATGATCAGTACGAGATAGCGCGGCTTGTCGGAGGGCACCACCGCGGTGAAACTCGTCAGCAGTTTCGTTTTGGAATAGCGGCCATTGACCACCTTCTCGGAGGTTCCGGTCTTGCCGCCGACATAGAAGCCCTTCACCTCGGCACGGCTCGCGGAACCCTTCTCGGCATTGAGCCGCATCAGGTAGCGCATGCGATCGGAGGTTTCCGGCTTTATCACCTGGCGCGCGAGCTTTGCCGCCTCCTCCTCGGTGCGCTTCAGGAAGGTCGGCGGGATCAGCTTTCCGCCGTTCATCAGCGCCGAAATTCCCATGACCGCCTGCAGCGGCGCGACCGACAGACCATGGCCGAAGGCGATCGTGACCGTATTCAACTCACCCCAGCGCTTCGGCGCGAGCGGTTCGGCGCTTTCAGGGATTTCGGTACGCAACCGGTCGAGCTGTCCCATTTTCTTCAGGAAAGCCTTATGGTGCTCGACGCCGAGTCCGAGCGCCATGCGCGCGGTGCCGATATTGGAAGAGTAGGTGAAGACTTCCGGCAGCGACAGAACGCGGCGCTGCGCGTGGAAATCGTTGATCCGGAACTTGCCGTACTGCAGCGGGTGGCGCGCATCCAGCGATGAACCGAGCGTGAACTTGCCGGAGTCCAGCGCCATCGCCAGCGTCAGCGCCTTGAAGGTTGACCCCATCTCGTACACCCCGGTGGTCAACCGGTTGATGCGCTCCTTGTCGAGCGCCTCGTGCGGATCGTTCGGATCGTAATCCGGCACCGACACCATCGCGACAATCTCACCGGTATTGACATCGGTGATGAGGCCAGCCGCAGCCTTGGCCTTGAACTTTTGCCGCGCGGCCAGCAATTCAGTGCGCAGCGCGTGTTGCACGCGCAGGTCGACGGCAAGTTCGACGGGCTTCTGCTGGCGATCATTGGCAAAACCGAGCGAATGCAGATCGGCAAGACCGCTGCGGTCGAGCCACTTCTCGATCCCCGCTATGCCCTGGTTGTCGATATTCACATGCCCGATCACGTGCGAGACCGACGCACCGTTCGGATAAACGCGCTTGTTCTCGGCTCGAAAGCCGATGCCGGGAATGCCGAGCCGGTGAATCTGCTCGCGCTGCTCCCTGGTGATTTCACGCCTCAGCCAGACGAAGCCTTTCTTCGATGACAGGCGTTCGCGCAACTCGTTCGCATTCAGGTCCGGGATGGTGGCGGTGAGCAACTCCACCGCCTCATCGACATCGATAATGCGCCGTGGCTCGCCGAACAGCGACGGCATGCGCACGTCCGTCGCGAGCACTTCGCCATTGCGATCAAGAATGTCGGGCCGCGCGGTCGCGACGATATCACCGCCTCCGCGCCGGGCATTTTGTCCGTCTGAGGTTGCGGCGAGATAGATCAACCGGCCCGATATGACGACATAGACACAAGCAAATGCCACAATGACGAGGCCAACGCGCGCGCGGCTCTTGGTCTCGCGATTGACATTCTGTCCGTAAAGCAACCGCTCGATCAGCGGCTTCTTTGGGGCTGACGCCTGTGAGGCTTGCGTCATTGGCTGCCCCGCTCGTTGACGGAGCCGGTCTGAACGGTATCTTCGCCGATCAGGGCTGCAATCGGATCGACGGGCTCCGGCTGCGGCGGCCTCGGGCGCTCAGGCAGGTTTGCGAGTGTATCGATCTGAAATGCGTTCAACTGTTTCAGCGGAAGGTGGCGTTGCGCAAGTTCCTCGATGCGGCCCGGCGAATCGAGCTTGGCCCATTCAGCGCGCAAGGCGGCTATCGCATCGCGCTCGCGCTTGATCTCGCCGCGCAGCTTCGACAGCCGCTCGGCCTGCATCGTGGCTTCGAATTTGATGTCATAGACATAGGCCGCGGCCACAACCAGCGCGACGATCACGAACAGGTGCAGAATGCGCATGGTCATCGGCCCTGCATCGCCTCCGCAAGGGTCGGAACGCCGCGCATGACATCATCCGTATCCGTCGAACGCGCCGGCGCCTCATTGCGCTCGGCGGCGCGCAGCTTGGCCGAACGCGCACGCGGATTGCGTAAGCTCTCTTGTTCGCCCGGACCGACCGGCTTCTTCGTCAGCAGCGTAAAGCTCGGCTGCGGCCCCTTTGCCTCCGGCGCGTGACGCGAGCCAACAACGATGCGGCTTCGATCGGCGAGGAACGTCTTGACGATGCGATCCTCCAGCGAATGAAAGGACACCACCACCAGCCGGCCACCGGGCTTCAGGATGCGCTCCGCCGCCGAGAGCGCCGCGGCGAGTTCCTCGAGTTCTTCATTGACGCAGATGCGCAGCGCCTGGAAGGTCCGCGTCGCCGGATGAATCATGCCCGGGCGCGCATACACTACGCGCTCGACGATTGCTGACAATTGCTTCGTGGTCTCGATCGCGGATTCGCCGCG
>CAZIKZ010000197.1:0-8108 GCA_964539845.1 uncultured Hyphomicrobiales bacterium
CAAATGCGGCTGGCTGGTCACGCTCGATCCAAAGATCGGCGACTTCAAGGGCGGTGAAATTCTGTTCGCCGGCAATCGCATCGAGGCGGTCGGCCGAAATCTGAATGCAGCCGCCGACGAGGTGATTGACGCGACCGACAAGATCGTGATGCCCGGTCTCGTCAATGCGCATATGCACACCTGGGAAACCGCCTTGCGCGGGATCGGCGCCGAATGGATGACACCGGATTATCTCCGGCACATGCATCTCAATCTCGCCACCCGCTACAACGCCGAAGACAATTATCTCGGCAATCTCGTCGGCGCGCTGGCGCAGATCGATGCCGGCGTCACCACGCTGGTGGACTGGTGTCACAACATCACAAACCTCGAGATGGCGGAGCGCGCGGTCGATGGCCTGATCGACAGCGGCATTCGCGCGGTGTTCGCGCATGGGACGGCAAAGCCCCCGACCAAAGAGGGCGCTGTGCCCTTCACGCATCTTCCGCATCCGCGCGAGCGCATCGAGGCGCTGCGCAAGGGGCGGCTTGCGAACGACGACGGACGCGTCACGCTCGCCATGGCGATCCTCGGCCCGGACTGGGGCGCATGGGAGGTGGTGGAGCACGATATCCGCATGGCGCGGGAATTCGGCCTGGTCTCGTCCTCGCATACGCGCCCGCGCGAGCATTGCGTTGTACCCGATGGCTATGCGCGCATGGCGAAGGAGGGGCTGCTCGGACCGGACCATAACCTCGTCCATGGCACGAGCTACACCCATGCCGACCTGAAGGTCATCGTCGACGCCGGTGCGTCGCTGACCTCGACGGTGCTGGTCGAACTCCATCATCATGTCGGCGATGCGCAGGTGGCGGCCTTCCGTGAGGCCGGTGGCCTGCCGTCGATCGGCATCGACGTCGAGCCGTTCTGCTCCGGCCAGATGTTTCGCGAGATGCAGGCGGCGCTGCTGTTTGCGCGCGGCAAGGAGATCCGCAACAACGCATTGCGCGGCAACTCCGCCTACAAGGCGATGCCGGTGCGGTCGCGCGAAGCATTGGAATGGGCGACCATCGGCGGCGCCCGCGCCTTCCTGATGGAAGACAGGATCGGCACGCTCACGCCCGGCAAGAAGGCCGATATCGTGATGCTGCGCGCCAACGACATCAGCATGGCGCCGGTCTACGATCCGGTTTACTCGATCGTGGAGATCGCCGGTGCCGGGAATGTGGATACCGTGATCATCGACGGCGTCGTGCGCAAGAAAGACGGCAAGCTGACCCTTCCGGCCGATGTGCTCGGTCGCCGGCTCGCAGAACTGGCAGCGTCGGGCGAGCGCATCCTCAAGGAGGCTGGCTATCGGGTCGAGACCGCGCCAAACTGAATGTGCCTAGGGAATTCCGGAGATCAGAATGACGATTGAGATCACCCGCCGTGCCGCGCTTGCCGGCCTCGCATCCGTCGCCGCCGCACCTGCCTTCGCGCAGAGCGAGCGCCCCATCACCATGATGCACGGCTTCACCCCCGGCGCGAATGTGGACATCGTGGCGCGCCTGATCTCCGATCACCTCAGCAAGCGGCTGAATCGCCAGATCGTGGTCGAGCCGCGTCCGGGGGCAGGCGGCACCACCTCCGCGGCAGGCGTCGCGCGCGCCGACCCGGACGGCACCACGCTCACCATTCTGCCGGGCGGTCACGCTGTGTCCGCCGCGATCTACAAACAGCTTCCGTACAACGCAGTCGACAGCTTTTCCTTCATCAGCATGCTGACCGACTTCCCGTTCATCCTCGTAACGTATCCCGATCATCCGGCGAAGACCGTGGCCGACGTGATCAAGTCGGCGCAGGCGGACGAGGGCAAGCTCACCTGTGCGACCGCCGGTAATGGCACCGGCATGCATCTGGCGTTCGAGTTGTTCGTCGCGATGGCGAAGGCAAAGATTCAGCACATCCCGTATCGCGGCTCGCCGCAGGGCATCACCGATCTGCTTGCGAAGCGCGTGGATTTCCAGGTCGACACGCCGGCCGTGCTGATGCCGTTCATTTCAGACGGGCGGCTGCGCCCGATCGCGGTTACCGGGCCGAAGGGCTTCTTCCTGCTGCCCGGCGTGCCCACGATCGGGGAGGCGGTGCCCGGCTATTCGGTCACCTCATGGCTCGGTGTTGCGGGACCGGCCGGTCTGCCGCCTGCGTTCGTCGCCAAGGTGAACGAGGAGATCAAGGCGATCGTCGCGGAGCCGGCAGTCGCGGAGCGGCTGCGCGCGCTCGGCAACGACATCGTACCGACCACACCGCAAGGCTTCCGCGATCGCGTCGCGGAAGACGTCGCCAAATGGACGAAAGTGGTAACGGACGCGAATATCCCGCGCGTCTAGTCTTGTCATTTCGGGTCTCGCCGCAAAAGCGGCTCGCCCGGAATGGCAAACCGAAAGGCTATTGCCGCGACAGGTCGGCGGAGAATTCACCGTTGCGAATGCGCGCGGGAAGGCCTTCCGCGAAGGTAGACGCCGCATCCTCGCCGTAGGTCGACACGAACTCGATCAGCGCCGCGAACAGGCAGGCCTGCGCCATGCAGTCACCGTCTACGCCGTCGAGACGCGCCTCCGCCCAAGCTTCGTGGACATAGCCGAGCGCGACCCTCTTCTGCTCATGGTCTGCGATCGGCTCATCAGCCGCGTACATGCGCGTCAATGTTGTCATTGGAAACCGAATTCCTGTGCGCCCGAAAGCGCCACCCCAAGGAGCCGGCACGTTAACATGCATGCCCGCGCTGCAAACCGCCGTCTTTAGGAAAGGTTAATGCGGGAGCGCGCAAAGGGCGGTATTGCGGACGCTATGGCTAATTCGTGTACCGGGCGGTGATTTCGCGCGAAATCTTGGTGCCTTCGTCGAGATAGCGGCGAACCGCGAGATCCGCGGCCGGTGTGCAGGTCCGGTAGGTCTGCTGGAAGCCGTTATACCCCCGGTTGAAGCTCGCCATCAGCTTGGTGCGGCGGTCCGGCGCCTGCGCCTCGGCATCGAGCAGGGCGCGCATTTCGTTTCGCCATTTAGGGCCCTCGTTCGCCCCGCACAGGCCGCGCAGGTAATGCAGTGCACCCAGAATCTCCGACAGGCGCTCCAGTTCGGTCTCGAACAATACGCCGCTGTCGATAGAGCGCGCAGGCGCTCCCAGCGACAGGCTCAGGATGGCACAGAGGATCAGGCGGCGGATCATGGCGCGGCTCATATGCGCCCGCCCTGCGGCAAGGGCAAGGCGGTAATCCCGTTCCGCCGTCATTCCGGGACGGCGCGGAGTGCCGGATCCGGAATCCATTCACGGGCTCAGCGTTTGCCGGTGGATTCCGGGTTCGCCGACTGCGTCGGCGCCCCGGAATGACGGTTTTTCAAAGCTTCCCCATCGCGTCGGCAATGATCTCCCGCAGGCTCTCGGTCGTCTTCAGCCCGTCCAGGTCCTCCGGCAGGCGCCATGACGCCTCCGCGATTTCGGTCACGTCCGGCACCGGCTCGCCCGAGAGCCAGCGCGCGGCGAAGCACACGATGACGAAATGCCGCGACGTCTTTCCCGCATCGTCGCGCATGATCATCTCGCGATAGCCCGCGAGCGCGACCGGCTGGATTGAAACCTGCGTTTCCTCCTGCACTTCGCGGATTACGGCCTCGGTCAGCGATTCGCCGGCTTCGACCACGCCGCCGGGGAGGGTGTAGATGCCGCGGCCGAAAGTGCCGCCGCGCTGCACGATCAGCACCCGGCCGTCGCGGATCACCGCGGCGCTCGCCGCCAGAAACGGCCGGGTCGGATACGCGCGCTCGTCCATGACTTGTCCCCAGCCGCAGCGGCAGGCCGGCTTTCCCCGGCCCCCGCACGCATTATGTTGCGCCCATGTGCGGACGCTTTGCCATCACCACCCCGCCGGACGCGATGCGGGAGCTTTTCCAGTATCCGGAGATGCCGGATTTTCCGCCGCGTTACAATATTGCGCCGAGCCAGCCGATTCCGGTCGTGCGGCTGTGGGATGGCGAGCGGCAATTCGTACTGATGCGCTGGGGCTTGATCCCGGCCTTCGTGAAGGATCCGAAGACGATCTCGCTTTTGTTCAATGCGCGCGGCGAAACGCTGAATGAGCGGCCCGCGTTCAAGAACGCGATGAAGCGGCGGCGCTGTCTCATCCCCGCCAACGGGTTCTACGAATGGAAGCGCAATGGCGCGTCGAACCGCCCCTATTTCGTGCAGAAGAAGGATGGCGGGTCGCTCGCATTCGCGGGGCTGTGGGAGACCTGGATCGGGCCGAACGGCGAGGAACTCGACACCGCCGCGATCATCACGACCGACGCCAGTCCGCTGATCCAGTCGATTCATCACCGCATGCCGGTGATTCTTGAACCCGATGTCTGGGACATGTGGCTCGACACCGCGCGCGTCGACGAGCGGATGGCGGGTGCGCTGATCGCGGCGGCGCCAGACGAATTGCTGGAGGTCTACGAAGTGGCGCCGGCGGTGAACCGCGCGATCCATGACGGGCCGGAACTGATTGCGCGCTATACCGCGCCGCCTGTTACCGAGCCCGCGCCGGCCGGGAAGCCCGCGCGCACCCCGAAGAAGGACGATCGGCAGCAATCCTTGTTCTGAGAGCGCGGCAAGGCCGGTGACGCGCAATGCTCAGCGCATCATGGGACCGCCTGGTCCTGACGGCGGCGCGCTTGCCGCTCCCTTGGCGCTCTGGCGCAGCCGTCTGAGTACACGTATCGCCGTCCACAGCAACAGCAGGATAATTCCGAGGGCGATCAGCGGTGCGACCAGCGCCAGCAGCGGAAGTACGAAAGCGCCACCAAGCTCCGCCGTTGCGACGGCGGAATTACCGATGCCGCCGGTGAAGATCGTCGATTTTGCGCGCAGCAATGATGTGAGGCCGTGCGTGAGGCCGGCTGCGCCGCCGCCCGCGACGATGGCTGCGGTCCATTTCACCATTGGCGGCAGGTCGGTCATGACCGCCGCTGACAGCACCGTTCCTGCGACGAGTGCCGCCGGTGCAGACAGCGTGTCGAGCAGGTTGTCAATACCGGGCACATAATAGGCGACGATCTCGACAAGCGCCGCCACGCCAAGCATTGTGAGCGCCAACGGTGTCCCGAGCCACGAGAAGCTCTCGTCGACCGGCAGGTAGCCGGTATAGGCCGCGCCACCCGCAATCAGCATCGGCAGGAAGACCCGAAAGCCGGTTGAAGCCGCCAGCGCAACACCAAGCGCAACGGACAACGCAAGATCGAAGTTCGACATCGGAGGCATCCGTGAGTCACTTGCCAAATCGTATCAGCTTTGCGCGCGTGCGTGAATCCGAGCCAACAGGACCAAGAACGATTGCTGCGTCGTTGGCGCTCATTCTTATTCTGCTCGGAACTGCAAGCACGGCGCTCGCCGCCGAATGTGCCCGCGAGCGCGCCGCCATGGTCGAGACCATCCGCGCATACGCGCAGTCAGGCCCGCCGATTTCCGGGCGCGTGCTGCAGGCGATGGACGAGACCGCGCGCCATCTCTTGATCCCGCAGCAGCCCTCCTGCACGGAAGCCTATGCCGACAGGCCGCTGCCGATCGGGCGCGGGCAGACCATCTCGCAGCCTTACATCGTCGCGCTGATGACCGAGCTCGCGGCCGTGAGACAGGATGATACCGTGCTCGAAATCGGCACCGGCTCCGGCTATCAGGCCGCCGTGCTGGCGCGGCTTGCACGCAAGATCTGCACGATGGAGATCGTGGCGCCGCTCGGTGAACAGGCTGCCGTCGCGCTGAAAGCGCAGGGCTACGATAATGTCGAGGTCCGCATAGGCGACGGCTATCGCGGCTTTCCCGAATGCGGGCCGTTCGACGCCATCGTCATCACGGCTGGAATTGGGCACGTACCGCAGCCGCTGATCGATCAACTCAAGGTCGGCGGCCGTATCGTCTTGCCGCTCGGTCCTGTATCCGCAGGGCAGCAGCTCACCGTGATCGAGAAGATCGCGCCGGACAGGATCACATCGCGCTCCGTGATCGCGGTGCGTTTCGTGCCGTTTACCGGACAGCAGAACCAAAAATAGTTCAAGGCAACGGCCTGTATGTCCTCAAATGGCAAGCATCGTGTCGGTCGATGTTCTATGGCACGGGCACCTGTCCGGTCGCGAAAACGTTACGGCGATGTGCTGGATGTGTTCTTGATCGCTCTGGGCGACCGCGCGCGGTGATGTAGGATGCGGGTGCACTGTGGGGACGCGTGCGATCGGGCAGATTTTAAATATCTTGGGAGTCTTTCATGCTGACCAAACGCGACCTCTTGCGCTCGGCTGCCGGTGCGGCTGCAGCGGGTGCCGTGGTGAAGCCGTATCTTGCGCTCGCGCAGAGTGGCCGTCCGCGCTTTCTTGAAGCCAGGGATATCGCCGAGAAGGGCTTCATCTACGGCCTGCCGCTCGTGATGAATTACGGCGTGATGTACGACTTCGCCATCGACAATAACTCCTCGCAATACAAGGCGCCGTTCAACGAGATCAAGAACGAGTCGCATGTCTCGACCTACAAAGACACTGCAGTCGTAACCCCGAACAGCGATACGCCCTACTCGATATTGTGGCTCGACCTGCGCGCCGAGCCGATGGTGATTTCGGTCCCGTCCGTCGATGCGAAGCGCTATTACTCGGTCCAGCTCTGCGACGGCAGCACCTACAATTACGGCTATATCGGCAGCCGCGCGACCGGCAGCGCCGCCGGCGAATACATGGTGGCGGGTCCCGACTGGAAGGGCACAATGCCGGCCAGCATCAAGCAGGTGTTCCGGTCGAGCACGCAGATGTCGCTCGCCCTTTTCCGCACCCAGCTCTTTGGTCCGGACGATATCGGCAATGTCCGCAAGGTGCAGGCCGGCTATCACATACAGCCGCTGTCGGCTTTCCAGAAGCAGCCGATGCTCGCGTCCGCGGGGCAGGTCCTATTTCCGAAGTTCGACAAGGAACTCGTTAAGACGAACTTCTTCGATTATCTCGACTTCGCGCTGCAATTCGCGCCGGCTCAGGAGAACGAGAAGGCGATCCGCGCCGAACTTGCGCGCATGGGTATCGGGCCGGGCAAGACCTTCGACTTCAAGGATCTCACACTTGAGGAAAAGCTGGAAGTCGGGCTCGGCATGAAGGAAGGCGAGCGCAAGGTCGAGGAGGGGGTCGCCAATGCCGGCAAGGCGGTCAATGGCTGGCGCGTGAGCGGCCTGGCCGGTGATGCCGCCGCCTATAACGGCGACTGGATGAAGCGAGCGGTGGCGGCCAAAGCGGGAATTTACGGAAACAGCCCGGAAGAGGCGATGTATCCGTTCACGCGTGTCGATGCCGACGGCCAGACGCTGGACGGCAGCAAGAGCAACTACGTGCTGACCTTCCCGGCGGGCCAGCTTCCGCCGGTCAATTCGTTCTGGTCGCTCACGATGTATGACGGCAAGTCGCAGCTTCTGATCAACAATCCGATCGACCGCTATCTGATCAACTCGCCGATGCTGCCGGCGATGAAGGCAAATGCGGACGGCTCGCTGCCGATCTACATCCAGAGCAAGTCGCCCGGCCCGGACAAAGAGGCCAACTGGCTGCCTGCGCCGGACGGTCCGATCTACATGGTCATGCGGCTCTACTGGCCGAAGACCGCGGCGCCGTCGATCCTGCCGGCCGGTTCCGGAACATGGCAGCCGCCCGGCATTCGGCGGATGGCGTAGAGCGTTTTCAAGCGAAGTCGGTACCGGTTCGCGTTAAGAAACGCGTTAAGTCAAAGCGCCATCAAAAGCCGGTTAGTCGCCGCAGCAAGTCTTCGGCATTCGCCGGCACGTCGTTCCCGCGCCAGGCGATGTGCTGATCCGGCCGGACCAGCACGAGGTCGCGACCATACAGCGCGCGAATGTCATCGTCCGCGATGTCGATCTGCGTGAGCGGCATCTTCAGGCGGCGTGCGGCCGCCGCTAACGCGGCCGCATCCGGCGCGTTAGCGCCCAAACGCAGCAGGGTGAACCCTCTCCCCAGTTGGTCGAACAGTGAATCACCGATGCCGCGTCCATCACCGAGCCACGCATGCGGGGTGCGGCCGCCCGGCACAGCGCTTGGCGCATAATGTGCAAAATCATCCGGTGGCG
>CAZIKZ010000198.1:0-8102 GCA_964539845.1 uncultured Hyphomicrobiales bacterium
TCCTCACCGCCGGCTTCCTCGCGATCATGTACTACTTCATCCCGAAGCGCGCGGACCGGCCGATCTATTCCTACCGGCTTTCGATCATCCATTTCTGGGCGCTGATCTTCCTCTACATCTGGGCCGGCCCGCATCACCTGCATTACACCGCCCTGCCCGATTGGGCTCAGACGCTCGGCATGACCTTTTCGATCATACTGTGGATGCCGTCATGGGGCGGCATGATCAACGGCATGATGACGCTGTCGGGCGCCTGGGACAAACTGCGCACCGATCCCGTGCTGCGCATGATGGTGGTGTCGGTCGCCTTCTACGGCATGTCGACCTTCGAAGGGCCGCTCATGTCCATCAAGGCGGTCAATTCGCTCTCGCACTACACCGACTGGACGATCGGACACGTTCATTCCGGCGCACTCGGCTGGGTGGGATATGTGTCCTTTGGCGCGATCTACTGCCTAGTACCGTGGCTCTGGCACAAGCGCGAGCTTTACTCGCTCAAGCTCGTGAACTGGCACTTCTGGATCTCGACCATCGGGATCGTGCTCTACATCTCGGCGATGTGGGTGTCGGGCATCCTGCAGGGCCTGATGTGGCGCGCCTACACGAGCCTCGGATTCCTCGAATATTCCTTCATCGAGACAGTCGAGGCGATGCACCCATTCTACGTCATTCGCGCGGTTGGCGGAATCCTGTTCCTCGTGGGCGCGCTGATCATGGCCTTCAACATCTGGATGACCATCGCTTCTCCTGAAGAAGAAGCGGTCCGGCGGACCGACTCCGCTGCGCTCGTCCCAGCGGAGTAATCCCATCATGTCTCTCTGGTCGAAACACGCCATTTTCGAGAAGAACTCGATCGTCCTTTTGATCGGCGTTCTGATCGTCATCTCGATCGGTGGCCTGGTCGAGATCGTGCCGCTGTTCTATCTTAAGAGCACGATCGAAAAGGTCTCCGGCGTACGGCCCTATACGCCGCTCGAACTCGCCGGCCGCAATATTTACGTGCGCGAGGGCTGCTACAATTGTCATTCGCAGATGATCCGGACGATGCGCGACGAAGTCGAGCGCTACGGGCATTACTCTCTCGCAGCCGAAAGCATGTACGACCGGCCGTTCCAGTGGGGCTCGAAGCGCACCGGGCCCGATCTCGCGCGCGTCGGCGGCAAATATTCCGACGAGTGGCACAAGGATCATCTCAACGCGCCGAAGTCGGTAGTACCCGGCACTGTGATGCCGGCATATCCCTGGCTCGCTCGTACCGAGCTCGACTTCAAACACATCGCTGACGATCTGAAAGTGCAATCCGTGCTCGGCGTCCCCTACTCGCCGGAGATGATTTCAAACGCCACCGCCGACATGCGCGCGCAGGCCGTCGCCGACCATCCGGACACTGACGCATTGCAGAAGCGATACCCGAACGCTCAAGCGCGCGACTACGACGGAAATCCGGGTGCGATCTCCGAAGCCGATGCGCTGATCGCCTACCTGCAGATGCTCGGCACCCAGGTCAACTTCAAGCTTTACGACAACAAAGCCAATATTCGCTGAGACCGGACATGCTCGAAACTTACAAGACGCTCGCTGAATTCGCGCAAACGTGGGGCCTCACTTACTTCGTGGCGGTGTTCTTCCTCGTTCTCGTCTACGCATTCTGGCCTTCGAATAAAAAGAAGTTCGACGAGGCCGCGCGCATGCCCCTGCGGGAGGATTAAGCGATGGCCGAACACAAGCGCGAGATCGACGCGGTCACCGGCACCGAGACCACCGGACATGAATGGGATGGCATCAAGGAGCTGAACACGCCGCTGCCCCGCTGGTGGTTATGGGTATTCTACCTCACGATCGTCTGGTCCATCGGCTATTGGATTGTGTATCCGGCCTGGCCACTGCTCACGACCCACACGCCAGGTGTTCTTGGATGGAATTCGCGTGCGGCTGTGGCCGAAGATCTTGCCGCCCTCCAGGCAAAGCGGGGCGCGATGGCCGACCGTATCGCATCGTCCTCGCTTGAGCAGATCCTCGCCGACCAGCAGATGCTTGACTTCGCGCGCGCACAAGGCCGCGCGGCCTTCGCCGACAATTGCGCGCCCTGTCACGGCGCTGGCGGCGGCGGCGCAAAAGGCTATCCCAATCTGAACGACGACGACTGGCTGTGGGGCGGCAAGCTTGACGACATTGCGTTCACGATCCGCCACGGCATCCGGTCGGCCGACGACAAATCCCGACAGGGATCGATGCCTGCCTTCGGTCGCGACAAACTTCTGTCGCGCCCCGATATCGAAACCGTCACCGATTTTGTCCTGACGCTCGCCGGCCTGCCGGCGCAGGACGTTGACCATGGCAAGGGCAAAAAGATCTTCGCCGACAATTGTGCGTCCTGTCACGGCGACGCTGGAAAGGGCAATCGTGAGATCGGCGCACCCGATCTAACCGATCAAATCTGGCTTTATGGACCGGGCCGCAACGTGATCGTTGAAGGCCTGATCAATGGCCGTGGCGCCGTGATGCCGCCCTGGGCACCGCGGCTGGACGACACAACCATCAAGTCGCTCGCTGTCTACGTACACAGCCTTGGCGGCGGTCAAAAATAAGCATCATGGTTGAGCTTGTCATCGATCACAGAAAGAAGGCGAAGGCCAACGCCGAGTCCGGCTCGCCCGGCAACGACCCTCGCCTGCCTGTGGATGACATGCACGATGTCGAACCGCCGCTTTATGCAGCACGCCGGAAGATTTACCCGCAAAGCGTCCACGGCACATTTCGACGCATCAAGTGGGCCGTACTCATTGTCACACTGGGGATCTATTACCTCCTGCCTTTTGTGCGCTGGAATAGAGGCCCGGATGCGCCCGACCAGGCCGTGCTGATCGATTTTCCCGGCAGCCGCTTCTACTTCTTCTTCATCGAAATCTGGCCGCAGGAAGTCTACTTCTTCACCGGGCTGCTGATCATCGCAGCGTTGGCGCTGTTTCTGATGAACGCCGTCGCCGGCCGGGTCTGGTGCGGCTACCTGTGTCCGCAGACGGTCTGGACTGATCTGTTCCTCGCCATCGAGCGCTTCGTGGAGGGCGACCGCCGTCAGCAGATGCAGACCGATGCGGGTCCCTGGACCCTGCAACGCACTGCACGCAAGGGCGTGAAACAATTTCTCTGGCTCATGGTCGCGTGGTGGACGGGCGGTGCCTGGGTTCTGTACTTCGCCGACGCCCCGACGCTGGTAAGGGATCTCGCGACCGGACATGCCTCGCTGATGGCGTATGGCTGGATTGCACTGCTCACGGCGACCACCTATACGCTCGCCGGCCACATGCGCGAGCAGGTTTGCACCTACATGTGCCCGTGGCCGCGGATTCAGGCTGCGCTCACCGACGAATATGCACTGAACGTCACCTATCGCTACGATCGTGGCGAGCCCCGCGCCTCCGTGAAAAAAAGCGAGCAGCTTCGCCTTGAAGGCTTGCCTGCAGGCGACTGCATCGAGTGCCGGCAATGCGTAAACGTCTGCCCAACCGGCATCGACATTCGTGACGGCGCCCAACTCGAATGTATCCAGTGCGGTCTCTGCATCGACGCCTGCGACACCATCATGGAGAAGATCGGCCGTCCTCCGCGACTGATTGGCTATGAAAGCGAAGTCAACCTGCAGCGACGGCTTGCGGGCAACGTTCCAATTCAGAAGATCGTGCGCACTCGCACAGTCATGTATGCGCTGATCATCGCCGCCGTTGGGGGTATCATGCTTTACGCGCTGCTGACGCGGCATGCCTTCGACGTCAGCGTCATCCACGACCGTAATCCGCTCTTCGTACGGATGGCCGATGGCTCAATCCGCAATGGATACACGATGCGGATTCTGAACAAGCGGCTCGAGCCGAGAAGCTTTGCGGTGTCCGTTACGGGTGTCCCGGCGGCAGTGGTCGAGATTGTTGGACTTCCGCTCGGTGCGGCACACAATGTCGAGGTTGGGCCGGACCAGTCGCGCGAGTTTCGCGTGCTGGTCAACAATTACGGATTTGCGCCGCCCGCCTCCTCTCCGATCATCTTCCACATCCTCGATCTCGAATCCCGTGAATGGGCGCAAGCGCGGGATCATTTCCGTGTACCGGAGCGGCAGAAATGAACGCAAACATGGCGACTCCTAAAACACCACGCGAGCTGACCGGAAAGACGGTTCTGATCTGCTGCGTCGGATTTTTCGGCATTGTCGCTACGGTGAACGCAATCATGATCCGCACAGCGGTCACGACCTTCGCCGGGACAGAAACCTCTTCCTCCTACAAGGCGGGCCTGGCCTATAAGCATGAAGAGGCCGCCGCCAGAATACAGGCCGCGCTGAATTGGCAGGTCGAGGGACGGATCGGCCGCACGCCGTCGGGCGAGGCGGTTCTCACCGTAGATGTGAAAGATGAGAAGCAGTCTCCGATCTACGGCGTCGATATCTCCGCGCGGCTGGCTCATCCGCTCAACGCACGGCTTGACCATGACATCGCCCTCACCCGCGCGGCCGATGGCAGTTTCCGCGGAACGACCGAGGCCGCCACCGGGCAGTGGGCACTCACGCTTGAGATCACGCGCGACGGCGAGCGCGTCTATCGCAGCAAGAGTCGCGTGGTGTTGAAATGACCGGACGCGGGCGGCTGGACTATTCACATTATGCGCGACGCTCGGCCGATGGCGTCGAGACCATGGACATCGTCGTCGATGGCATCCATTGCGGCGGCTGTATCGGTCGGATCGAGCGTTCGCTCAAGGAGGTCCGGGGACTTGCCGATGCGCGGCTGAATTTCACCAACCGCCGCCTGACACTCACCTGGAACGACCCTGCCTTCGATCCGGGAGAGGCTATCCGCATGCTGGAGCGGATGGGTTACAATGCCAATCCATTCCAGCAGCGGTCGAGCGAAGATCAGGAAGTCACCCACTCGAAATTCCTGATGCGCTGCCTTGCCGTCTCCGGCTTCGCGGCGATGAATATCATGCTGCTGTCGGTTTCGGTGTGGTCCGGCAATGTCACCGATATCACACCGGAGACCCGCGATCTGTTCCACTGGCTGTCGGCGGTTATCGCCCTTCCCGCTGCCGCCTACGCCGGGCAGCCCTTCTTCCGCAGCGCCTGGAATGCGCTGAAGGCACGCCACACCAATATGGACGTACCGATTTCGATTGGGATCGTGCTTGCGCTCGGCCTGTCGCTATACGAGACCGCGCATCATGCAGAGCATGCCTATTTCGATTCAGCAGTGATGCTGATCTTCTTCCTGCTGTGCGGACGTGTGCTGGATCAGATGATGCGGCGCCGTACGCGCGCCGTCGCCGGCAATCTTGCTGCGCTGAAATCCGAAACCGCATTCCGGCTGATGGAGAACGGAGAGCTTGTGCAGGTTCCGTCGGCCGCATTGCGCGTCGAAGATCGTATTCTTGTACGCGCGGGCGAGCGAATCCCGTCCGATGGGATCGTGATCAACGGTCATAGTCATCTGGACGAAAGCCTGATCACCGGCGAGACTACTCCAAGCAATGCGCGCGCGGGACGGCAAGTCTATGCTGGAAGCATCAACATTGATGGTACGCTAACCATTCGTATTACTGCTGCCGGAGCGAATACCTTTCTCGACGACATAGACCGGCTGCTGGACAAGGCGGTGCATGCAAGGTCGCGTTACGTCAAGCTGAGCGATCGCATCGCTGGCTATTACGCGCCAGTGGTCCATGCCACCGCGGCGCTTACGTTGATTGGCTGGATACTGGCCGGACAGTCTGCACATGCTGCCGTGGTCGCCGCCATCTCTGTCCTTATTATCACCTGTCCTTGCGCGCTCGCGCTCGCGATCCCTGCCGTCCAGGTGGTGGCTGCCAGCACCTTATTCCGTTCCGGTGTATTCCTGAATTCGGGCGACGCCATCGAAAGGCTTGCGGAAGTCGAGGTTGCGGTGTTCGACAAAACCGGGACGCTGACCTTGCCGGAACCGCATGTCATCGACGCCGGCGAGATAGACCCAGAAATTCTCGCCCTTGCAGGACAACTCGCTCTGTCCAGCCGGCATCCGCTTGCAAGCGCGATCGCCCGTCAGCAGCCGGGAGTTCAGCCTCTCGACGGTGTCACGGAGGAATATGGCCGCGGCGTACGGGCAATGCTCGATGGCGTCGAGGCTCGACTCGGGAGTCCTGCCTTCTGCGCGGTAGATGTGCCAGATGCCCTCCTCGCTCGCCATCCTGGTGCATCGCTGATTGCGTTCCGGCACGGTGATCGGGAGGCCGTATTCGTGGTCCATCAGGCGCTGCGCCCAGACGCCGCCGAAACCATTCGCAGCCTCATGCAAATCGGGATCGACGTTCATATTCTCTCCGGCGATCGCGCGCAGGCGGTTGAACCAATCGCCAAGGCGCTGGGGGTCGCCGACTGGCGCGCAGGAATGACACCCGCCGACAAGGTGGCCGCGATCGAAGCCTGGAAGAGCAATGGCCGCAAGGTGCTCATGGTCGGCGACGGCCTCAACGATGCCCCGTCGCTTGCCGCTGCAAGCGTCTCGATTTCGCCGATCAGCGCCACCGACTTGTCGCAGGCGCAGGCTGACGCGGTGTTCCTCGGCAAGAGCCTGACGCCGGTTCTTGCAACGGTTCGTGCCGCACGGCGTGCACGCATGATCATGCAGCAAAACCTGTGGCTCGCGATTATCTACAACACGATCGCTATTCCAATTGCGATCGCCGGGTTGGTGACACCACTGATCGCTGCCGCCGCCATGTCCGGCTCGTCGATTCTGGTGACGCTCAATGCGCTCCGCGCCCGCATGGCACGCAAGTCCAAATCGGCCCGTGCCGCCGAGCCCGCAGCCTCGGTGACGCCCGCGGTACGACCCACATGAACGTGCTTGTCTACCTTGTTCCGATAGCGCTTGGGCTTGGCCTTGCCGGGCTATTCACATTCCTATGGTCGTTGCGCAGCGGTCAATACGAGGATCTGGACGGTGCTGCGCTCCGGGTCCTCGAAGATGACGACTTGCCCGGCGGCCGGCGCTCAGATTGAAGGCCCGCAAGTTTGACGTGCGTCCTGACCGGTTACGGATACCGGCGATTGATTGCACCATTCGCCGACCCGCGCGGCCGATTCGCCCTGGGACGCTGATGAACCCTTGCGGCGACTCCCCTGCTCGCCAACGCAATCCAAAGTTATAGTACTATAGCACCATAATGGCAGCCGGGCGCGTGGAGGGCTTCACAATTTCAGACCGGAGCAGCCCCTCAGATTTTGAGGCGACGGCTTTTTCACACCCGTTAATCTGTGCAAAACATCAGCAAACGGTGCATAAATACCTTGTGGTTAACCCTATTTAGCCTGGATTGAGCCGCATTTTAAGCGTTCGTTGACCCTATTCGCCCCGGCAAATAAGATGCGGATATAGGGTAGTTGAGCGTGGTGGCGACGGCTGGTGCCGCCATCAAAAATTGCTGGTTTCCGTTTATCACGCACTAGGGGGAGCCCCCCTTCGGGACGCGCCGACGATGCTGAAAGCGTTGCTGGCCTTGAACGAGTTGGACACACACGTGTTCGATTCCCCGGATCCCGGCGCAACCCCGCGCATCTATGACGATCACGTCACCGTCCCCGACGCCCACCTCCTCTTCAATGGCGAATTCAAACGGGTCGGCTCGAACGATCTCAAGATCGTCGGCGAGGACGGCCAATCGTTCTTCATTCCGGACTATTTCGCCGCGGAGAAACGCGCGAACCTGATCTCGCCTGAAGGCGCGACGCTGAGCGCGAACGTAGTCGAAGCGCTCGCCGGGCCGCTCGCGGCAGGACAATATGCGCAGGCTGGCGGACAGACCGCATCCTCCCAACCCGTAATCGGCCGCGTTGACGCGCTCTCGGGTTCCGCGACTGTGGTTCGCAACGGGGTCACCGTCTCGCTCAATCTGGGCGACAACGTGCGCAAGGGCGACGTGGTGCAGACCTCCGGCAGTTCGTCGGTTGCCATTGTCTTCTCGGACGGCACCACATTCAGCCTGAATGCCAATGCGCGCATGGTGCTGAACGATTTCGTCTATGCTGCAGGCAGCACCGGCAATTCCGCGGCGATCAGCCTCGTGCAGGGCACCTTCAG
>CAZIKZ010000199.1:0-8020 GCA_964539845.1 uncultured Hyphomicrobiales bacterium
GGTTCGCCGCTCCGCGGCGCCCCCCGAATGACGGCTAAACCTTCACCCGCCGCACAAACGAGCCGAACGCCTCGAGTTGCTGCCTGATCAGATCGATGCTGGGCTGATCCTTCAGCGTCACCGTCTCCGCATCGAACTTGTCCTTGGCGAAGGCGATCTGCACTTCCGGCTTGACGAAGACCAGCGCGTCGATCGAGGCCAGCGTCTGACGCAGGTGGTATTGCATGCGCGAGGCGCCGAGCGGGCCCACCGACGCCGATTGCAGCGCAACCGGCTTGTCCTTGAACGGCTGGTCCTTGGTCTTGGATATCCAGTCGAACGCGTTCTTCAGAGCGCCCGGAATGGTCCAGCCATATTCCGGCGACACGATGATGACGCCGTCGGCTGCGCGCACCGCATCAGCCAGCACCATGACATCGGCCGGCACCGGCAGATCCTGATTGAAATGCGGAAAGCTGGCGTAACCCGGCGCCGCCGTGATGCTCATGTCGGAGGGCGCAAGGGACGGCAGCAGCCGCGCAAGGCTCGCATTGTAGGAGCCCTGGCGGAGACTGCCGCAGATCGAAACCACATTCAGTGCATTGCCGGACATGACCGCCCCCCGTTTAACCGCTCGAGCCGAACCGTTTACGCCTTGAGACGCTGGATGAACGCCTCGAAGCCTTCGAGCTGTTGCTTGATGATCGTGCGGGTTGCTTCGTCCTTCAGTTCGCCGCTCTTGTCGTCGAATTTGGTCTGCGCCGCACCGACGAAGATTTCCGGCTTGTTGAACACGAAGGCATCGAGGAACACCATGATCGTGCGCGCGTGATACTGCATGCGGGCGCCGCCGAGCGGGCCCATCGATGCCGATTGCAGACAGACCGGCTTGTTGGCGAACGGCTGATCCTTCATGCGCGACACCCAGTCGATCGCATTCTTCAGCGCGCCCGGCACGGAGTAATTGTATTCCGGCGTCACGATGATCACGCCATCGGCGGCGCGGATGGCGTCACCCAGCGCGGTTGCCGCCGGTGGGAAGCCTTCGGCCTGAACGTCCGCGTTGTAGAGCGGCATTTCGATCGAGGGCGACGCCTTGATGGTCATCCCCGCGGGCGCGAGACCCGGCAGCGCGTTGGCAAGCATCCGATTGAAGGATGCCTTGCGCAGCGAGCCGCAAATGGTGAGCACATTCGACATTTTCTATACCTCTTGGACGGTCAGGCGCGAGGACAGGATCTGCCCGGCAGGCAGCTAGATAGCGGTGGGGCGTAAAAAAGTCACTCACACATCCCTCAAAACAAAAGGCCGGCACCAGGTGCCGGCCTTTGACCCAGTGGGCAGGACGATCAGCGCTGCTCGATGCCCGCCTTTTTCATCATATCGCTCCATTTCGCGATCTCGGAGGAGACGTGCTTCGTCAGTTCCTCGTTGGTCGAAGTCTTGACGGCGATACCGGTCTTGGCGATCGCCTGCTTCACCTCGTCCTTGGCGAGAACCTGGTGCACCGCCTTGGTGAACTTCTCGACGATCGGCTTCGGCGTGCCGGCCGGCATCGCGAAGCCATACCAGCTCGCGACGTCGTAGCCCGGCACCCCGGCTTCCGCGAGCGTGGGTACGTCCGGGAATGCGGCATTGCGCTCGGAGGCGGTGACCGCAAGCGCCTTCAGGTTTCCGGCGGCGATGTGCGAACGGACCGCCGGCAGAAGCTCGAAGGTCAGCTGCACGTCGTTCTGCATCAGCGATGTCACCACGTCCGGCGTGGTCTTGTACGGGATGTGCTTGATGTCGGTGTCGGTCATGATCCGGAACAATTCGCCGGCGAAATGCTGCGTGGTGCCGACGCCGCCGGCCGCACCGTAATTGTATTTGCCGGGGCTCGCCTTGGCCTGCGCGATGGCCGCCTTCACGTCCTTGGCATCGAATTTCGGCGACGACACCAGCAGGAGCGGCACCGTGCCGATCTGCGTCACCATGTCGAAGCTCTTCACCGAGTCATAAGGCAGCTTCTTGTAGAGCGAGCCCGCGACCGCGTGTGCGTTGCTGAGGACGAGGACCGTGTAACCGTCCTTTTCGGATTTCGCGACCTGATCGGCCCCGAGCGTCGAACCCGCGCCCGGCTTGTTCTCGACCACGAAGGGCTGACCGAGCAGCTCCTGCAATTGTTGCGCGATGATACGGCTGACGATATCGGTTCCGCCGCCCGGACCGTTGGGGACCAGGAATTTCACCGTGCGTGACGGCCATTCCTGCGCGACGGCCGGTGCTCCGGCAGCCGTTGCAACGCCGAGCCCAACGCCTGCCGCAACAAGCCACATCTTCAAATTCATTCGGATTCCTCCCTGTTTTCGTTCTTGAAAGTCCGCGCTTTTGTCCGCGCGGAGCTTCGTAGCGTTGGCCTCGCCAACCGCTGAACACCGACTTGACTTGAGTTCACATACATGAACTAATTCAGAAAATGAAACCGAAGTTGGACGCGGCTGTCAAGTCAGCCAACCGCGCACTCGACATTCTGGAGTATGTGGCGCATGCGACAGAACCGCCCACATTCTCGCGTTTGCTGTCCGACCTCGGGGTCCCGCGCAGCAGCCTGTTTCACCTTCTGAATAATCTTCTGGCACGCGGATATCTTGAGCAGGAAAGTGCGGGCGGCCGCTATCGCCTTGGCCAGCGCATCGGATACCTGGCCGCGCGGCTACAGCGCCCGACGCTTGCGGCGACCGTACTGCCGCATCTGCGATCTCTGAGCAACGCGCTGAATGAGACGTCCGGCTTTAACATCTGGACCGGAGACAGCGTCGAGGCGATCGCCACCGCCATGGGCCATCAGGCTTTGGCCTTTACGATGAAAGTCGGAGAGCGCGCGCCGCTTTACGCGGTCTCATCGGGAAAGATTGTCCTGTCCCGAATGAGCAGCGCCGAGTTCGACGCCTATCTCGATAGCGTCGAGCTACAGCCGATCACCGCGCGAACGCTGCAATCGAAAGCCGCCTTGCGCCGGGACATCAACGCTGCGCGAAAGGACGGATTCGCCTATTCGCACGAAGAATTCACGCCAGGCATCACCGGCATATCGACCGCGGTGACAAAGGACGGGCATTTCTTCGGAACGCTGAATCTCGCCGTACCGACAGCACGCTTCACCGAGAGCCAGGATGCGCTGTTCCGGCGGGAGTTGCGATCGGCCGCAACGGCCCTCAGCCAGATCCTGCGCGTCGACGCCATTGAGGCGCATAACGTCAAGACAACCTCTCAAAACCGGACTAACCCGCGGCCAGCATCGGCGTCGATCTGAGTTTCATTCACGCCGACAGCAGGCGATCGTCGATACCGACAGAGCGCGCTGTTGCGCGCAAGCCGTCGCATGTTTCGTCGGTGAGTGGGATGCCGTTTTCCAGCCGTTCGGCACGCCGCCGCGCCTCGGGTTCGGCGGGCAGCAGCACAGGCTCGTTCGCGTCGATCGGCCTGGTGCTCTTCACGTAGCCAATGAATCGTGACAATTCGGCCGGCAGCACATGATCCGGGTCAATCCGCTCCGGATCGACGTAGAAGGAGAACATGCCCTGCGACCAGCGCTTCTCCGGGTCGGACGCGCCGTTTCCGGTCAGCGCGCCGCCGAGCAGTTCGCACATCAATGCGAGCCCGGAGCCCTTGTGATCGCCGAACGTCCGCAACGCGCCCTGGCCCTTCTTGTGATCGCGCGCCGCCGATGAAGGATCGTAATCGCCATAAAGTTCACGCGGATCGCCGCTCGCCTTGCCCTCAGCGGAAACAAGCGCATCCGCCGGCAGCTTTTTGCCGCCCTGGCTTGCGACCAGAACCTTGCCTTCCGCGACCAGCGAGGTCGCGAAATCGAGGATCACCGGCAGCCCGCCGGGACGCGGCATGCCGATACAGACCGGCGCGGTCGAGAAGCGCCGATCGATGCCGCCGAACGGCGCCACCAGCACCGAGCCCGCGACATTGACGAAGTGCACCGAGACGAGCCCGTGCTCGGCCGCCATCTCGGCCCATTCACCGACGCGTCCGACATGCCCGGAGTGACGCAGACCGATCGCGGACAGGCCATGTGCGCGGCATTTCTCGATGCCAAGCGCCACGGCCTGGGGCGCGATGGTCTGGCCGAACCCGAATTGCCCGTCGAGGATCGCAATCACCGGAGTATCGACGACACGCTCGACCGTCTGGTCCGCAATCAGCAGCCCGTCGCGCTTCCATGCGGCGTAACGCGGCACGCGCGCGACGCCATGGCTGTCATGACCGGTGAGATTAGCGTTGACGAGGTAACGCCCGATGCGTTCGGCTTCCGCACGCGAGGAGCCGAGCACCGCGAAAATATCGGCGACGAAGGCGACGAGCTTTTCAGAATCGACAAGCGCCATCGTCACGATCCCTCTCCCGACGCGATCGCAGGCGCGACCACGTCCTTCCAGCTCCCAACGTTCTCCCTGAGACGGTTCTCGCGCCGCAGATAGGTCGCGGTCGCCTCGATACCGAACACACCGCTTCCGAAGTCATCCTTCAGATCGCGCAGGATACCTTCGACCATGCGCGCATCGAGCGTGTGCGACGGCTCCCATTTCAGCCACACCATGGCCGCGCGCCGCGGATCCTTGCGGATGATGGCGGAGGCTTCATCGATGGCTTTGGCCAGAGCATCGGGAAGCTTCGGATGGACGCCGAGTGCGGCCTTCGACGATGCCATCACCAGAAACGATGTCTTGCCGCCCATGATCTCGGCCGATGAGGTGACGGCGCGCACCTTGGGGTCACTCAGCGCGATCTGGGTGAAAGGCGGCGAGGAGAAATAGGCCGCAATCCCCTTCCCGGCCGTCAGGGCATCGACAGAGTCCTGGTGCGGCATGGCCACAAGCTGCTGGCGCAGCCGGTCGTGTCCGCCGAACCAGGGATTGGTCCGCATCCGAAGGTAGATCACCTGCGGCGCGGTCAGCGTCGGCACCGCAATCTTGTCGACGGGCTTGATGTCGTCGAGCGCACGAATGTTCGGCCGCGCTGTGAGCAAGACGAGCGGCAGCGTGGTGATACCCGATACCGCCTGCAATTCCTGCGCAGTCTGCCGCGCGGCGTCCCGTGCGATCAGCAGGGCCGGAATGCCGTAGGCGCCGGCCGCGATCTCACCCTTCGCCAGCGCCTGCCGCATCGGGGCGACGGCATAAAATCGCCGCACCGTGACTTTGCCGTTCAGCCCGCTGGCCTTGGCATGTTTGTCGAAGAGCCCGAGATCCTGCGCGATGAACAGCGGCAGGAAACCGATGCCATGGCCGACGCCGATCGCAATCTCGCCCGGCCGCTGCGCGCGCTCGCTTCTTGTGCGCGCGCTTGTGGCTTTCTTGCTCTCGTTACGTTCGGTCTTGGGCCGCTCGGTCTTGGGCCGCTCGCTCTTGGCGTCGGTCTGCGCAGCGCAAGGCGCCGCGAAGACCAGTGCGACAAGGAACGCCACGAACGCATGCGTGGAACGGATTTGACATTCGCTTCCGGCAAAGCCGCGGATTCGTGAAGCGAATGTCAAATCGAAGCTCCACTGATGGAAAGATAGCGCGCGGCCATGGACCCGGCCGCGCGTTCGCCTCAGGCCTTCTTCTCGTCCTCGATCGGATTGACGAGAATACCGACGCCCTCGATGTCGATTTCGCAGACATCGCCGTGCTTCATCCAGAGCGGCGGCTTGCGAGCATGGCCAACGCCGGACGGCGTACCGGTCACGATCACATCGCCCGGCTGAAGCGTCATCGCCTGCGTAAGATCGACAAGCGTCTCCGCCACCGGGAAGATCATGTTCGCGGTATTGTCCGACTGCAGGACATTGCCGTTCAGGCGTGTCTCGATCTTCAGGCCGACTGCGCCGGGCGGCAATTCGTCGGCCGTGACCATCCAGGGGCCGAAGCCGCCGGTCATGTCGAAGTTCTTGCCCATGTCCCATTGCGCGGTACGGCGCTGGAATTGCCGGATCGAGCCGTCATTGAAGCAGGAATAACCGGCGATGCAGGAATAGGCGTTTTCCATCGTGAGATGCTTCGCGGTCTTGCCGATCACGATCAGCAGCTCGCATTCGTAGTCCAGCGTCTCCGAGGCCAGCGGCCGGATGATCGGCATGTTGTGCGGCACGAGCGAGGTGGTGCAGCGCATGAAGATCGAAGGCGCGGTCGGCTTCTGATGGCCGCCCTCCTTGGCATGCTCGAGATAGTTGAGGCCGAGGCAGACGATCTTGCCCGGATTGGCAACCGGCAGTGTGTACTTGATGCCGCTCAGCGGACGGCGCGCCGAAGCGGGCGCCTTCTTTGCCGCGTCCGCGATGCCGGACAGGTCACCGCCCGAACGCGCGAGCACCTGACCGAGATCGGCCGGGATTTTCGGATCGACCGCCTGGAGGTCGATGACCTGGTCGCCTTCCACGACGCCGAGATGCAGTTGTCTGTCGAGCTCGAAACCTACGATCTTCATGTGGAGGGAATCCCGATTGAAATAGTGGCGGACGGCTAGGTCCGGGCGGGCTTCTTTAGCCTCTAGCCGCCGCTCCGCCAAGTCGGCGGAAGGCATGTCAGGTCAGCCGGGTGGGACAGATCAGCGCTGTGCCAGTGCGCAGACCGCGAAATTACCTTTCGCGTCTGTCCAGGTGCCGAGCAGGCTCCAACCGGCGCCTCTCGCCAGAGCGGCGAAGGACTGCGGGCTGTATTTGTAACTGTTCTCGGTATGGATGGTCTCCCCGGCACGGAAGTCGAAGCTGGCGCCGGCCACCGTCACCCGCTGGCGGATACGGCTGGCCAGGTGCATTTCGATCCGCTTGCGCTCGCGGTTGTAGAAGGCGTGATGCTCGAATGCGTTGAGCTTGAAATCGCCACCCAGCTCGCGGTTGATCCGGCGCAGCACATTGAGGTTGAATCGTGCGGTGACGCCCGCGGCGTCGTTGTAGGCCGCCTTGAGCACGGCCTCATCCTTGATCAGGTCGACGCCCACGACCATCACCGCGGTCTTGCCGAGAATGGTGCCGGCATGGCGCAGGAACGCCGCCGCCTCATGCGGTTCGAAATTGCCGATGGTCGATCCGGGGAAGAAGCCGATCTTGGGCAGTTCCGCGACCGCATCCGGAAGCGCAAACGGCTTCATGAAATCGGCCACCACCGGCAGGATCGCCAGATTGGGATAGTCCTTGCGCAACGCCGCGGCCTCGGCGTTCAGGAAGTCGCCCGAAATATCCACCGGCACATAGGCCTTCAGTTTCCGCGCCGCATCGAGCAGGAATCGCACCTTGATGCAGGCGCCACTGCCAAACTCGACCAGAGCCGCGCCGGTCGGGAAATGCTGCACGATCGCGCCCGCCTGCATCCGCAGGATCTCGTGCTCGCTGCGCGTCGGATAATATTCAGGCGTATGCGTGATCTCTTCGAACAGCCGCGAGCCCTCGTCGTCATAGAAATATTTCGGCGGGATGCGCTTTGGTGTCGCGGACAGACCCGCGATCACATCATGCCCGAAAATTTCGATTGCGCCGCCGCGCGTGGCGAGCGGCGCAGCAAGGACGCCGGTTTTACGAACCATTACACATACTCCGCGAGCCTGAGCCCGGTGAATTGCCAGCGCGCCGGCGGGTGGAAGAAGTTGCGATACGTCAGTCGTTCATGACCGGCGGGCGTCGCAAGCGACGAGCCGCGCAGCACCATCTGATTGATCATGAACTTGCCGTTGTATTCGCCAAGCGCTCCTTCCGGCGCGCGGTAACCCGGATAGGGAAGATACGCGCTGCGGGTCCATTGCCACACGATGCCGAAGGCATCGTCGATCAGGTTGAGGCGCGCGGCGATCTCCCATTCCGCTTCGGTTGGCAGATCCTTTCCAGCCCAGCGCGCGAAAGCATCGGCCTCGTAATAGCTCACATGCATGACCGGTGCGCCGGGATCGATCGGACGCAGCCCGCCGAGTGTCATCGTATGCCAGCGGCCGTCGACATTGTACCAATAGCCCGGCGTCTGCCAGTCTTCGGCCTCGCACGTGGTCCAGCCGTCGCTGTGGCTGTCCGACGGCT
>CAZIKZ010000200.1:0-8010 GCA_964539845.1 uncultured Hyphomicrobiales bacterium
TGGCCCAATCCGACACCAAGATCAGCGGTTGCACGAAATCGGCGTCGGATTGTCTCCACAAGACGACAAAGATCGCTCGCGAGTTCAATCATGGCACGGTGTCGGCCGCGCACCTGATCCTCGCGATGACGCTTATTCCGAATGCGAGCCGCCAGTTCGAATTGCGCAAGATGGACATCGACCGCGCATTCCGCGCTGCCATGCATGCCTTGATCGACATCGAGCGGGGCAGCCCGTCCGGCGGAGCACTTCCGAGTCTTTCGGAGGAATTCAACGCGATCGTTACACTGGCCCAGGATCTTGCGCGAAACCGGGACAACCAGGAAGTCTCGGTGGACGATCTGCTGACGGCACTGGATCGACTGCCCGCGGATTCTTCGGCGGCACAACTCGTTCGCGGCGAACGGAAGAACGGTGCAGCCTCGCTCGATACCGAACGGGCTCTGGATCAGCTGTCTCTTTCGATCAACCAGCAATTTCAGGACTTGAGGCGGCAGATCGATATGCTGCGGCTTGACCTGCCGGGTGAAGATTTTGTGCGTCTGAAAAGCTATCTGGAGCAGCGTGATGGTGCGCTGGAGCAGATGATCAGAGGTGGATTTGCGGACGTTGTGAAACGGTTCGCGGCGACAATGCCCGACCCGTTAGAACCTCAGCCGATTTCATCGGCCCCTCAGGGGTCGGATGAAGACTCGCTTTGGGAGAAGATCTTCGGGAAGAAACCCGTCGATATTGCGCCGCCTGCGGCTGAAACGTCGCCCGCACAGACACGGTGGGCGGCGCTCTAGGCAGGCCTGATCATCGCAGCCGACGGCCGAACAGCGAAGATCCGCACACCGCGGGCGTCAGCGAAACCGGATCGCCTGCACAAATCTTTCGTCCTCCTGCGTGATGGCTGCAGGGAAGCGCGGCATCGGCTGGGCGCGCGCGATCATTGCTATGGCTTCGTCATCGACAGCCGACGAGCCCGATGAGCGTACGATGCTATGTGCCAGAACCTTGCCGTCGCGGTTGACGGTGAAGCTCACGACGGCCGTCCCCCGCGCCTTGGCCGGCCGCTTGAAGCGCTGCAGGTGAGCACTCAAGGTGCTCGCGTAATTCGCCATAGCATTGCGCGCGGCCGTCGTGCCGGCCTGCGGCGCGACCGGCTTCGCCGCGCGTTTCTCGACCTTCGGGTTTGAGGTCGCTTGCTTGACGGACTCGACCTGCTGCTGCGTCTGGTTTTCGACGGGCTCCGGTGGTTTTGGCTGCGGAACCTCCTGTTTCTCGACAACTTCCTCCTTCTTTGGTGGAAGTATGATCTCCGGCTCCGGCGTTGGTACAGGCGGCACTTCTATCACGGGCTCTTCCGCGGCCTGCTGCGTGACTTCAGGCTGAATGGTAGCCTGCGAATCGAACGTCTCTGGACCGGGAGCCAGGTCGGAATCGGTCTCAGGCGCGGCCGCCTCGGGCGCAAACTCGATCATGAGCGCAGGCACATCGGCTCCGGTTATGCCCGCCTCCGGCCGCACGAACATGTAGGCGGCGACGAGGACGGCATGCGCTGCAAGCACAAACGCGACGGCGGCCATCCATCGTCCCAGATGGAGATCCTCGTCGTGGTCGAGGTCGAGACCTGCGACCCATGCGACCGCTGCGTTCATTTCTTCTCGTCCCGGCCTTCCAGTCCGACGAGGCCGATCTTCAGATACCCGACCGACCGCAAGGCATTCATCACCTCCATGACGTCGCCGTAGCTGACCGCCCGATCGGCGCGCACGAAGATCCGCTCCTGTCGGTTGCCTTTGGTTGCGGAATCGAGTGCGGCGGGGAGGCTCTCGCGCGAGATCATCTGTTCTCCGATCGCGAGCGAGCGATCGGATTTGACGCTCAGGAACACCGGTTTGTCAGGCCTGCGCGTCTGCTCCGCGGTGGAGGTCGGAAGGTCAACCGGGATGTCGACGGTCGCAAGCGGCGCCGCCACCATGAAGATGATCAGAAGAACGAGAATGACGTCGATGAACGGCGTGACGTTGATTTCATGGTTTTCGACGTCTTCGTCGTCTTTCGAAAAATGGACGGCCATGTCTCACTCCGCCGCCTGGCGATGTCTCAGGCCGCCGCGATCGAGGTCCCGGGACGCCAGCCGCAAGACATTGGCCGACGCATTGCCAAGGATCAGCCGGTAGCCGCCGATCGAGCGCGTGAACATGTTGTAGATCACGACGGCGGGGATCGCGGCCACGAGCCCGATTCCCGTCGCGAGCAGGGCCTCGGCGATGCCGGGTGCCACGACTGCAAGGCTCGTGGACTGCGCCTTGGAAATGCCGATGAAGCTGTTCATGACGCCCCACACGGTGCCGAACAGTCCGACGAATGGCGATGTCGAGCCGATGGTCGCGAGAATGCCCATGCCGTTTCCAATGCGGCGGCTCGCGGTGGCTTCCACACGTTCGAGCTGCCACACGATGCGTTCCTTGACGCCTTCGTTTGGTAGCCCACGCGAAACCTCAAGTTCGTGCGCGGCCGCACGCACGAGTCTCGCGACCGGGTCCTTTTCCATTGCGAAGTGGCGCTGCGCCTCATCGAGCGACTGAGCACGCTCCAGCCAGCGATTCTTCTGGCGTGCCCGGCGCTTCTCGAAACGCAGTTCCAGGCTTTTCGCGAACCACACCGTCCATGTCACCACCGACGCGAACGCAAGCCCGATCATCACGGCCTTAACGACGACGTCGGCATCGAGGAACATCTGCCACGGTGTCAGATCATGCGGCAGCATATGAGCCGGGATCGTACCATGCTTCTGCTGACCGTCGGCCGTGTCGGATGCTGTCGTCACCGACGGGTCTTCGCTTCCTGATTGTTCAGCCGTGGCCGCGTCAGCTGGCGCCGGCACGGCGGGTGCTACGACCTCAGGGGTGTCCGAGCGCGAAGGCGATGCCGTCGCTGGTGCAGTTTGCGCGGGCGCAGATGTGGCAGGTGCGGACGGAGCACTCGTCGCAGGTGTCGATTGTTGTGCGGTCGGCGTTTGCGCCAGAACGACGCATTGCGGCGCAGACAACATCAATGACAGCGCTGCCGCTGCGAGCGATCTGAAATGCAAATTCATGTCGTGTCCTTCGCGCGGCGGTACCGCGCGGTGCTGGTGGTGCGGCGCAAGTCGCATCGCCGCAAGCGATCCAGTGTTCAATGACAAATCAGAAAGAGAAATCAACAGCGATTGTTCTTAGTTATTCCAATCCCAAGCTGAGATCAGGCGTCGATAACGCGCAATCCATCGGAAAATGGGAGTGCTGGAACGTCAGTTGAGACTCACTCCAATTCAAGAATGAGCAGGTATTCCGGATTCTCATTTCTCGTGCCGCTGCGATTCCATTTAGCTAAGCCACTGAACTACAAGAAGTTTTGACTAGTTCTAAGCAGGGGGCTTTGGGGATATGAATGGTTCGCTAAGGGGCGACGGATCCATACGCAATGGATGTGACGAGATTGCGTTCTGCGAAACAGCACGTGCGCTGTCGAAACAAGAGTCACGGCAAGTTGGTATTCGTTCGAGCGCGCGCAAGCCGGCGGTTCACGCAGCGATCGGATTGGCATCTGCGTTCATAGCGAGCAACGCGGTTGCGCAGCAAACGCTGCCACAGATCGACGTGCAGCGCGGCGGCGGAACGGGGCGAACCATCACGCGTACTCCGCCGGTCGAAGCTCCGACCGAGCCCGCACCGGTCCAGACACCGGGCGCATTCGAAGGTGGTCCGGCCAACACGTTGCAATCATCGACCGGTCTCGGGCGTCTTCCCGGCACGGTTATGGATACGCCGCAGACGGTGAACGTTGTCACCGAGCGGACGATGAGAGAGCAGGGCGTCACGACGATTGATCAGGCGCTGCGCAACGTACCCGGCGTGACAGCAAGCTCCGGTGAAGGCGGCGGCGGGCAGAACGGCGATCAATTCCGTATCCGCGGCTTCCAGGCCAAGAGCGACGTCTATGTCGACGGTCTTCGCGATTTTGGCGGGTATATCCGTGACTCGTTTTCGACCGAGCAGGTTCAAGTCTTCAAGGGTCCGTCATCGGAGAGCTTCGGCTATGGCACGACCGGCGGCGCCATCAATCTCGAGCAGAAGAAGGCGAAGCTCGGAAGCTTCGTGGATGTCGAGGGTCTCATCGGAACCGGTCCATATGCTCGTAGCGTCGTCGACATCAATCAGCAGATCGGACAGACGACTGCGATGCGTATCGTGGGTATGGTCCACGATCAGGACATTGTCGGTCGCGACAACCTGTTCAGCGACCGCTGGGGTGTCCTTGCTTCGCTCGGTCTCGGTCTCGGCACCAAGACGACGTTGACGCTGAACTACATGCATCAGACCGGCCATCGCCGTCCTGATATGGGGACACCGATCGCGCAGTTGAGCCCGCTCCGCGGTGCGGTTGGAAGGCCGCTGCCGGAATATGGTGTGCCGCGCGAACTCTTCTACGGCAAGAACACAGATAACGACCAAACCCAGGTCGACATGTTTACCGCGCGCTTCAAGTCGGAAGTGACCGACTGGCTGACCATCTACAACGACACGCGATTTGCCTATTATGATCGGTTCTTCGCGCAGACCGCCACGTCTTGCGCAGCAGCGACTTGCGGTAATGCGGTGGCTTCAGGAAACCTGAACGTCAACTACGCGCCCGGTGGGCCCGCAGGCTACGATCAGTCCTCAAATGGCGGTCAAAACATCACCACGGCCGTGGCGAAGTTTCACACTGGATTCATGCGCCACGAGTTCATTTCCGGTCTCGATATCAACAAGCAGAATGACACGCGTTTTGCGCTGACGAATAGCGTTCCGAAGGTTGGGGGGCCTATCTTGAATCCGGTCTTCTACTATCCCGGAAGCGTATTCGTTAATCCGCAGGGGGCTAATAACGGCATCAAAAACTCCGAATCGTTCAACCTCGGTGTCTTCGGCAGCGATCGCGTGTGGTTCACGGAGCAATTCTCGATCCTGGGCGGCCTGCGTTGGGATCGCTTCGACTCGACCTACAGCAGAACCGGCTCCACCGCGACACCTGGAACGCAACCCGGGGTGTTCATCACGCCGGATCTGTCCAGCGAGACCGAGTTCGTCAGTCCAAAGGCCAGCGCGATCTGGGAGCCGACCAAGCAGCAGATGTATTACGTGTCCTGGGCTCGTTCGTACTCGAACCTCGCCGGGCAATACGTTGCACTGGACAATGCCCCCATCAACAATGCCACGTTGCAGCCGGAAGAGAACGACATGTGGGAGGCCGGCCTCAAGTGGAGCATGCTGGACGGCAAGCTCGGCTTCACGGCGGCCTGGTTCCAGGTGACGAAGAGCAACGCAACCCAGGTCGATCCGACAAGCGGCAACATTGTCCAGACGGGTGAAACGCAACGCGTGTCAGGCATTGAGCTTGGATTGACTGGCAAGATCACCGATCGGTGGGACATGCAGGTTGCCTATGCCTACATGGACAGCAAGATCCTGACCGCACCGCTCGCCGAACAGTTCAACATCGGTCACCGGGTCTCGTTCGTACCGCTCAACTCGGCCTCGCTGTGGACGACTTACGACATCGCGCCGCTGTTGCAGATTCCCGGCAAGATGCTGGTCGGCGGTGGGTTGTTCTATACCGGGCAATATTTTGTGAACTCACTGTCGGTGGCCGAGGTGCCGGATCAGGTGAGTGTCAACTTGCTGGCCTCCTACGAGAAGGACAAGTACCGGATTGCCCTGAACGTCTACAATCTGATGGACGAAGTGACTTACGACGCCGCCTTCGCTAACCGCGCTGTCGTCGGTGCAGGGCGAACCATCACGCTGACCGGCGGCGTGAGATGGTGATCGACAGGTTCTGATCGCCCGCGAGGCGTTCATTACCGGCGACAGCGAGCTAGGCCGATGATCCGGCCCCGCTCGCTTGTCGATTCTCTTGAGATCGCTCGTCGCGAGGTGCTGCGTAACGATATGCTTGTTCACATACAGAATGTTCTGACGGCCGATGAAGTCCGTCAGGTTCGATCGATCATTGGTGCCGAAGGCTGGGTTGACGGCAAAGCGACGGCCGGAGATCAGGCGGCGACGGCGAAGTTGAATCTTCAGATTGCAGAGGGCTCGCCTGCCGGACTGCAGGCGGGCGACATCGTACTCAAGGCACTCGGCCGCAACCCGACTTTCAATTCGGCAGCTGTACCGTTCCGGGTGTTGCCGCCTCTGTTCAATCGCTACGATGCCGGCATGAAATTCGACGCGCATGTCGATGGCGCGATCCGCATGATTCCTCACGCGGGCATCCGCATGCGGGCCGACGTCTCGTCGACGCTGTTCCTCACTGATCCGAACGACTATGACGGCGGTGAGCTTGTGATCGACGACTCCTACGGTTCGCATACGGTCAAGCTGCCCGCCGGTGACATGATCGTTTACCCGGCAACGAGCCTGCACAACGTAACGCCGATCACGCGCGGCAGCCGCTGGTCCTCGTTCTTCTGGACGCAGTCGATGATCAAGGACGATGGCAAGCGGACCATGCTCTACGATCTCGACCTTGCCATCATCGAGGTGCGCAGCAGGCTTGGAGATCATGAGCGCGCGTCCGTCGCACTCGTGAGCCACTATCATAATTTGTTGCGACGCTGGGCCGAGCTTTGAGGGCGTCCGTGTCCTCAGAAGAGTCCCAATATCCGCTTTATTACACGTCGCTGCTGAAGCTGTCGGCGGAGGACCTGAGCACGCGGCTGTCCGCGGGGCCCGATCAGGCGGCGCGCATTGCGTATGCGGCTGCGGTTGGCGGGAGCAGGGCGGCCCAGGTCTCTTATGGACAGATGCTGCTCGACGGTCATGGCGTCGAGCAGGATCCGCATGCGGCCCTGCGATGGTTCGCAATCGCAGCCGCAGCGAACGACGCTGACGCGATCAACATGCTTGGCCGCTGTCACGAACTGGGCTGGGGGACCACGGTTGATCCGGCACAGGCGCTGGCCTGCTACACGCGGGCGGCGTCGAAAGGTCATCACTGGGCACAGTTCAACCTGGCCACGCTGATGTTACGGGACGATCCTTCCCCCGGCGAGATCAAGACGGCACTGACGCTGCTCGTGCGTTCGGCGTGCCAAGGCAACGCCAAGGCGATGAACATGATCGGGCGTTACCGTGAATTCGGTTGGGCCGGCTCCGCAAATATTAGCTCTGCGATCCGGTGGTACCGGCGCGCGGCGATACGTGGCTGCTTCCGCGGCGCGGCGCATCTCGCGCGGTTTCTGTGCGAGCAGGGGCGGGTGGACGAGGCGGTTGACTGGTATCGCCGTTCGGTTGCAATCGCGCCGGCCGATTTCTGCCGGGATTTGGCGGCGCATCTGTTCACGCAAAACCCGACAATCTTGCACGATGTGGCGCGCGCCGCGCTGAAACGTGCGGCTGAACTGGGCGATGCCTACGATCGTTTGGCTTACGGCAGCGCGTTGGCGCAGGGACGGGGTGGACCTGCCGATCGAATCGAAGCCGGTGTCTGGCTTCATCGCGCGGAGTCGGAGGGTATTCCCGGCGCGCTTGCGATTCTGGATGGCCCCCAAGCGTCTCCCTGAAGCAAAAGCGCATTGGCCAAGGCCAACGCGCATGCCTGAAGGCGATCTCAGACGGATTCTTTCAGTTCCTTGGCGGCGCGGAACGCGACCTTCTTGGATGCCTTGATCTGGATGGCTTCGCCGGTCGCTGGATTGCGGCCCATGCGGGCGGCGCGCTTGCGAACCTGCAGAATGCCGAGGCCGCCGATGCGAATGCGGTCACCCTTCTTCAGATGCTTGGTGATCAGGGCCACGAGATCGCCCATGATTGCCTCACTCTGCTTTTTGGATATCTCGTGTGCCTCGGCCAACTGAGCCGCGAGATGCTTAAGAGTAATGGTCGGAGCTGTCGCAGGCTTCTTGTCAGCCATGGGTGGCCCTCCTTTTCATCAATCGCCGCAATGAAAAAACCACTGGTCGACGCGTTTAGACGATTCGGGACTCGCCGGAAA
>CAZIKZ010000201.1:0-7968 GCA_964539845.1 uncultured Hyphomicrobiales bacterium
TCGTTCCTGCGAATTACGCGGTCTTCGTCAAATGGGGCCGGAAATTCGAAGATTTACGGATGAAAATCGCGGATGGCGCGGTCAAGGAATTGACCGTCGAGCCGGCCATGATCGAGCATCCGGACCGCATCCGTGTCACCGATGCGCATAAACGCAATGTGCTCGACCCGATGACGGGCTCGCTCCTGCGCGTGCCGGGCAAGAGCGACCTGATGGCGCCGGAGGTCTGCAAGCAGCATGCTCCGATCTTCGATGGCCGCATGCGCTACGATCTCACCCTGGCCTACAAGCGGATCGAGCAGGTCCAGACTGCGGGCTATTCTGGGCCTGCGCTGGTCTGTGCGATCTATTTCGCTCCGCTTGCGGGCTATGTGCCGGGTCGAGCTGCGGTAAAATACCTTATCAACCAGCGCGACATGGAAACGTGGCTGGTGCCGATCGCGGGGACGCGCGTTCTCGTGCCCTACAGGCTGGTGATCCCCACGCCGCTGGGGCAGGCCATCCTGCAGGCAACGCAGCTTTCGGTTTCGCCGTTGCCCACAAAGGCCAGCGCGAAAACCAATGCTGCCCCGAAGACCAATTAGGTCGCTTGCAATATCCCCGTTGTCCTCCACATTCGGCTTTGAGGAAGGGTTGACTCTTGACCCTCGCTCTGGACTCGCCGGCGTTAATGAACGCGGGCCTTCCGAAGGGCTGGAATCGCAAAATGATACCCGATCTAGCGGGCCTCTCGTCAAATGCCCTACATGTCGCAGTGAACGGACAGGAACACGTGCGAGTCAGCGATTCGGCCGCGATTCGTTCCAGACTCGTTCCATTGCTTAACCGCTGGCGCCAAAATTCGTGGGTGGATGTTGCGTTGTGAGACAGGCCGGGCGAAAAGCTGGCGCGTTTGCTGGCTGAAGCATCGGTCTCGCGCCTCATTGGCCCGGCCCGCCGCCTCTTGAGACCTCTGTTTTCGGATCCTTGATGCCCATTTCATTTTCGCCTGGCGTTCGTAGCGACGCTCGCATGCGCGGCGCGGGCGTTACCGCCGTGCTCGGCCCGACCAATACCGGCAAGACCCACCTCGCCATCGAACGGATGCTCGCGCATTCCTCAGGCATGATCGGGCTGCCGCTGCGACTGCTGGCGCGCGAGGTCTACAACAAGGTCGTCGACCGGGTCGGTGCGGAATCCGTTGCGCTCATTACCGGCGAGGAGAAGATCAAGCCGGCCAATCCGCGCTTCTGGGTCTCGACCGTCGAGGCCATGCCGCGCGACCTGGATCCGGCTTTTCTCGCAATCGACGAAATTCAGCTCGCCGCGGATTTCGAGCGCGGGCATGTTTTCACCGATCGCATTCTGAACCGGCGCGGGCGTGAGGAAACGCTGATCCTTGGCGCTGCCACCATCCGGCCGATGATCGAGCGGCTGCTGCCCGGCGCGAATATTGTGTCCAGGCCGCGCCTGTCGCAGCTGACTTTTGCGGGCGACCGCAAGATGACACGATTGCCGAGCCGCTCAGCCATCGTCGCGTTCTCAGCCGACGAGGTTTATGCGATCGCCGAGCTCATACGGCGTCAGCGCGGCGGAGCAGCTGTTGTTCTAGGAGCATTGTCGCCCCGTACACGCAATGCCCAGGTGGCCCTTTATCAGTCCGGCGACGTCGATCATCTGGTCGCCACCGACGCCATCGGCATGGGGCTCAACCTCGATGTGGATCACGTCGCCTTCGCATCCGATCGCAAGTTTGACGGTTATCAATTCCGCAACCTCAATCCCGCCGAGCTTGCGCAGATCGCCGGGCGCGCGGGACGCGCCACCCGTGACGGAACCTTTGGCACCACTGGCCGATGCGCGCCATTCGACGACGGTCTCGTGCAGCGGCTCGAAGCTCACTCTTTCGATCCGCTCACAGTTTTGCAGTGGCGCAATTCCGATCTCGACTTTTCCTCAATCGGCGCGCTGCAGGCCTCTCTCGCAGAGATACCCACCGAGCAAGGTTTGACACGCGCTCCGGTCGCCGAGGATATCCTCGTGCTGGAGCATGCTGCGCGAGACGAGGACATCCGCGCGATGGCAAAGGGCCGCTCGGCGGTCGAACGGTTGTGGGAAGCATGTCAGGTTCCGGACTACCGGAAGATCGCACCGGCGAACCACGCCGAACTTGTCACCACCCTCTATGGATTTCTGATGAGGGAGGGTAAAATCCCCGACGACTGGTTTGCCCGCCAGGTTGCGCAGGCCGACCACCCCGAAGGCGATATCGACTCTCTCTCCACACGGATTGCTCATGTTCGGACCTGGACTTTCGTTGCCAACAGACCGGACTGGCTTGCAAATCCTGATCACTGGCAAGGTGTCACGCGCATTGTCGAAGACAAGCTGTCGGATGCGCTGCATGAGCGCCTTACCGCACGCTTTGTCGATCGGCGAACCAGCGTGTTGATGCGGCGGCTGCGCGAGAACACCACATTGGAAAGTGAAATTTCAAAAACCGGCGAAGTGACTGTCGAGGGCCATCTGGTCGGGCGGCTCGAGGGCTTTCGTTTCGCCGCCGATCCTTCTGCGGGCGGGTCCGAGGCGAAGGCTCTGCATGCAGCTGCTCAAAAGGCGCTCGCAGGCGAGATCGACGCGCGCGCGACCAAGCTGTCGCAGGCTCCGGACGAGCAATTCGTCCTGACCTCTGACGGCACGGTCCGCTGGACCGGTGACGCAGTCGGGAAGCTGATCGCGGGCGAAGAGGCTTTGCGTCCGCGTGTACGGCTCCTCGCCGATGAGCAATTGACCGGAGCGTCGCGCGAGCAGGTACAGGCGCGGCTCGATCTCTGGATCAAGGCGCATATCGACAAGCTGCTCGGCCCGTTGTCATCGCTTGCCGCGGCGGAGGATGTTTCCGGCATTGGACGTGGCGTCGCCTACCGGCTGATCGAGGATCTGGGCGTGCTGGAGCGCCAGAAGGTCGCCGAAGATGTGAAGGGGCTCGATCAGAGTTCGCGCGCATCCTTGCGAAAATACGGCCTGCGTTTCGGCGCCTATCACATCTATATCCCGCCGCTTCTCAAGCCTGCGCCACGCGCGCTTGCGACCTTGCTGTATGCAATCAAGAACGATACCGGCGAGATGCGCGGCCTCGATGAGGTGCAACAACTCGCGTCGAGCGGTCGCACCTCGATTCCGGCCAACAAGGATGTTCCGAAGAATCTCTACCGTGTTGCGGGTTATCGGGTCGCCGGTGAACGCGCCGTTCGTGTCGATATCCTTGAACGTCTCGCCGACTTGATCCGTCCCGCACTTGCGTGGCGCAACAATTCACCCGGCATCAAACCTCCGGGCGCGCTCGATGGCACTGGCTTTACCGTGACGGTTGGCATGACCTCGCTGGTCGGCTCGTCGGGAGAGGATTTTGCGTCGATCCTACGCTCGCTCGGTTATCGCATGGAGCAGCGGCCGAAGCCGCCGGAGGCAGTAACGCCGGAGCCGGTATCGCAGGTGGAGACACCTGTTGCTGACGCTGCGCCGCCGGCCGAGTCCGACGCCGTGGACAACGCTGACGCTCCGGATGCCGAAATTGCGAATGAGGTTGCGCCGGAGGCTCCGGCCGAGCACGTGGAAGTGGCCGGACTGAGTATTGCGGATTCGAGTGCCGAGTCGGAGCAGCCTGCCGGTATCGCAGAGCAGATCGCTGCCGAGCCATCCGTCAGCGAAGCTTCGGACAACGAGACTGACGGCGAGGTTTCGGCAGTCGCCACGACAGCGGAGATCATCGCTTCGTCAGAGACCGCGGATGCTGCGTCCGCTGAACCGGTGCTGATCGAGGTATGGCGGCCCGGCCGCTTCGAGAGCCGTGAGAAGCGGCCGCATCGAAAGCCTCATCGCGGGGCGCATCGCGCCGGCCAGCGTCCGTCCGCGGAGCAGCCAGTTGCAACGCCTGAAGGCGCGCCTGCAAGCGATCAGGCCGCAGCGGGCGCTACTCCTCAGGAGCGACGGCAGGACCATCGTCCGCAGGGGCCGCGCCCACCGCACAAGGGTCGCGGCGGCCGTTCGCGGCGCCATGATGGTGGTCAGGAAGGTCAGCGTTTCGGCAAGCCGGACAACAGGCCGCGTCAGGATGCGCGGCCACCACGTCCGGAGAGGCGCGAACGCGAGCCTGATCCGAATTCTCCCTTCGCAAAACTTGCGGCCCTGAAGGCCCAACTCGAAGCGGATTCGAAGGAGCGTCGCTAGCAGCGCGCGAACGAATTGGAGCGGCAGCGAATCGACAAGTGGCTGTGGCACGCGCGGGTCGTACGCACGCGCACGGCCGCGGCGGGTTTGGCCGATGGCGGCCAGGTCCGGATTAACGGCACGCGGATCGATGCGGCGAGCCGCGCGGTACGAGCCGGCGACGTGGTGACGGTTGCACTCGATCGGGTCCGAGTGCTGCGGGTTATCGGCTTTGCCGAGCGGCGCGGCTCCGCAGCGGATGCGGCCGGTTTGTTCGAGGATATGTCTCCGCCGCCAATCCCGCGCGTCGAGTCGGAGGTGGCGACGACACGGAGGCCGACCAAGCAGGAGCGCCGCGACCTTCTGCGCCTTAAGCGGCCCGGGAACGGCTGACGGATCACCGAGCGGTCCCTTGCGCGTCCGTAGCCCTTACGCTACGGACCTTTTAAACATTCAAGCATCCGGTCGGTATGGAATGACTTACATCGTCAACGACAACTGTATCCGCTGCAAGTTCATGGATTGCGTGGAAGTTTGTCCTGTGGACTGCTTCTACGAGGGCGAAAACATGCTGGTTATCCACCCGGACGAGTGCATCGATTGCGGCGTCTGCGAACCGGAATGCCCGGTCGAGGCGATCAAGCCCGATACCGAGCCGGGGCTCGAGAAATGGCTGCAGATCAACGCCGAATATTCCAAGACCTGGCCGAATATCACCGCGAAAAAAGAGCCGCCCGCCGACCACAAGGACTGGGAAGGCGTTGCGGACAAGGAACAGTATTTTTCCGCCGAACCGGGAACCGGAAATTAAGCGGTTTCGACCCTTCGATTTTTAACGCATTGTCAAAATATCGTCCCCGCGGGCGCTGCGCCAAGCGCCGTAGCCGGGGCTTAACGCATTGATTTTTGCGGAAAATGTGCTATATTCGGCACATTGGAACGCCATAACCGGAACGCTGCTCCCCTTTCGCCATTCTACCTGGTGGGGGAGCTTATTTTTTCGGAATCGTTTCAGAGGAAAAGCTGCTTGCCAGAGGGCGTGGAGACCCCACGCGCGACCCAGTGCCCGATAAATCGCGTCAGAAATCCAAGAAAGCGTCCCGCGGAGCCGTTCGCGGGGCGAAGAAGCCCTCCGCCACAACCACAAGGCGGAGCCCGCAAGGTTCCCGGCATGCTGGCCGAGGAGCGCCCGTGGCCAAAGCAGCGGCCAGCCGTCCAAAACCGGCTGGCGAAGGAGCACCCTCTGGAATGACTGTCAATAAAAAGACCACTCAGCGTCTGGGCTTCAAGACGACCGAATTCATCGTGTATCCGGCCCATGGCGTGGGTCAGATTCTGGCGATCGAAGAGCAGGAAGTGGCCGGTGCCAAGCTCGAACTGTTTGTGATCAATTTCGTCAAGGACAAGATGACGCTGCGCGTCCCGACCGCGAAAATTGCGTCGGTGGGCATGCGCAAGTTGTCCGAGCCTGCGATGGTCAAGCGGGCTCTCGAGACCCTGAAGGGTCGCGCCCGCGTCAAGCGCACCATGTGGTCGCGCCGTGCGCAGGAATACGAGGCAAAGATCAATTCCGGCGACATCGTCGCCATCGCCGAGGTCGTGCGCGACCTTTTCCGTTCGGAGCAGCAGCCCGAGCAGTCCTATTCGGAGCGTCAGCTTTACGAGGCGGCGCTCGACCGCCTGTCGCGGGAAATCTCGGCGGTGCAGCACATCACCGAGACCGAAGCCGTGAAGGAAATCGAGGGCGCGCTCGCCAAGGGCCCGCGTCGCGGACCGAAGCCGGCGGAGGGTGCAGCCCCCGAGGACGAGGCCGAAGAGGAAACCGACAAGGTCGAGGACGAGGCCGCCTGAGCGTGATCCCGAAAAGTGGGCACCGGCTTTCGGTGAACATCACGCTCGGACAATAAGCTTTATCTGCGATCGTCTGTCCGTTGGTCTGCCATTGACGCCCGGCTGTTCTGCCGGGCGTTTTTCTTGGTCTGCGATGGTCTGATCTGGCGTGAAGCCGAGCATGGCGGCGAGCTGAGCCGGCCCGTCGCCATGCGCGAGCGCATCCGCGGCCGACCTTTCCGGCGACTGCCGCTTTGCCGCAAATCCGGGATATTAGGAAATTATTCTCCTGCGGAGAAAGATTTTCCAAAAGCGGCGATTCTTACTGCTCATAGAAGTGTGAATTCTCGGACGCGAGCAGCCGTATTCGCGGCTCATCACCGGCTTGGTCCGAAAAGTCCTCAAGCCATCGCGGTCGCATGTTTGTTTGCGCGGCTGTGCGAGCGGCCACGTCCCCGCGGAACACGTTCTGGGCGAGCCGGTGCGCAACACCATTTATGAGTTTATATAATATATATTCGCGTTAAAGTAGTATTTGCACATTGGCGGAGTTCCAGGAGGGGGAGCCGTGCAAATCGACGAAAAGATTGTTGCCGAGACGAGCGCCAGACTGGAGGGCAAGTTTGGCCCAAGCCTGCCCCCGACAGCGGTCACGCCACTCGCCGAAGACGTTCTCCCGCCCGATCGGATTGCCCGTGTTGCGCGCTACATCAACGAGAGACGCGCGCCCGACGACATCGCCGCATTCGAGCGCGCGATGGGGACGAATGATCTGCTCAGTCTTCACTATTTCTGGGCGGGCTTGCGCGCCGCGCGCTCGGTCGGATGCATCAAGATTCCGCCCGCACCCGGAGAAAGAGCTGGCAGCGCCACCGGCTTCATGATCGCCCCGCGGCTGATGCTGACGAACTGGCATGTCTTCAAGAAACAGGAAACCGCCAGCCGCTCGCGTGTCCAGTTTGCGTATGAAGCCGATGCCAACGGAAACGAGCGCGTATCGACATGGTTCTCGTTTGCGCCTGCCAGCTTCTTTCTGACCGTCGAGGCTCTCGATTATTGCGTTGTCGCGGTCAATCCGGACAGCAGGCAGGGTCCCGGTGAACTGGATTCGTTTGGCTGGCTCCGGCTGAATCCGCAACTGGGCAAGGCCGATTACGGACAGTTCCTCTCCATCATCCAGCATCCGGGCGGCGAGAGTAAGCAGGTCGCCTGCCGTGAAAACAGGCTCTATCCGTTTGAAGATCGCGATCCATACCTGACGTATCAGAGCGACACCTTCCGCGGCTCGTCGGGGTCCCCGGTCTTCAATGACATGTGGGACGTCGTTGCGCTTCATCATTCCGGGAAGCCGATGCTGGACGCGCAGGGGCATTACGTCGGCCACGACGGGCGTCCGATTATCGACCGGATGCCGCGTGAGGATGAAATCAAGTGGCTTTCGAACGAAGGGATCCGAACGAGCAAGATCATTGCCGACATCCTCGCGCATGCCCCGGCCGGGGATGAGCGGCAGACGCTGGAAGCGAGTTTCAGAGGCGAGATTGAGCCTGCGTCTGTTCCGCTCGAGGCGGAATTGAATACGGACAGTCACATCACGGCGGTTTCGTCACCGCTGCTGAAGGTTTCTGACGCTCTGCCGCGCGCCGCCGGGAATGGCTTCGTCGCGGTGCTGCCGCTCAACGTTTCCCTACGCGTGGAAGACCTCAATCGTCCGGTCCGCTCCGACGCCGCGCGTTCATCGCTGCCGTCACCCGCCGTCGCTGCGAACGGCCGCGCCCGCGATGAAGCGCTGCTGGAGAAGCTTGAATTCGACACTGACTATTCCAACCGGCCGGGCTACGACGGAAACTTTCTGGGACGCGACCGCCCGGTGGTGATGCCGCAAATCGATCCGCGCAGCAAAGACAAGATCGCGCCGAAAAAGCGCGGCCGAAGCAGCGTCCTGCACTA
>CAZIKZ010000202.1:0-7964 GCA_964539845.1 uncultured Hyphomicrobiales bacterium
CGGCAGAAGCCGGCGCCCAAGGCCAAGCCGGCCGAGAGCGAGGAAGCCGACGCGGCCTGACCGCCGCGCGGCTGGAGCGCTCCGGGATCGACCGGTAGCAACGCGCGGGTCGCGCGCCGCTCCAGGGTCACCCACGAAATGAGATGATTCCGTCACGGAATCGGGTTATCAGATTTTCGACAGAAGGATTTTTGAGCCATGGCTCACAAAAAAGCAGGCGGTTCATCCCGTAACGGCCGCGACTCGATGGGTCGCCGCCTTGGCATCAAGCTGTTTGGCGGCCAGGTCGCCATTCCGGGCAATATCATCGCGCGCCAGCGTGGCACCACTTGGCATCCCGGCGACAATGTCGGCATCGGCAAGGACCATACGCTGTTCGCACTGACCACCGGTCGCGTTGAATTTAAAGCCAAAGGTAAAGGCCGCACGTACATCTCGGTTGTACCGATGACGACCGAGGCTGCGGCAGAGTAAACGGCGAATCTCGATCGAGGTCCGCCGGTTCAAGTCGAACCCGGGGGACCCAAAGACGGGCTCCATACTTGAGGGGGAGACGGGTGAACCGGCTCCCCCTCTAAGTTTTTAACAAGGAGCCTGACCATGACCTGCCTGGAACTCGAATCCCGGACCTGCCGGGAAGGCTGTATCCCCGTCCTCGAGACCGAGCGGCTGACTCTGCGCGCGCCGAAACTCGAGGACACTAAGCACGTAGCCGCGCTCGCCAACGATAAGCGTATTGCCGAGAACACGCGACGCATCCCGCATCCCTATTCACGGACAGATGCTGAGGATTTCATCGCGGGCGCCAACACGCCACAGGGAGATGTCACCTTTTTAATCACGACGCATGCCGGACTGCCGGTCGGCGCGTGCGGCATTGCCACGCACGACGAAGCCGCCCCTGAGATCGGTTACTGGCTCGGCGTCAAACACTGGGGCAAGGGCTACGGCACCGAAGCGGTGCGCGCCCTGATCGACTTCGCCTTTACCGAACTCGCGCACGGCAGCCTTTGCGCCGGGGCCCGCGTCACCAATCCGGCGTCACGCCGGATTCTGGAGAAATGCGGCTTCCAGTGGACCGGTGTCGGCCTCTGCCGCATTCGCGCGCTCAACTCGTCGGCACCCATCGACCGCTTCAGGCTCGACCGCGGTTTATGGACCTCGCTCCGCCGCTGGAGCGACGTCAAGCGGGTAGCCTGACTTCGCATCCGACAGCGCTGCCGGACGGAGCCCCTCCGTCCGGCACAGTCGCCCGGGATCTGGAAATTTTGCGGTTTTCCGGCTAATGAACGCAAAGCCTGCGAGATGTTCTCACCGAACGCTCGTATCGGCGAAGATCTCGCTCATTGGGGAAATGGAAGTGGCTACAGGTACCGTGAAGTGGTTCAACGCGACCAAGGGTTTTGGCTTTATTCAGCCTGGCGGCGGCGGCAAGGATGTGTTCGTGCACATTTCTGCAGTGCAGCGGGCAGGCCTGACGGGTTTGAATGAAGGCCAGCAGATCGAGTACGAAATCGTATCCAATCGCGGACGCGAGTCGGCAGAAAATCTGAAAGTGCGCTGATGTGTTTCGAAAGCGGCCGGCCCGGGTCCGGTCGCTTCCGCAACATCGAGATCGAGAAAGCCCGGCGCGCCAGCCGGGCTTTTTCTTACGCCGCCACGGCGCGCAGCGGCAGACAGGCTTTCGCGATCTCCGCGAGGTGCCGGTGATCCGTGCCGCAGCAACCGCCCAGAATATTGAAGCGCGTACCAAGCGCACCGCGCAGATGCGCATAGCGGCGGCCGAGATCGACTGGATCGCCGATATCCAGTTCGGGCGAATTGTCGAGTTCGGCGTGGCTACGCTTCGATGAATTCGCGCGCAGACCGCGCAACCGCTTCACCCAGGCTTCGCCCTTCTCCAGCGCATCGACGAAGTGAGCCGGATGCGCGCAGTTGATCATGTAATAGGCCGGCGCACCGGAGGTGGCGTCGTCGGTCTTCTCGATGGCATCGCGCATGGTTTCGCCACTTGGCAGGAGGCCATCGGTCTCCGTGGTGAAGGAGATCACCACCGGCATCTCCACAGCTTGCGCCGCGCGCGCGATGCCGATCGCCTCGCCGGAATGCGTCATGGTGAAGGCACTGATCATGTCGGCTTCGGTGTCTGCGAACAGATCGCACTGGAAGGCGTGATAGCGCATCGCTTCCGCACCGGTCATCATCTGGTCCGGAAAATAACCGTCGCCGCGCGGCCCGATATTTCCCGATATCGGCATCGGACATTGCGGGGTTTCGAATTCATTGCGAAGCCCAGCCAGGAGCGCGATGCTCTTGCGGTTGAGCGTGATCAGGTCCGCTGGTGCAAAGCCGAGCTTCGCGCCCCAGTCCGGGCTCGCACGCCAGGACGCGCTTTCCAGCACGAAGCCGGCATTGTGCGCCTTCGCGATCTCGATATGCCGGATGAGATAGTCGCGCATCCGGCGCTCGCCCTGTTCGGTCGCATGCAGCGTGATCGACGCCATGTGCGGAAGATCGATCTTGTCGTGAAAGACCAGTGTCGTCTCGAGGCCAGAATCGGTCAGGAACGTCTTGTCGCCGAGTTGCGGCAGATTGGAGCGATACTTCGCCATCGTCGATGTCCTCTGGAAGCGCGCCGGGATAGACTGCGTTCGCGCAGAAACCACCGGGACCATGGTCCAGACAAGGCAAAACGATCACTTTGCTCGGACCTGCAAAGCCTTGCAGACGATCTGCAAAAAACCGCGCGGCAAGATGGCGGCGCGTATCACGACTTCGTGCGGTGTGTTTACGCGATAGCGTCATTCCGGAGCGCGCCAACGCTCCGGAATGCCAGTCATCTCAATGATGCGAATGCCCGCCGCCGCCGCCCTGCGGAGCGCCTCCACCGATCGGTCCGACCCGGTATTCGACCGCAACCGTTCCGGCCTTCTCGAACACAAGCGTGCCTTTCACGGTCTGCCCTTCCTTGAGGCCGGACGTGAGATCCATGAACATCAGGTGATAGCCGCCGGGCTTCAGTTCGACCGTCTCGCCCGGATTGATCTCAAGCCCTTTCGCAAGTTCACGCATCTTCATCACGCCACCGTCCATCGCCATTTCGTGGACCTCGAAGCGTCCGGCGAACGGCACCGAGCCACCGACGAGACGATCCGGCTGCTGGCCCGCATTGGTGATCTTCAGGAAACCGCCAGCCACCTTGGCGCCGCCCGGCGTTGCGCGCGCCCACGGCGCTTCGACTGTCAGTTCGCCCACCTTGTAAACCCTGGTTTTCGCGGCCGCGGCGTGACCGCCATGCTGCTGCGCGAGAATAACAAGCGCGGGCGCCGGTGCTTTGAGCGCATGCGAGTCCTGACCCGGCGCCGGAATCTCGACCCAACGCCATTCGCCCTTCTCGCATTCCTGCGTCACTGGAATGTACAGCCGCCCCTCTTTCAGATCGCGCGCGAGGAAGCTGGCGAATACGAACTCGTCATAATGATCGTCCGCGAGCTTGCCGCCGCTCCAGACGATTTCCTTCACGCCTTCGCTGACCTGCTGTCCGTGAAAATAAGGATAGGTGCGCTCATATGCACCGCGCGTGGTCTCAACCTGCCAGCCTGGCTTTGGCATCGGCTTCACGCCGATCACGCCTTCGGGAATTTGCGCGCGAACTTTGATGGTGGACGCACCCTGGCAGCCGTGCGTCACGCGCAAAACCGCCTTGTAACTCGTGCCTGCGCGCGCCTCGCGCGTTTCGAGGGTGACGTGGGCCAGCGCTGATGTTGCTGCGAGCATAACAGCGCCGAACGACATGGATGAAAGAATGAATGCCCTGCGGGACATGATGTTTCTCCGAGTGAATGCGTATGGGATGCGCCGCGCAAAGCACGGCAGGCGATCACACGTTCAGCGGAGGCGCGCGCGCAGGTCCGTCGCGGACATGGATCGGGGCCAGCCGATCGCAGCAAGGCGCGCGTTCGAGCAAAACCGGCCGGTGCACGGACAGGTCCGCAATACCGGACCCAAGCGGCAGAACCGCGAAGCCGCCCGCGCAGGCACCACAGAAGACACACTGCAACTTACCGGCGACAGGCGCCGGTGCGCCTGAATCGCCTGCACCCGCCAAGTCCGCGCTTCCGCTGCCCGAGCAATAGACGGCCAGCGTGCCGTCTGCCCGCACCTCCATCGGCGCAAGCGCGGTGAATACGGTCTGCAGCGCGACCGCATAGGCCGCGATCAGTCCGGCCACGGCACGCAGTTTTCCGCTTGGCAGGAAGCCCATCATGGCGCTGCGATAGCAAATCCGGGAGACCAGCACCACCGCGCGTTTCCAGCGCTCATGAACTCACCATTTCATCTTCATGCCGGCAAAGACCGCTCGTCCCGAGCCTGGCTCGAACAGCGCGCTATTGACGCTGGCCACCCTCGCGATGCTCGCACTCGAGACATAGGCGCGGTTTGCAAGGTTGCGTCCCTCGATATAGACCGAGAAACGCTTGTTATCGTCGTAACCGGCCTTCACGCCCCAGAGCATATAGGGATCGGTCATGAAGGTATTGGCGGCATCGACGTAATAGGGCTGCGGCACCCATTCGACATTCGGCCCGAAAAACCAACCGGCGGGATGCCGGTAGAGCAGTTCCGCCCGCATGTAGTGCGGCGGCGCGCCCGGCAGCGTGTTGTCACCCCAGAGCGGATCGCCGTCGTAGAAGAAGTCGCTGTAGGTATAGGCGATCTGGAACCACAGCTTGTCCGGATTGGCGCCGTGCACGAACATCGATTTCAGCAATGCGGCGCCGATGCTGATCTCAACGCCCTGATGCACCGTTCTGTCTGCATTGAGCACGTCGCATGAGCCTGTGACGGCAGGCGTGCTGAAACATTGCAACTCGTTGCGGATATTGGCGCGATAGACCGCGATGTCCCAGGTGACATCAGGCTGGCGGCCACGCGTGCCGATTTCATACGTGGTCCCGCGCTGCGCCTTGATCTGCCAGAACGGGATCTGCATAGCGGTCGAGCCCTCGCCGAAGCTGGGCACTTCGGCGCTGCGCGAGATGTTTGCAAACACCTGTGCGGTCGGGCTGACATCCCATAACAATCCGTATTTCGGACTCCAGATGTCGAACTGAGTCCAGCCGGACTGATCGCCGTTGGAGAGGAAGCGGTCGAAGCGCTCGCGCGAGGCGCTCAGGAATTGAGTGCCAACGACAGCGGCCACGCTGGGGACGACGTAGAACCAGTTCTCCACATAGGCTGACGTGTTCTTTGCCTTGTCGAGCGCAGAGAAGGTGAGCGCGCCTCTGGTCGCCAGCGGGCCGTTGACGAACTGAAGGTTGTTGTTCTCGCCATTCAGAATGTTGAAGCCCGCAACAAACCGGTTACGGTATCCGCCGATATTGCGGTCATCCACCATCTTCCCGAACACACCGTAATCGCCGAATGTGTGATCGATCCATTGAAAGATCGGATGCATCAGGTGGCGGTCGGTACTGAATGCGCCCACCTCCACGGTCGTATTCTCGAACCTGAACGCCGTCTTGTTGGCGACGCGGTTCGCGTTGATGTTGCGCTGATAATCGTTGGTCCAATTGATCCGTGCCGGCATGCGCGGCTGGCTGAGCGCGACGGTCTTGGTCACCGCTCCCGGAATGCGCTGCTCGATCGTACTGCCGTTGAAATAGAAGCGGGTCTCGACATTCGGCGTGACCTGGTAGCCGACATTGGCGAAACCGCGATAGAGGTTGCCGTTGCTATGTTCGCGGAAGCCGTCCTGCTGCTGGAACGAGCCGGTGACGAAATAGTCGAACGGGCCGATCGCAGCTCCCGAGCTCGACTGAATGCGCCGGTAGCCGAACGATCCGATATCCGAGCTGAAGGCAAAGGGCTCGGCATTGCGCCCGCTGGGCGTGACGAAATTGATCGCACCGCCGAGTGAATTGGAGCCGAATTGCAGCGCGCTCGCGCCGCGGAAAACCTCGGCATAGCGGTACGCTGACGGATCGATCTCCTGCAGGTCGAAATAACCGTCCGACGTGTTGATCGGAATGCCGTCCACGTAGAGCTGCAACGAGCGTCCGTGGAAGTTGCGCGACAGTCCGGAACCGCGGATCGAGAGGCGTGAATCCTCGCCCCATTTTGGTTGCGCCCAGACGCCGGGCACGAAGTCGAACATATCCTTCACGGTCGCAGTGCGCTGTTCGCGCCATTCCTCCGCGCCGACGATCGAGACCGCCCCGGGGGTGTAGTTGATGGCAGTACGCGCCTGCTCGACATTCGGCAACGTGAGGCTCTGGTTCGCGGGCGCAGTCCCAGGGATCGGTGCGGCGGTTGATGTGCTTCCGGGACCGGCCTGCGCCGGAGCGGATTGCGATCGTGCCGCAGATGCGGGCCGTGCGGCTTCCACGGTAATGGGCGGAAGCGTGGTGGTTTGAGCAGCCGCAAAGTGCGGCAAGATCGCCGCCGCGGCCGACAGCGCGCAACTCGCGCGCCAGAAGCGTGACATGAGAAAACTCCGATGACGTGTCTGATGGATGCGGCCACAGGGCCGCGTTCGATCAGGCGGTCAGCGGAGGTGCGCGCGCAGATCCGGTACGGACGGAATGATGCGCCGGTATGAGATCGGGGGCAGGCACGAAGAGCGCGGCGAAAATGCGCGCAGGGGAAATGAAGCCGGCCATCGCTTCCGGCAGGATGGCCGCGGATGCCATCATCGAGCCGCACAGGACGCAATGGAATTTGCCCGATGGCGGCGCGGCCGGATCGCCGTCGTCGGGGAGAGCCGCGTTGCCGCTCCCGAAGCAGAGGACGTGCCACCCGGCCCGATCGGCGGCCTGGGCATTAGCGGGAAGCGGCGCGAAAGCTGCGAACAGGGTCTGCAGCGCAATGGCGTAAGCGGCGATCAGCCCGACCGCCGCACGCAATCGCCCATGCCTGAAAAGACCTGCCATCCGCCGCTTCACGCTCTGGCCACCCCTCGTCTGAGGAGACGGCGAAGCCGCCGACGCAAACGCCGGGGCCGAGTGCGCCTCTTAGCAGCCATTAAAGAGCGGGTGAAGTGCGCCCGGATTGCCTATATAGGGCCTCATGAAATTCCTCGACGAAGCTAAAATCTACATCCAGTCCGGAGCGGGCGGGAACGGCTGCGTGTCGTTCCGGCGCGAGAAGTTCATCGAATTCGGCGGGCCGAACGGCGGCGACGGCGGCCATGGCGGCGACGTGATCGCGCGCGCCGTCGATGGGCTGAACACCCTGATCGATTACCGCTTCCTGCAGCACCACAAGGCGGAGCGCGGCGGCAACGGCATGGGCAAGGACCGCCACGGTGCCAACGGCAAGGACCTGATTCTCAAGGTTCCGGTCGGCACGCAGATCTACGAAGAAGACGGCGAGACCCTTCTGGCCGATCTCGACAAGGTCGGCGACGAGGTGACGCTCGCGCGCGGCGGCAATGGCGGTTTCGGCAACGCGCATTTCAAGTCCTCGACCAACCGTGCGCCACGCCACGCCAATCCGGGTCAGCCCGCGGTCGAAATGACGATCCGGCTGCACCTGAAGCTGATCGCCGACGCCGGCCTGGTCGGCTTGCCGAATGCTGGCAAGTCAACCTTCCTTGCCGCCGTCAGCGCGGCCAAGCCCAAGATTGCCGATTATCCGTTCACCACGCTGCATCCGCAGCTCGGCGTGTTCGCGATCGATGGCCGTGAATTCGTGATGGCCGATCTCCCCGGCCTGATCGAAGGCGCGCATGAAGGGGTCGGTCTCGGCGACCGCTTCCTCGGACATATCGAGCGCTGTCGCGTGGTGCTGCATCTGGTGGATGGCACGAGCGAGGATATCGGGGCCGCCTATAGCGTCGTGCGCCATGAGCTGAACGCCTATGGCGAAGGCCTGGTCGAAAAGCCTGAAATCGTGGCGCTGTCGAAATGCGACGCCATGACCGAGGATGAGATCAAGGCGCAGATCAAGGCGCTGAAAAAGGC
>CAZIKZ010000203.1:0-6997 GCA_964539845.1 uncultured Hyphomicrobiales bacterium
AAGCGAAGGATGTGATGACAACAAACGTTGTCACGGCACCGCCCGAGGCGAGCTTATGTGAAATCGCCGAATTGATGGAAAAGCATGGCATTAAGAGAGTTCCGATCGTCGAAAATAACCGGATTATCGGCATCGTGAGTCGTGCAAATCTCATCCAGGCGCTTGCTAGCGGCGTTACGGCCGTTCCGGCTTACGATGCGGATGAGACGATGCGAGATTCGATTGTGAAAGAGTTAGACAAGAAACCATGGGGTCCGAGTTTGGTGAATGTTATCGTGAAGGATGGGAAGGTAAATCTTTGGGGCGTTGTCAAAAGCAAGGAGGAAAAAGACGCCATTCGCATTGCTGCAGAACGCACCGCGCAAGGCTTCGTTGTTAATGATAATCTTCGGGTTTATCGTTGGAGTGTCGGCGGTGAAGCTTGACTACGCCGGGGCGACTCCGTCGATATGTATCGGACTTCATGTTGATTGTTGGCGTTGATCGAGCGCACTCGTCCTCAATCGCAGTCTTAGGCGCTACCCGGAGGCGGCGGTGAGCGGAGCCGCTACTGCAATATATTTGGCCATCGGGGTTCTGCGGCCAGATTGATCTGTCAATCCGCGGCATCGGTAAAGCCATGCGTTACTGTCGTCATCGAAAGGGTTCGTTATTTGAGTGCGCCAAAACTGCGGCGCGTTGAGCGTAATGCGCATAATTGGCTCGAATTGTTTAGGTTTTTTGGAAATTTATTGTTTGCTCGAATACAAGCGTCGCATGAATGGTTCTCTGTCTTCCTGCCGGAAACATGACCGGCGCTGCGGTGCTCGTGCCTTGAACCTCTCTGAAACTTCGACCGGCTCAGTGACACAGCAGGCAGGGGACTGGGCAGTCACCCAGAAGTTCGGCGGTGGCGCCGCCGAAAATCCATTCGCCCAGCCGACTGTGACCGTATGCGCCGGCCACGATGAGTGCGTTTCCCTCGTCGCTGGCAATGCGAATCAGCGCATCTCCGGGGTGCTGGACTTCCGTGCCGTAGAGCTTTGTGCAACGACGGACGCCGCTTCGTGACAAGTAACTTTCGACATCGGCAAGCCGTTGCAGCGCGGCTTGCTCCTCGCCGGCATTGCATGCCTCGAACAGAATCACAGTTTCGGCCTGCTTCAGGAACGGGAGTGCGTCGCGGACGGCTCGACGCGCTTCACGAACATCCTTCCATCCGACGACAACGCGCGTTGCGTTGAGTTCCGTGAGGCCATGCGGCGTCAGAAGGACGGGACGGCCGACTTGGAGGATGAATTTCGAGATGTCGAGGGGCCACGTCAACGGAGGCATTTTCCCCTCCCGTTCGATCACGACGAGGTCGGCTGCTCGTGCCTCTCGCAGGAGGCTTGCTGTCGGAAAATCAAAGCTGTCACGCCACTCGATACTGCGAAAAGCCGAAAGATTCTTAAAAAATTGCTCTTTGACTTGGTTAAGTTGCGTAAGCTTGGAAGCCGCACTCGAAGCCGTAACGACGTTGCGTAAGGAAGCATTGTACAGGATTTCGCTCTCTAAAGGGACCACCGACGCGACGCCTATCAGTACGGCATCGAAGCGCGCTGCGATCGTCGCGGCCAATTTGGCATGGGCGGCACTGCCGCGCTCCACGTCAATCGGCACCATGAGAGACGAATAAGTCGGCTCATTTGGCATAGAGGAGGAACCCTTCAAAGTCTCGCCCTTCTAGCAAGCTGCCGGCAGAAGCTGTTGACTAGGATCAAGCGTATGACAACCCGGTTGGATAGAAAGATGACATGCAGCTCTCACAAGATGCCGTGAAATCGGACATCGCGCTTCTCGCTATTGTGCGGGATCTGGTGCACGAAGTGCATCCTCAAAAGGCGCTGCGTGTCGCACTTGAAAGCCGGCTTGACCGTGATCTCGGCATGGACAGTCTTAGCCGGGCCGAGCTTCTCAACCGGGTGGAACTCGCCTTCCGCGTGCGGCTGCCCGAGCGGACGCTGAGCGAGGCTGAAACCGTCTCCGACTACGTGACGGCGCTGAGCAGGTCCGGCAGTATCGTCGCGCATTCCCCCGATGGATCGCCGTGCGTCGAGCAATTGCCGGCCATCTCTGCGCCGGTTCATGCGTCCACACTCGTCGAAGTGCTGGAATGGCACGCGACTGAACATCCGGAACGGCCGCATGTCACGTATCTGCAGGATGGCGTGGAGCCTGCGACATTGACTTATGGCGATCTTGCGTCGGCAGCGCGCGCGCTGGCGGCCGGGCTGATCGATAGAGGGATCAAGGATGGCGATCGCGTCGCCATCATGCTGCCGACGGGCCTCGAATTCTTTGAGGTGTTCTTCGGCATCCTTTACGCCGGTGCCGTTCCGGTCCCTATCTATCCCCCGGCGCGGCTGACCCAGCTGGAGGAATACCTGCAAAGGCAGACCGGAATCCTCCGGAACTGTGGCGCGCATCTGCTGATGACGACCGAGCGCGGCAAGAAACTCGGCAGTGCAGTTGTTTGGCAAGTGGGCACGCTGCGCGATGTCTTGAGCGCCGCGGATCTGCGATCGGTTCGTCCGGCCGTATTGCCAACGCGCGCCCCGTGGGCAATGGCGATGCTGCAATATACATCCGGCAGCACCGGCGCGCCGAAGGGCGTTGTACTCAGTCACGCTAATCTGCTGTCGAATATCCGGTCCATGGGCAAGGCCATGCAGGCCACCTCGACCGATGTCTTTGTAAGCTGGTTGCCGCTTTACCACGACATGGGTCTGATAGGGGCTTGGCTGGGATCACTTTATTTCGGTGCGCGCTTCTACGTCATGTCACCGCTGACCTTCCTCGCACATCCTGAAAGCTGGCTGTGGGCCATTCACAAATATCGCGCCACGCTGTCGGCAGCTCCCAACTTCGCTTTCGAAACCTGCACGAACAAAATCACTGATTCCGCGATCCAGGGTCTCGACCTCGGCTCGCTTCGGATGGTCGCCAACGGCGCCGAGCCGGTCAGTGCATCGTCGATCAAGCGGTTCTGCGACCGCTATAAGCCACATGGCTTTCGCGCCAGCGCTATGACGCCGGCCTTCGGTCTGGCCGAGAACGCTGTCGCGTTGACCATGCCGCCGCTCGGTCGCGGCCCCCTGGTGGACCGTATTGACCGGAACGTCTTGAGTAAGGAACGCCGCGCACAAGCTGCGGAGTTCTCCGATCCCAACCCGCTCGCCCTTGTCGGTTGCGGGCGTGTGCTTCCATCGAACGATATCCGGATTGTGGACGACCGAGGAAATGCGGTCCCCGAGCGGGTTATCGGCCGCCTGGAATTTCGAGGGCCGTCCGCCACGCCCGGATATTTCCAGAACGAGCAGAAAACCCGCGAGCTGTTCGACAACGGATGGCTCGATACCGGCGATCTAGCCTATCTCGCTGGCGGCGAGCTGTATATCGCAGGCCGCATGAAGGATATGGTGATCCGTGCGGGCCGGCATTATTTTCCGCAGCTATTGGAAGCACCGGTTTCGGATCTGCCGTCTGTCGTCAAATCCGGCGTTGCTCTCTTCGGTGCGAATGATTCAGTTTCGGGCACCGAACGAATCATCGTAGCGGTCGAGACGACAGCGTCAGATGAAGCGTCGGCCGATGCACTGCGGCGTGACATCCAGGCGCTGTCGGCATCTGTTCTGGGCGAGCCGGTCGACGACGTTGTCGTTCTTCCGCCGGGAGCGATACCGCGGACATCCAATGAAAAGATCCGCCGCAGCGAGACTAAGGCTCTGTATGAAAAGGGTGAACTTGGACAACCCCGATCGGATCTGTCGCAACGCCGCTGGCATTTGGTGCTGGACGGCCTGCGATCGCGCATTCGAAGCGCATTTCATTCGGTTTTGACGACAGCCTATGCCGGCTGGTGGTGGATCATTGTTGCAACCGTCGCGGTTGGCTGCTGGTTCGCCGCCATGGTGCTTCCAAGACTGGCCTGGCGATGGTCCGCTGTTCGTTACATTTGCCGGGCGGGTCTGATCCTGATGGGAGTCCCATACAGGATCGAAAACGCCGGCACCGTGCCACGCGCAAATGCGGTCTTGGTATTCAACCACTTGAGCTATGCGGACGCGCTGGCGCTAGCGCCGGCCATTCCCGGCGAACCCGCTTATGCGGCAAAAAAGGAATTTGCCGACCAGATGTTCGTCGGTCCATTTCTGCGGCGGCTGGGAGTCGTCTTCGTGGAGCGCCGTGATTTGGCTGCAAGCGTTGCCGATGCCGGACTCATGAAGACGGTGACCGAGAGCGGACGTGTTCTTGTCGTCTTCCCCGAGGGTACGTTCACCGGCCAGATTGGGCTTCGGCCTTTCCATCTCGGCGCGTTCAAGGTTGCGAGCGATTTGAACATTCCGGTTATTCCGGGAGCCATTGTCGGAACGCGGGACATGCTGCGCGGCGATCAATGGTGGCCAAGACGGTCGCCCGTAACCGTTTTTATCGGCGAGCCGATCCAGCCGGAAGGTGCGGACTTCTCGGCTGCCGTAACGCTTCGCGACAAAGCCCGTTCGATGATCCTGCTTCGTATCCGGGAGCCGGATCTAGACGCTCCTGGTGCGCTGGAGGATGCATCTTCGAGATGATTGGAGAGGAGTAAGATGCCAAGATGCGCGGCCGTCCGAACCCTTTGAGGTGCGTCTGATCGTTTCCGGTCAGCATGCCACTTTCGCAGGCGATTGCACCTCGCTGGGCCTGATCCGCATCGACGCCACCATGCGACCGAGTGTCGCTTGGGCCTGATACCCAACCAGTGCAACAGTTGCCTCACGTCGCTACACCATCGCGCCGAGAAAGCTGTCGCCGGCGCCGACCGTGCTGCGTGCCTCGGCCGGAAGGCCCCGTGTACGCCCGGCGCGCTCGCGCGTCACCACCAGCGCGCCTTGCGCGCCACCGCAACCTTCCTTTGAATATTTCAAGCAATCCACTTCAATGATGAAGCCCGTTGATGTGAATCAATCGTGGCCTCCGCTAGGAGATCTAGATATGCGCGGCAATGTCGACTGTTCCGGGCTGCGTACAGATGTGGTGGGGTGTACGACTGCTGATTTCCGAGGGTGGCAGGCGCCGTCGATCGCCGAATGCAACATCAGGCCTCAGTAATGAATGCCCCAGGCGTCACGGCGCCCTCGAATGTTGCCTTGCGGCGATCGCTCACACTGGGGCCGCTGCTGTTCTACGGGCTTGGCGTAATCGTCGGCGCGGGAATCTACGTTGCGATTGCCTCGGTCATCAGCCGCGCCGGCGACGCGGCGCCGTTGTCGTTCCTGCTGGCAGGGACCGCGGCCGGTCTGACCGGCCTTTGTTATGCGGAGTTGGCAAGCCGGTTTCCGGAAGCCTCCGGCGCAGCGGCCTTTGTCAAACACGGCTTCAATTCCGACCGGCTTGCCCAATTGACCGGTCTTGTGCTGACGCTGGCGGTGTCGATAGCAGCGGCCTCGATTGCAAGCGGCGCGATCCACTATCTGTCGCTGCTGTTCGGTCTCCCTGCCATAGCTCTGACAACGTTGCTGGTAGTGACATTCACGCTGCTGGCGATGTTGGGGGTGCGGGAAAGCGCCGGCTTCTCCGCCGCGATCGGGCTTGTCGAAATCCTTGGTCTGGTCGTGGCGGCATGGGCCGGATTTCACGCTGCGCCGGACTTCAACATCGCGCGCATGTGGCCCGCGGATTTCGCGGCATGGCAAGGCGTTGTCGGGGGCGCGTTCATCGCATTTTTCGCATTCATCGGCTTCGAGAGCCTGGCCAATATGGCCGAAGAAGCCAAGGAGCCACGCCGTACCATCCCTTACAGCATCATCGGTGCGATCATCATCAGCACAGTGCTCTATGTCGCCGTGGCGACAGCGCTTGTGCTCGCCGGTCGCGGCGGCCACAGCCCGCTGGTCGATCTATTCCAGGACGCGAATGCATCTTTGTTCGCTGCAGTGGGGGCGCTCGCCATCGCCAACGGCGTGCTGGTCGAGATCATTCTGCTCGCTCGCCTGTTTTACGGCATGGCGCGCCGGCAACAACTGCCCGCCGTTCTCGGACAGGTGAATCCCCGAACCCGGACGCCGATCCTAGGCACCGCGCTGGCCGGCACCATCGTACTCGCAGCGTCTCTCTTGGTTCCGTTCGAACACCTGTTGGCCTTGGCCAACGCGCTGACGCTTGGCATTTTTGTGATCGTCGATCTGGCGCATCCAGCGGCGACAGCCGGCCAACCAGAATATTTTTACCATACCGCGCTGGATTCCACCTGTCGCGGTCGCCTTGTCCATCGGACTGATCCTAACCGAGTTGATCCCTTAGGGCCTCTCGTACGGCAACGGTCGTCTGCGGCGTTCGATCATCCGATGTGGCGATGACGCAGGATAGTCTTAGCTGAACGCTGTGCCATAGCATTCAAGGAGCTCTCATGCCATCACAATTGCTCGTACCGATCCACACGTACCCGGATGCCAATTCGGACAAGCTTGCTGGTCATGTCGGTGCCGTTGCACGCCATCTCAAAGGTGAAGTTCATGCGCTCGTCCTTGTTGCTGATTTCCCGCGGGTGTCGAGCGCATTGGGAAATCTGCTGATTGATGTGCCCGCCCTGGTCCGCGACGCGAAGTCTAGATGCCGCGCCTCGGCCGCGGTGCTTATTCAGGGACTGAAAGCCGAACTGGGACCGGCAAGCATTCCGTTAAGAGTCACGGAGGAGGAGTGCTTTGTGTCGGAATCCGGCGACGATGTGGCCATGCATGCCCGTTACCACGATCTCGTTCTCTGTGGGTGGGCCGCGAACGATTCCACCTCGCAGGAGATCGCGGAGGCGGCGGTTTTTGGGTCGGGCAGGCCGACAATTTTGGTCCCTGAGCAAGAACCTCCTGCTACGTTCCGCCATATCATGATCGCCTGGGACGGAAGCCGCGTTGCCGCGCGCGCCGTCTTCGATGCTCGCGAGTTCCTCCAGCGCGCGGAGATCGTCACCATTGTGTCGGTCGTTGATGAGAAACCGCTG
>CAZIKZ010000203.1:7007-7458 GCA_964539845.1 uncultured Hyphomicrobiales bacterium
GGGATGGCCGGCAGGCCAATGTAGCGAAAGTGCAGGGCGGCAATCACCCGGTCACTCAGTCGTTGCAGGATCATGCGCGGGAGATCGGTGCGGATATGCTGGTCATGGGTGCGTTTGGGCATTCTCGCATCAAGGAATTTGTTTTGGGCGGTGCGACCAGAGGAATTCTGAAAGACCTCAAGATTCCGGCGCTGCTGTCACACTAGCTGGAGAGTCCCGCGATAGAGGAATGTCTGGAGGTTGGAATGTCCAAAATGAAAGCTGCGATTTTTGTTGAACCCGGACGCATCGTTTTAGAGGAAAAACCAGTCCCCGATGTCGGGCCGCTCGATGCGTTGTCCGCATTACCGCGACCACGATCTGCAGTACGGGACGTTCACATCCTCAAAGGCGAATATCCGGTCGTACGAGGCCTCACCATTGGCCACGAGCCGGTCGGCCTGATCGAAAA
>CAZIKZ010000203.1:7468-7953 GCA_964539845.1 uncultured Hyphomicrobiales bacterium
ATCGAAAAGCTCGGATACTATAAAGCTCGTCCGCTTCATCGCTGCAAAACATAGGTGCCGGGGGCATCCTCGATCGGCCTGTGTCCTTGTATCGTGGCGCCCATTAGGGGAACCGCCACGCGGTTCGATGCGGAGTGGCTGCTAAGCCATGCACCCCAGTCCACCCACCACGAGCCTTCCTTGTAGCGCGCAACATCCACCCATTCGTCCGGTCCAAGATGTGGGTCTATGGCGCGTTGCGAACTGATGCGGAAGCGCCGGTGCGGATGTCCGGGCTCACTGACAATTCCGGCATTATGCCCGCCGCTCGTCAGTACGAAGGTGATGTCGGTGTCAGTGAGCTGATGGATCTTGTAGACGGATCGCCACGGAGCGACGTGATCGCGTTCGGTGCCGACGACGAACATCGGCACGCGGATATTCTGAAGCGCGGCAGGCCTGCCATCGACCCTGAAGCGGCCGCCGGACAATTCGTTATTCAGATA
>CAZIKZ010000204.1:0-7905 GCA_964539845.1 uncultured Hyphomicrobiales bacterium
ATGCCTCGCTGCTGATCCTGAGCGGTGAGCCGATCGACGAGCCGGTCGTGATGCACGGGCCGTTCGTCATGAACACGCAAGAGGAGATCCGGCAGGCGATGGCCGATTTCCAGAGCGGCCGTTTCGGGACGATCGAAGCCGCGGAATCTGCACACTGAACGACAAGCGGCCCCGGTGTCCAAACCGGGGCCGCGCCTTTTTGAGCGGCGACATGGTGGTCGCCTATCGGCACGCATCTTCAAACTCAACCAAGGAGCACAACCATGACCAAGCCCTATACCCGTCTCGACAAGGACAATGCCGCCGTACTGCTGGTCGATCATCAGGCCGGACTGCTGTCGCTCGTCCGCGATATCGATCCGGACAAGTTCAAGAACAACGTACTGGCGCTGGCGGATCTCGCCAAATACTTCAAGCTGCCGACGATCCTGACCACCAGCTTCGAGGACGGACCGAACGGACCTCTGGTCCCGGAACTGAAAGAGATCTTCCCCAAGGCGCCGTTCATTCCGCGGCCGGGCCAGATCAACGCCTGGGATAACGAGGACTTCGTCAAAGCGGTCAAGGCCACCGGACGCAAGCAGCTCATCATCGCCGGCGTCGTGACCGAGGTATGCGTGGCGTTCCCGGCGCTCTCCGCGATCGCCGAGGGGTACGACGTCTTTGTCGTGACCGACGCTTCCGGCACTTTCAACGAGATCACGCGCCACTCGGCCTGGAACCGGATGTCGGAAGCGGGCGCGCAGCTCATGACCTGGTTCGGCGTTGCCTGCGAACTGCATCGCGACTGGCGCAATGATGTCGAGGGCCTGGGTGCGCTGTTCTCGAACCATATCCCCGACTACCGCAACCTCATCGGCAGCTACAGCACCGTGAAAGCCTCTCGATAGGCGCCCAGAGACAAATCCAGACAAGGAGGATTCAATCATGCCTTTCAATAATGTCGCGAATTTTGGAGACGGCAAACCGACCATCGATGCCGATGATGCGGTGATGCTGCTGATCGATCACCAGAGCGGTCTGTTCCAGACCGTCGGCGATATGCCGATGCCGGTCTTACGCAATCACGCCACCGCGCTCGCCAAGATGGCCTCGCTCTGCAAAATGCCGGTGATCACCACGGCGTCGGTGCCGCAGGGGCCAAACGGACCGCTGATCCCCGAGATCCATGCGAACGCGCCCCACGCCAAATACGTGGCGCGCAAGGGCGAGATCAATGCATGGGACAATCCGGACTTCGTCGCCGCCGTGAAGGCGACCGGCCGCAACACGCTGATCATCGCCGGCACCATCACAAGCGTCTGCATGGCATTTCCGGCGATCGCTGCTGTGCACGAGGGCTACAAGGTCTTCGCTGTGATCGACGCCTCCGGCACCTATTCCAAGATGGCGCAGGAAATCACGCTTGCCCGCGTGGTGCAGGCTGGCGTCGTCCCTATGGATACGGCCGCCGTCGCGTCCGAATTACAGAAGACCTGGAACCGGCCGGATGCGCAGGAATGGGCCGAGGTCTATACCAAGATCTTCCCGCCCTATGCCCTGCTGATTGAAAGTTATGCCAAGGCACAAGAGGTCGCGACGAAGCACGAACAGCTCGATTCGGCGCGGGTCTAACTGTCTGAAAGTGGTTCACGGCAAGAAGATTGTGTTTGCCGTGAGCCCGTTCGATTTAGACCTCTTGAAGAATTACCGCAGAGCGGCGTCCATTAGCGAGTAGACGCTCGCGGGCAGTAATCCGAAAAATCTTTGGAAAAACTAAAACTCAGACTAAACAGCAATTTTAGTCTGGGGTCATTTCAGGCCGATCTAAAAATCGATTTTATGTCAGATGTTAGGTGGCGCGCTGGAAGGGATTCGAACCCCTGCCCCAGATTTGAAGTTTGAGCGCTTAATCTAGTTCGCCCCCAGAATCATTTTCAGACGGCCACAACCAGCGCAAATGAGCCAGAAAATTGCTCATCCTCAACTTCGGCACAGAACGGAGCGTGTGTGTGGTGGCGAAAGGAGCCGCCGCAATGGACGCTCAAGTCCTAGAAGCCACGCTGAAAGCTCACATCTCGGAGCTGCATAATCGGCTTGAAGAGGCCGCCGGTATTGCCAAGGCAGCGAACGCCTGTGCCGATGCCGACAACGTCAGCAAGGCAATCGAGATTGCGCTTGATGTCGAGCAACTGATCTACGAGGTGAACACCTTCCTGAATGCAGCCAGCCTGATGCATCGCATCGGCAGTAGCTGATCGAAACCTCCCTTCCGCCCTCCCCGCCAGCGCCTTTGGCCTCCGCGGGGTTTGGGTGGTGGCGCATGACGCCGTCATCAGAACGGAGGATGTGATGCAAACTGAAATTTCAAAAATTTCGCCCGCGACAGCGGAGAAGGTGGTGCGGGCAATCCGGCTGCGGATGACCTGTCGGTGGAGATCGCTTGCTTGGGCGATTTCCCGATCAATGACCTGCGGGCACGATGGCGCACGGTGTTTAGGCCGGTGCCGCCGCCCACCCTATCTCGCAACCTGTTATTTCGGACACTGGCCTTTCGCCTGCAGGCTGACCGGTTCGGCGATCTCAATGCCGAGAGCCGGCGGATACTGGACAGCGTGAAGCTGGATGGCCCCGGTGACACGCTGAAAGGCGTGATAGCGGGTTTCAGGAGGCCGGATTGGAACTTGCAGCCCGGAACGGTCCTCTCCCGGGAATGGAAGGCAAGATGCACCGAGTGACGATCACAGCCGATGGATTCAGCTGGGAGGGAAAATCCTACAAGAGTCTGAGCCAGATCGCCTGCGCCATCACCGGCACCCGCTGGAATGGACCCCGGCTTTTCGGATTCCGGAACAAGTCGGCTCGGGAAGCCTTCGCGGTCAAAAATGGCATCCGGTACCGCTACTACATCTCGACGCCGCTGCTCCATGGCAAATCCGAGCTCGCAGGCACCGTCGCCCGCGTCCCCGCGCCCGATGTCGAGGACACCATCATCAAAGCACTCCGGGAACGGCTCGAAATCAGCGAACCCGAGGACAATCGCACCCTGCTCCAAACCTACGTCGAACGCGTCGAGATTCAGACCAACCGGCTGGCCGTCACTCTCAAGGCCGACGCAGCACAGGCATCAGCCACCGCAAAGAAGGGCAACGGGAAATTGGCCGCAACGATCATTCACATCCCGTGGACCCAGCCGCCCACGAAACGAGGGCGCGACATTGTGTTGCCGACGGGAGTCGCGCGCGACGAGACCAGGCCCGTCAAAGCCGCGCGTCGGGCGAAGCTTATCGCATCGATCGCCAAGGGACGCCGGTGGCTCGACGAACTTGTCAGCGGTCAAATCAAAAATCCCGAGGAGATTGCCAAACGCGAGCGGTGCAGCGTCCGCAAGGTCAATATGACCATTTCGTTGGCGTTTCTGGCGCCGACTCTCGTCAAAACTGTTGTTGAAGGAACGCTTCCACGAGGCATCACCGCATAGCGATTGTACGATCCGCTAATCAACTGGTCAGAACAGTTTCGCGCGTTCGGCCTTGCTCCATGTCATAACCGCGAAACTTCCTGAAGGCTGCCGGCCAACCGTTGTACGAGTTCGAAGCCCTCATGGTTATGCTATGCAATGCTATGATACTTGGCTAGCGGCCATCAAGCGTTGCGAGGTATCTCAGCCCGTTGAGTCCAGGTAGAAAAAAGTAAGCGCCGCCTTTCAGAGTGGTGAAGGCGGGTAGGCCAGTTATCTTTTTACGGATAGGACGCTTCGGGATTTTGAATTCAAGCGTGCCATCCTGTGTACCGATAATCGGGTCATGCTCGTTCCCGAGCTCGTGAAAATTGCGATCGTTTATCCAAACATTCTGCGCAAATTCGAACTGCCGGACGAGGCTCGCACAGATCACGAAAGCGGCGATGCCGCGCTCGACTCCGTCGTCCGGCGCATTCTCGGGCAATGCGGGGCCATAGGTGGCACCGCGGCGAATCATGCGGCGGCGGTTGAGGTTCGCTGCCGTGTCGCGCGGATTCAAGCGCCGTATATGCGAACCGAGTGGCACCGCATACCCGTGCGGATCCATCTCCTTGTAATTGAAGTCGTTGTTACGCTGCGGATCGGCGCCTAGTGCTGGATCGTCTTTCTCTGGCGCCAACACAAGCGGCGCGCCGCTGCGCCAGCGGCCCATTAGCTTTGCTGCGATCAGTTCTTGTTCCTCGGTCGTCTCGCCATGCTCTCGCAAAAAGCCGCGGAACTTGCCCACATGTTCCTCTAGGCGCCGATATGCCATGTAGCTCCCGTTACGGGATAGAATTGCCGGTTGCGGGAGATTGACCGGCGGACCCTCTTCGTCGGGGTAGCCGAGGATAAACTCGCCCGGCTTTAGCGGCGCACCTGATCCTGGCGTTGGCACTTCTCCAGTGCCTTCTATGAAGGGCTGAGAAAGCCGATCGCGGTAACCGAAATGATCGTGCGCGTGGTCAAACGGGGGCGTTGCATTCAGATCCAATGCTGACAGCATTTCAACGCTTGGGATCCGCGCAAGATATGCCTGATGTTCGCGGGCGGCCCGTTGCCGCTCTGCCTCATCCCGGGCGAACAGTATGGCGATTGCATGCAGCCGCGGACTTGCTAGACCACCGATCCATCGATCGGGATGGTTCGAGCCGGTGTCGCCAAGCATCTGCGCGCGTGCGACCATGCCTTGACGAAATTCCTCGGGAAAAGTCGCCAAGGAAGCCTCATCCGCTCCGAGGGCGCGAAGGCCAGCCCAAGTGAAGGCCACCGATACCCACCGCTTGTCTTTCGCTATGGAAGCGTTGGCTTCCTTTGCAGAAGCAACCTTTTCGAGAATTCCCGCGAGCCAAGCTCGCCCCTGCGCCGGCTCGCGAAACGACAGGAATTCGTAACGGCCGGTAATCGCAGGCACACGGGTCAATGTGATGTGCTGAATATCCTCGAATTCAAGCATAGGCTCCGCCGCGGCAGTACGCTTATTGCATCTGATCCAGCATGGTCGACATGGCGCCCTTGACCTTCAGAGCCTTCTTGACCTCATCGGCGGTCGCATACGGGTATTCCGCATATTCAAGAAAGCTCGGACATTGGTGTTCCCGGAAAAACTTATTAATCGCAGGCACGTTCCCCTGCCAGTTCTCGGGAAATCCTTCGAGGTTTGTGAATACGGTCGTGATGCCAGTCGAAGCGAACAGCGCCACGGCATCCTCGATGTACTTGTCGAAGTCGGTGTCGAAGATTCCCTGATACATGAAATAGGTATCGCCCTTGATGTCGAAAAGAAGCCAGCGAAGGTAATGCAGCTTGAGCGGTGCAAGGACGGACGGATCGCCAGCTACCGCAGCTTCGATCGTTTTGCCATATTCGCGAACGGCAGCCTCGCGTCCGGGCTTGACCTTCGCCAGGATCGAGAATCCGTAGTTGGCGGGAGTCCGAGGATATATCAGGCCGTATCGTCCCTGCTCCTGCTTGAAGGCGCCCCCTTTGGGTATTGCCATCGCAGCGGGTTTTGACCAGTCGCCCGGCTTTGTTACCGAAGGAACTGGACCGCTTGGATTTGCGTCCGTCGCTTTCTGCGCCATTTTGATTCCGTTGGCTTGTTGAGCCTCCGCGATGGATGGCGCCGTCAGCGTCGCCGCTGTGGCTGCCGTGACTGCTGTCGCCGCCCCGAGAAACCCGCGACGCGTGGTGCTGGGTTGATCCTGTGACATTGAAATCTCCCGAACTGATGAGAAGCGTGTACTTCAGTTGCGCTGATTGCCACTACGTTCGCGTCGCAAGGTTGTACCAAAACCGTTCAATGCTCGGGGAAGCCCCGAACAGCGTCGTAAAAATCGTGCTGTCGACCAACACAATATGCCCGGCCCGCTCGCCCGCTGGAGGCATCCAAAGAAAGGTATTGAATTCTCGGTTGCCGGACGCTGTGAAGGGATGCGGTTTCGACATGTCGATCGGTTGCTTTGCCAAAACCTGAATCGACTTTGAATCCGTCGTAGTAACTTCGTAATGCGGCAGGTGTTGGTGGAAATTAAATGTTGTCACCCCGGTAAGCCATCCAGGGAGGTCGAGGTCGCGCATGGCGGTCAACGGCGCAAGTTGGTTTGTGCCGGGCAATACCGCCGGGCGGAGTCCAAAGCGATTCTCAACGGGAACACCAAGCCCCTTCATTAGCGAACGGGTGTACTTCCCGAACCGTTGCTGACGTGGCACCAAGGGGTCACCATGGTGCGCATATTCCATTTGACGCTCGGCCATGTCGGTGGACACACCTACGTCGTGGTGCGGTGCAAGCAGAAGGCAAGTGCCTTCTCGCGTCAGAAATTTTCGAAGCGCCTCGATCTCTTCCACCGAAGCTTCCTGCTCCGTGACCATATGGTCAAGACCGAACACCATCATGGTGTCGGTATCTGCCAGGATTCGATCGTCGATCGGCAGCTTCTGACCGGCCTGATCGATGCGCTGATAAACCGCGACGGGATGTCCGGTAACCTGCTCGGCAAGACTTTGAAATCTGATTGTCGACAGGTGAAAGAGCTCCAACGTGCCCGCGATGCCCTGCAAAAACATCTGTTCGGAGAATTCCGGCTTCTCGTAACTCGGCCATGCCACGCGGCGCACTTCCGTGATGGTCGAAAAGCGGTTGTCCAACTCTGTTACGTCGCGGTTGGATTCCCACGGATAGCTCCACGTCCAATAAATACTGAAGCGCCGCTTTCCCGCGACATACCTGCGCGGCACATTGACCTGATTGTAAGTTCTTGGCGTATTCTTGATGACCACGTTTATATTTGTTGGCATATCCGCAGGAGCGGCGGCTGGTTGCGCGCTCGCCGAAACAAACGCCGAATTTGCCAGTAGTGGGCTGAGGCTTGCGCCCAACGCGATGCGGTTAAAATCCCGGCGTTTCATATCCCATTTCCTTAACGGCGAGGGCGAAGATTGCCGCAAAAAGAGCAAGGTCACGATCGCGAACAAGTATAGCTGCGCTATACATAAAAGCATCGGCGAGGCGAGTCTAACTCACGCCCTGCACTTCACATGGTTGGCGGTGAAGCGATCATCGGTGGGCAGGCCGTCTCCCTTTCTTCGTAACCAGAGTTGTCCTCTGACTTCTTCATCACCCAATTCGCCGCTCACCCACTCGCGGAGTACGGTGATGCTGAACTCGCGATCGACCGTGGATTCGGTCGCTAAAAACGTCAGAGGTTTTTGGTAAGGAGTGATTAGATCGTTATCAGTATCGTCTTTTTCCAGAAGCCTTGCAGCATCTTCAAATTCTTGACTCAGTTCGTTTGGTGAGAACGACGCCGTATAGCTGATTACGAACTCCATAACCGAATGTTTATCGTTCTGAGAAATCGGACCTCGAATGCTTGCGTTGATAATTTGCGCCATGTTGGATACCTCGTCGAAATTAGTTGGCGATCTTGTTCCCAAGTCGCCGCATCACTTCGACACCAAGCTGACAAGCTGGCGACACCGAGAAGCCAGCAAGTATTCGCAGTTGACGCCACATCTGGAAGGATGATCGAGCATCGCGCTCGTATACCAATTGCTGTGAGCCGCTAGGGCTTTGGCTATATTGCGATAATCCGCTAATATTCGAATAGACTTGTGGGATAGGGCCATAAATGCAGCGCGGCCAACTCGACGACATCCTTGCCTTCCTGGCCGTCGCGCGGGAACGGAGCTTTACCAAGGCGGCCTCGAAACTTGGGCTATCCCAATCCACTTTAAGTCACACGATCCGCGAGCTTGAGGCGCGTCTTGGGGTGCGTTTGCTCACTCGAACGACGCGCAGCGTTGCGCCGACGCAGGCCGGGCAGCGCCTTATGGAAACGGTCGGTCCCCGTCTTGAGGAGATCGGGGCAGAACTTTCGTCACTCACAGCGCTTCGCGACAAGCCTGCCGGTACGATCAGG
>CAZIKZ010000205.1:0-7893 GCA_964539845.1 uncultured Hyphomicrobiales bacterium
CTTCTCGCTGCATTATCTTCTCCCCTTCGTGATTGCGGGCGTGGTCGTACTGCATGTCTGGGCGCTGCACGTGGTCGGTCAGAACAACCCGGCCGGCATCGAGCCAAAGGGCGACAAGGACACGGTTCCGTTCACGCCTTACGCCACCATCAAGGACAGCTTCGGCATCCTCTGCTTCATGCTGTTCTTCGCGTATTTCGTATTCTACATCCCGAACTATCTCGGGCACGCGGACAACTACATCCCGGCCAATCCGGCGGTGACCCCGGCCCATATCGTGCCGGAATGGTACTTCCTGCCCTTCTACGCGATCCTGCGCGCCATCCCGAACAAGCTCCTTGGCGTGATCGCATTGTTCGCCTCGATCCTTGTGCTGGCCTTCCTGCCTTGGCTCGACAGCGGCAGGGTGCGCTCGGCGCGCTACCGTCCGCTCTTCCGCCAGTTCTTCTGGATCTTCGTCGCGGTCTGCCTTGGTCTTGGCTATCTCGGCGCCAAGCCGGCTGAAGGCGGTTACGTCATCGCCTCGCAGATCCTGACCATCTGGTATTTCGGGCACTTCCTCATCATCCTGCCGCTGCTCTCGCGGTTCGAAACGACCAAGCCGCTGCCGAACTCGATCGCGGAATCGGTGCTGAAGGAGGGCGTGCCAATCGGCGCCCCCGCACCAGCGCCGACCAGACATTGAGCGGCAGGAGACGCACCAAAATGACGATGCAACGTTCTCTTCTCGCTCTCGCGCTTATCGCAGGACTCTCGGCACCGGCCTTCGCGGCCGGAGAGGCGGAGATGCCGCCGAAGCAGAAATGGTCGTTCTGGGGACCGGTCGGGAAATACGATCGCGGCCAGCTGCAGCGCGGCTTCAAGGTCTATCGCGAGGTCTGTCAGGCTTGTCACAGCCTCTCGCTGCTGTCGTTCCGCAATCTCGCGGAAACGGGTGGCCCGGGCTTCACGCAGCCGCAGGCCGCGGCGATTGCGGCCGAATACAGGGTGCAGGACGGTCCGAACGACGCCGGCGAAATGTTCGAGCGCGCCGGACGCCTCGCTGACCGTTTCCCGAAGCCGTTCCCGAACGACAATGCAGCGCGTGCGTCCAATGGCGGCGCGCTGCCGCCGGACCTTTCGGTCATCGCAAAGGCGCGCACCTATGAGCGCGGCGGGTTCTGGTTCGTGCTGGACATCTTCACCCAGTATGTGGAGCAGGGGCCGGATTATCTGGTCGCGCTGCTGACCGGTTACGTGGACGCCCCGAAGGATTTCAAACTCCCTGAGGGCAATCACTACAACAGGTACTTCCCCGGTCACGCCATCGGCATGCCCAATCCGCTGAGCGACGGGCAGGTCACCTATGACGACGGCTCGCCGCAGACCGCCCTTCAATATGCGAAGGATGTCACCGGCTTCATGATGTGGGCCGCTGAGCCGCATCTCGAGGCGCGCAAGCGTCTCGGTCTCCAGGTGATGATTTTCCTGCTCGTGCTGGCGGGGCTGATGTACTTCACCAAGAAGAAGGTCTGGGCCGCTGTGAAGGCGCATCCCGAGCTTCTCGACGAGAAGCGCGCGTCGAGCCAGCCGAAGCGCTCCTGACCGCACTATTCCTGACGAAAGGCCCCGTGCGGGGCCTTTCGCTTTTCTGGAAGGGCCATGACGAAATCCGTCCTCGGCATTATAGGCGGTTCGGGCATCTACGATCTGCCCGGGTTGCAGAATGCGCGCGAACAGCGCGTGGAGTCGCCGTGGGGTGACCCCTCCGGTGCGCTCCGGATTGGCGATATCGCCGGTCTGCCGGTCGTGTTCATGCCGCGGCACGACAAGGGCCACCGGCTCTCGCCATCCGACATCAATTACCGCGCCAATATCGACGTGCTGAAACGGGCCGGTGTCACCGATCTGGTGTCGTTGTCGGCCTGCGGATCGTTCAAGGAGATGCTGCCACCCGGCACTTTCGTTCTGGTCGACCAGTTCGTCGACCGCACGCATAAGCGTGAAAGTTCGTTTTTCGGCCGGGGCCTCGTCGCGCATGTGTCGATGGCGCATCCGGTCTCGCCGAACCTGCGCAACCGGATCCAGGAGGCTGCGCGGGCCGAAGGGATCGCGGTGGTGCGCGACGGGACTTACGTCTGCATGGAAGGCCCGCAATTCTCCACGCTGGCCGAAAGCCTGACCTATCAGCAACTTGGTTATTCGGTGATCGGCATGACCAATATGCCGGAGGCCAAGCTCGCCCGCGAAGCCGAGATTTGTTACGCGACCGTTGCCATGGTGACCGATTTTGACTGCTGGCATCCCGACCACGACGCCGTCACCGTGCAGGACATCATCGCTGTGCTGACCGCTAATGCGGAGAAGGCGAAGCGGTTGGTGTCGCGGCTTGCCCACGATTTCCCGCGTGAGCATGAACCGTGTCCGATCGGCTCCGATCGCGCACTCGATACCGCCATCATTACGGCGCCGGAGGCACGCGATCCGGAACTTGTGAAGAAGCTCGACGCCGTCGCCGGCCGCGTTCTGGGCCGTTGACACGAAATTCATGATTCCCGCAGCCCGGCTTCCGCTATAAGGGCGCGTCCGGCCGGCGACAGCCCGGATGGAACCAAAGACACCACCATCCCAGAGCGCATTTATGCCGGCCACTGCCTCGTCCTTCAGGCTTCTGCTTGCGGCTTACACGACTGCGATCTTCGTCAGCGCCGCGCTCCTGTTCGTGGTGCAACCGCTGTTTGCGAAGATGGTGCTTCCGAAGCTTGGCGGTACACCGGCGGTCTGGTCGGTGGCGATGGTGTTCTTCCAGACTATGCTGCTCGCGGGCTATGCCTACGCCCATGCGCTGACCAAGTTCGTGCCGGGCCGTATTTCGGTCGTGATCCATCTTGTCGTGACCATCGCCGCGGTGGTCGCCCTTCCGCTCGGGATCGCCGCGGGGTGGGGCAGCCCGCCCGCGACCGGTCCGGAATTCTGGCTGCTGGGCTTGTTCGCGGTCTCGATCGGGTTGCCGTTCTTCGCGCTGTCCGCCAACGGGCCGCTGCTGCAGGCCTGGTTTGCGCGCACTGGCCATCCGCAGGCCAAGGACCCGTACTTCCTGTATGCCGCTAGCAATGTCGGCAGTTTCCTCGCGTTGCTGGCCTATCCGTTCGTGATTGAACCGTTCACGCGTCTTCCACAGCAAACCATGGGCTGGACCGTCGGCTTCTATGCGCTGATTGTTCTGCTCGCAGTGTGCGGCGTGTTTCTGCTTCGCTCGCGCGATGCTCTGCCCGACATTGCGGCCGATGACGCAGCGCCGCCGACCTTCCGCGATGCGCTGATCTGGATCGCGCTTGCGGCCGTGCCGTCCGCACTGCTGATTGCCATCACCGCCCATATTTCGACCGACGTTGCCGCCGCACCCTTCCTGTGGGTAGTGCCGCTTGCGCTCTATCTTGCGACCTTCGTGATCGCGTTCCAGTCGCGTCCGATCCTGCCGCACCGGTTCGTCACCTTCATCGCGCCGATTGCGATTATCCTGCTTGTGGTTTCGCTTGCGCTTGGTGCGGCCGACCAGATCGTCGTGCTGATTGCATTGAATCTCGTCGGCTTCTTCGTGCTCGCGCTGATGTGCCATGGCGAACTCGCCCGAAGGCGTCCGCCGGCACGCTATCTGACCTCGTTCTATCTTTATCTGTCGCTAGGCGGCGTGATCGGCGGCGTCTTTGCCGGGATTGTCGCCCAGCATCTGTTTTCATGGGTTGCGGAATATCCGCTGCTGATCGTTCTCGCCGCGTTGTGCCGCCCCGGTCTCGCCTGGCCGCGCAGCAAGGTTGAAATCGCCGCCTGGGTCGCGATCATCGCAGGCGCCGCCTTCGCGCTCTACGCAGCGTATGGATGGCGTTATGAATTCGTCGAATCCGCGTTCAATCTGTGGGTCGCAGCACTCCTGGTGCTGGCCTTTGGTTTTTCGCATTATGTCCTGACCTTCGCCGGGATCATCGCAACATCGCTGATGTTCGTCGTGCTGTTCGGCGCCGATGCCGGCCGGCGCGATTTCGTGCGCAGCTTTTTCGGTGTGCACAAGGTGATGGAATCGGACGGCGGCCAATTCCGCATCCTGAAGCATGGCACCATCGAACATGGTGCACAGCGCATCCGCGATGCCGATGGGCGGCCAACGACCGGCCGTCCGGTGCCGATTACTTATTATCATGACCTCTCGCCGATGGTTCAGGGCTTGAATGCGGCGCGTGAGAAGCGCGGTGGCCCGATCAACGCGGCCGTGGTCGGTCTTGGCGCCGGCACGCTCGCCTGTCAGATGAAGCCCGGCGATCAACTCACCTATTATGAGATCGATCCCTCGGTTGTGCGGATCGCGAAAGACACGAAGCGCTTCACCTTCCTGTCGGAATGCGCGCCGGATGCGAAGATCGTGATCGGCGATGCACGGCTTACGCTCGCGAATGCGCCGGATGGGCAATACGACATTCTGATCGTCGACGCGTTTTCCTCCGATGCGATCCCGACCCATCTCCTCACCAGGGAGGCGATGGCGATCTACAAGGACAAGATCAGGCCGGACGGCATGATCCTGATGCACATCTCGAACAAGCACATGACGCTTGCTCCAGTGGTGGCGGGCATCGCCGAGGCCAACGATCTCGTCTCGCGCGCCAACGATTCCGATGAAGGCTATGACGACGACAACCACGTCTTCGGTTCGCTGGTCGTTGCGGTGGCCCGCAACGACGAGGATTTCGGCCTGCTTGCGAAGAGCGACAAGTGGGTTGAGCAGGAGGCGGACGAGGACGAGTGGGTCTGGACAGACGACTATTCCAACGTCATCGGCGCGATTCTGGACAAGCTGCGAGAATAGGGCAGGCGGCCTTCAGCTCCGATCAATCCGGTTGCGCAGGGGGCGCGGCTTAGTCACATTGCAGCCCGGCTCGCCTGCGCCGTGTTCACACCGCGCCGGCCCGCCGGGCCCACTGAAACGACATCGAAATGGATAGCCCTGTGCTTGATAACGACCTGAAGTCCACGATCCGCACCATTCCGGACTATCCGAAGCCCGGCATCATGTTTCGTGACATCACGACCCTGCTCGGGTCGGCGCGAGCCTTCCGCCGTGCGGTCGACGAACTGGTGCAGCCCTGGGCCGGTTCCAAGATCGACAAGATCGCCGGCATCGAGGCGCGCGGCTTCATTATCGGCGGCGCCATCGCGCATCAGCTGTCGGCTGGCTTCGTGCCGATCCGCAAGAAAGGCAAGCTGCCGCACAAGAGTGTCCGCGTCGCCTATTCGCTGGAATACGGCCTCGACGAGATGGAGATGCATGAGGACGCGGTGGCGAAAGGCGAACGCGTCATCCTCGTGGACGATCTGATTGCGACGGGCGGCACCGCGGAGGCCGCGGTCAAGCTGCTGCGGCAGATGGGAGCGGAAATTGTCGCCGCGGTGTTCATGGTCGACCTGCCCGATCTTGGCGGTGCGGCGAAGCTGCGCGCGCTTAATGTGCCCGTGCGCACGCTGGTGTCCTTCGAGGGGCATTAGAGCGCGGACCCCCGGAGGGGTGCAGGCTTTCGGGACGATTACCTCAGGCGTGAGATGAGCCCCGGAAATTGCTCGCGTTCAGCCCGGAATGTTCGGCAGTACGTCACGCGGCTTGCGACGTTCGCGCTTGCCGCTCGCATGGTCGGCACTTGCGAACAATACCTGCAGCAACAGGATGTGGCCAAGAACGACGAGGCCGACAAAGCAGGCAATGGCAAAATAGAGAACAAACGTCAGCATCGCTCAATCTCCAACGGTTGCGTCAGGAGTGTGTCGTGGCGGCTTTGACGTGAGTTCAATAGACAGTGTGGCGGAACAGGACTGTGTTCCGGCTCACAGAGCCCGCGATTTTTGTATTTAGAGGCGACGGGGTCGACGGCTACCTCAAAGTGATCGAGGTCTTCAGCTCCCGCAGCAACAGACGCAATTCCAACTCGCGGAATTCCAGGAAGACACGGTCGATCCATTCGTGCAGTTCGGTGCGCGTACCGGTATGGCGCTCCAGATAGTCGTCGAACGAGAAGCCAGGCCGGTCCACCACCGATTTGAGAAACGGGCTCAGGACCGGAAACCGCACGGGTCGCTCGCCCGGCGCGGGGCTCGGGAAATTCCCCATATAATCTTGCATATTGGCGATGAATTCGTTGTGGACCGGCACGAGCGCCAGTTGCGGAATGGCGCCGTAAGTCTGCTCATAGCTTTTTGCCGAGCGCGGGTCCGGGTCGCCGATGAACAGCGTTACAACGTCGATGCCGCGCCGGCGCGCCTCCTCGGCAAGCGCGATCTGTTTCAGCAGCGTGAAGAACTTGTCGAAGGCCTGGTCGCCCAGATCGATGACCTTCACCACTCCATCGTCCGCGATCAACTCGTCGAACAGCGCCATCTGCCCGCGCGTCGTGTCGATATCGGCGCGGGCCGTACTGCGCGGTAGAAATCCGTAAAGCGCTGTGTTGTTCGGATTGATGTCGAAAGCGATCGCTGCGCGTCCGTCCGCGAGGACGAATTCGGTCAGGGCGCGCGCGACCAGTGTCTTGCCGACGCGCTGGCGCGGTGAACAGACGATATAGATGGCTTTCTGCCGGGACATGACAGGTTGATAGCGCGTCCGACGTCCGCTCGTCCCGACGAAAGCGGCGGCCCTGAGTCAGGAGAGTTCGATTCCCGCCTTCGCGGGAATGAGCGGGGAAAGTGGGTTAGGCTGTCGGAAGGCGACGACGCCGCAAGCGCCGTCAGCTTCGCTCGCGCGATTGCTCGTGAATCGCGGCTGCCCGGCTGCTGAGGCCTTTTTCGCCCTTGCCCGCCGGAGCTACCGCTGGGGTGACGAGGTCCGACAGCTTCACGCGATCAAACTCACCCCAGACATTGCCGAGCCAGTGCCGGACATAGCCGCGCAGGACGAAGGAGTAATTCGCCGGCGCGTCGTGCGCGCTCTTGTTAGCGACAAAGGTGACAAACGGCACGGAGGCAAGCTCGACCTGCTCGTAGGCCATTTCGTTCAGCTTCGGGATCGTGATTTCGACCGCGTCCTTGATCTTCTTGAAATAGGAATCGTAGGTCGTCTGGTCCCAGTCGAAGAAGCTGGTTTCGTTGATGAAGTTCTTGACGAGGTAATATTTGCCGTCCGTGACGAAGGGCGCGATGTCGGCAATCTCGTTCAACGAGGTGATCGAGGAGCCGAGGATATGGGCGACGCCGAGCGTGATCTGCCCGCGCTTCACTGTCTCGAGGAAGCCGATGTCGCGGAGCGCGGCCAGGGTGGTCGAGAGGAGGCCCGCGCGTACGTCAATCAGCGTGACTTTGGCGTCCGACAGGGTGTCGAAAATCTTCATCTGATCGGGGACCTGGGTCACGTCCACGATTTCGGTGATGTCGGGGTGGAAGCGCTTCAGGGTGCCCTTCGGGGATTCGGTGTCGAAGGCGCGGATCGGCACGTTACGGGCGGTAAAATAGTCGAGCAGGGTGCGCGAGACGGTGGTCTTGCCTACGCCGCCCTTGTCGGCCCCCACGATAATGACGGTCGGCTTTGCCATGAACGTGTCTTACCCCCACACCAGCGGCCAAAGGCCCCAAACTGCTGGCCCGCCACCATGACGAACCGCTCCCTCTATTTCAATGGTTTGCGGCAGCTATTTGGTGGTTCACGTCAGGGGATTCCTTGACCGGTTCCGGCGCGGCCGATAGGTAAACCGCACAGCAAAAAACCCCTCGGATTCCGCCCGAAATGTCTGTCTCCGACACAGCGTTGGCCTCGGAGCCCACGCGCTCCTTTCAGGGCCTCATTCTCGCGCTCCAGCGTTATTGGGCCGATTATGGCTGCGTCATCCTGCAGCCCTACGACATGGAAGTGGGGGCGGGGACCTTCCACCCGGCGACCAC
>CAZIKZ010000206.1:0-3111 GCA_964539845.1 uncultured Hyphomicrobiales bacterium
TCCGCCTTGTGCGCGAGCATCGCGCCGCGGATCACGTCGCCGATGGCGTAGATGCCCTTCACATTGGTCTGGAAGTGATCATCGATCGCGACACGGCCTCGCTCGTCCAGCGCGACGCCGGCGTCCTTCGCGCCAAGACCGTCCGTGTTGGGAACGCGGCCGATCGAGACGAGCACGACATCGGCGTCAATGGTTTCGGCGTCCCCGCCCTTGGCCGGCTCGACCTTGACCTTCAGCTTCTTGCCCGAAGCATCCACGGCCGTGACCTTGGAACCGAGCTTGAACGTCATGCCCTGCTTCTCGAACAGCCGCTGAGTCTGCTTGCAGACTTCCGAATCCATGCCGGGCAGCACGCGGTCAAGAAATTCAACGACCATCACCTCGGAGCCGAGCCGCCGCCACACCGAGCCGAGTTCGAGCCCGATCACGCCCGCGCCGATCACGACCAGCCTTTCCGGCACTTTGTCGAGTTCTAGCGCTCCGGTGGAGGACACGATCCGCTTTTCGTCAATGTCGATGCCCTTCAGCTTCGCGACATCGGAGCCGGTGGCGATGACAATGTTCTTGGTCTCAAGCTCCTGCTTCTTGCCGTCTGCACTGGTCACCTCGACCTTGCCGGCCGCGACGATGCGCCCCGTTCCGGTGAACGAATCGATCTTGTTTTTCTTGAACAGAAATTCGACGCCCTTGACGTTGCCGCTCACGCCCTCGTCCTTGAACGCCATCATCGCCTTCAGATCGAGCTTCGGCTTCGACACGCCGATGCCCATCTTGGCAAAGCCATGCCCTGCTTCGTCGAACAATTCGGACGCATGCAGCAGCGCCTTCGACGGGATGCAGCCGACATTGAGACAGGTACCACCCGGGGTCGCGCGCTTTTCGGCGACCGCCACCTTCATGCCGAGCTGCGCCGCGCGGATTGCACAGACATAGCCGCCGGGGCCGGTGCCTATGACGATGAGATCGTAAGCCATTTGAATTTGCTCCGCTGCCTTATCCCTCCCCCTGCAGGGGGAGGGTGGCAAGCCGCGTCAGCGGCGAGCCGGGTGGGGGTCAACGATGATTAGTAAACGACCCCCACCCCCCCTCGCTTCGCTCAGCGACCCTCCCCCTTGCAGGGGGAGGGATAAGAGAGTGCCCGTCGCGATGAGGGCGTCGCACATAACGAAAAGTTAAAGATCCAGAACGAGCCGCGCCGGATCTTCCAGCACCTCTTTCACCCGAACGAGAAACGTCACGGCTTCGCGGCCGTCGACGATCCGGTGATCGTAGGACAGTGCGAGATACATCATCGGCCGGATTTCAACCTTGCCGCCGATCGCAATCGGCCGCTCCTGAATCTTGTGCATGCCGAGAATGCCGGATTGCGGCGCGTTCAGGATCGGCGTCGACATCAGCGAGCCGTAGACGCCGCCATTCGAGATCGTAAAGGTGCCGCCCTGCATGTCCTCGATCTTGAGCTGGCCATCGCGCGCGCGCTTGCCTGCGTCGGCGATGTCCTTCTCGATCTGCGCAAGCGACTTCTGATCGCAATCGCGGATCACCGGCACGACCAGGCCCTTCTCGGTGCCGACCGCAACGCCGACGTGATAATAATTCTTGTAGATGAGGTCGGCGCCGTCGATCTCCGCATTGACCGCGGGGATGTCCTTCAAAGCCTGGACGCAGGCGCGCACGAAGAAGCCCATGAAACCGAGCTTCACGCCGGTCTTCTTTTCGAACGCTTCCTTGTATTGGCTGCGCAGATCCATCACCGCCTTCATGTCGACCTCGTTGAAGGTCGTGAGCATGGCGGCGGTGTTCTGCGCATCCTTCAGACGTCGCGCGATGGTGGCACGCAGCCGCGTCATCTTCACGCGCTCCTCGCGCGCGGCATCGTCGGCCGGAGACGGCGCGCGCACCTGCACCGGTGCAGCAGGAGACGACACCGGAGTCGGCGCGGAAGCCGCGCGTTCGATCGCGGCCATCATGTCGCCCTTGGTCACGCGGCCATCCTTGCCGGTGCCCGCGACAATCGACGCCTCGATGCCGGATTCGGCCGACATTTTCCGAGCCGACGGCATGACCGGCGCGTCGCCCGACGGTTTCGGGGTCTGAGAGACAACCTTGTCCTGCGCGCGCGGCTTGATCTCCTCGTCGCCGGCCTTGATCGGCGCCGTGGTGCTTTGCTTCTTGTCGGGCGCGCCGGTGGTCGTGGCCGCAGCAGCAGCACCCTTGGCGCCTTCCTTGATCTGGCCGAGCAGCGCGCCGACCGCGACGGTCTCGCCATCCTTGGCCGCAATCGCTTCGAGCACGCCCGCAGCTGGCGCGGGAACTTCGATCGTAACCTTGTCGGTCTCAAGCTCGACCAACGGCTCATCGACCGCCACAGCGTCACCGGGCTTCTTGAACCACTTGCCGATGGTCGCTTCGCTGACGGATTCGCCTAAAGTGGGAACGCGGATTTCGGTCATCTTCAACCTTTCGATCATTCCTTCACCCTCCCCTGGAGGGGGAGGGTCGCCGTGAGCGAAGCGAGCGGCGGGGTGGGGTGACTTTCAATTCCGCTGTTCACCCCACCCCGGCCCGCATCTCACTATGGTTCGATGCGCGCCGACCCTCCCCCTCCAGGGGAGGGTGGACGATTACCCCAGCGCCTCGTCGAGGAATTGCTTGAGCTGCGCGTTATGTTTCGACATCTGGCCGACCGCGGTCGAGGCTGCGGCCGGGCGCCCCGCATAGCGCGGGCGCCTGTGCTTCGCCTGAATCTGGTTCAGCACCCACTCGATGTACGTGTCGACGAAGAACCATGCACCCATGTTGCGCGGCTCTTCCTGACACCACACAATCTCAGCCTGCTTGAAGCGCGAGAGTTCCTGCACCAGAGCCTTGGTCGGGAACGGATAGAGCTGTTCGGCACGCAGCAGATAGATGTCGTCGACGCCGCGCTTCTCACGATCGTCGTAGAGATCGAAATAGACCTTGCCCGTGCACAGGATCACGCGACGGATCTTGTCGTCGGCCACAAGCTTGATCTTCTCGTCCTTCAGCACCTGGGCATCGTCCCACAGAAGACGATGGAACGTCGTGTCGGGGCCGAATTCGTCCAGCCGTGACACGGCGCGCTTGTGG
>CAZIKZ010000206.1:3121-6338 GCA_964539845.1 uncultured Hyphomicrobiales bacterium
GGCGCAGCAGCGACTTCGGCGTCATCAGGATCAAGGGCTTGCGGATCTCGCGCCGCAATTGCCGGCGCAGGATATGGAAGTAATTAGCCGGCGTCGTGCAGTTCGCGACCTGCATATTGTCTTCCGCGCACATCTGCAGATAGCGCTCGAGACGGGCCGACGAATGCTCCGGTCCCTGCCCTTCATAACCGTGCGGGAGCAGGCAGACGAGGCCGGACATGCGAAGCCACTTGCGCTCGGCGGACGAGATGAACTGGTCGAACACGACCTGCGCACCGTTCGCGAAATCGCCGAACTGCGCTTCCCACAACACCAGCGTATTCGGTTCCGCGGTCGAATAACCGTATTCGTAACCGAGCACCGCCTCTTCCGAGAGCATCGAGTTCAGCACTTCGTAGCGCGCCGACTGCTGATCGCTCAGATGATTGAACGGCGTATAGCGCGCCTCGGTCCGCTGATCGAACAGCACCGAGTGACGCTGCGAGAAGGTACCGCGCTCGGAATCCTGCCCGGACAAGCGCACCGGATGGCCGTCGAGCAGGAGCGAGCAGAAGGCCAATGCCTCACCGGTCGCCCAGTCGATACCCTGTCCGGTCTCGATCGCCTTGCGGCGATTGTCGAGGAAACGCGAGATTGTGCGATGGACCTGGAAGTCGTCCGGCACTCTGGTGATTTTCTCGCCGATCTCCTTGAGCTTGGCGATATCAATACCGGTGACGCCACGGCGCGGATCATCGATCTCGGTGCCAGCCTTGATGATCGACCAGCGGCCGTCCAGCCAGTCGGCCTTGTTCGGCTTGTAACCCTGACCGGCTTCGAACTCCGCCTCGAGACGATGGCGCCAGTCGGCGCGCATCTTGTCGACCTCGCCCTCAGTGACAACGCCCTCACCGATCAGCTTCTGCGCGTAGATATCGAGCGTCGACGGGTGCGACCTGATCTTCTGATACATCAGCGGCTGGGTAAAAGCCGGCTCGTCGCCTTCGTTGTGACCGAAGCGCCGATAGCAGAACATGTCGATCACGACCGGCTTTGCAAAACGCTGACGGTATTCGATCGCGACCTTGGCAGCGAACACCACCGCCTCCGGATCGTCGCCGTTCACGTGAAAGATCAGCGCCTCGATCATCTTCGCCACATCCGACGGATAAGGCGAAGACCGCGAATAGCGCGGATAGGTGGTGAAGCCGATCTGATTGTTGACGATGAAATGCAGCGAGCCGCCGGTGCGGTAGCCCTTCAACTCCGACAGGCCGAAGCATTCGGCGACCACACCCTGGCCCGCAAAAGCCGCGTCGCCGTGAATGAGCAGCGGCAGCGCCATCGTGCGGTTGTCAGGCGTTGCGCCGAGCTGGTCCTGCTTGGCGCGCACCTTGCCGAGCACCACCGGATCGACGATTTCGAGATGCGACGGGTTGGGCGTGAGCGACAGATGCACCTTGTTGCTGTCGAATTCGCGGTCGCTCGACGCGCCCAGGTGATACTTGACGTCACCCGAGCCCTCGACTTCGTCCGGCGTCGCAGAGCCGCCCTTGAATTCATGAAACAGCACGCGATGCGGCTTGCCCATGACCTGGGTCAGCACGTTCAGCCGGCCGCGATGCGCCATGCCGAAGACGACGTCCTGCACGCCAAGCTGACCGCCCCGCTTGATAATCTGTTCGAGCGCGGGAATCAGCGACTCGGCGCCATCGAGGCCGAAGCGCTTGGTGCCGGTGAACTTGACGTCGAGGAATTTCTCGAAGCCTTCAGCTTCGACGAGCTTGTTCAGGATTGCGCGCTTGCCTTCGCGCGTGAAGGTGATTTCCTTATCCTTGCCTTCAATGCGCTCCTGGATCCACGCTTTCTGTTGCGGATCGGAAATGTGCATGAACTCGACGCCGAGCGTCTGGCAATAGGTCCGGCGCAGGATCGCGATGATCTCGCGCATGGTCGCGAATTCGAGCCCCAACACCTTGTCGAGGTAGATCTTGCGATCCAAGTCGGCTTCGGTGAAGCCGTAGGAGCGCGGGTCGAGTTCTTCCTCGTTCTTCTCCGGTTCGAGATCGAGCGGATCGAGCTTGGCGTGGAAATGTCCACGGATGCGATAAGCGCGGATCAGCATCAGCGCGTGCAAGGAATCGCGGGTTGCCTGCAGCACATCGGCCGACGTGAGTTCGACGCCCGCCTTCTGCGCCTTGCCCTTGATCTTGTCGGAGATGACCTTCTCGGTTTCCGCCCAGTTGCCGTCGAGCGCGGCAATGAGTTCGCCATTTCCGATCTGCGGCCAGCCCGGCTTCTTCCATGACGCGCCCTGCGCGCTTTTCGTAACGGCCGCCGGGTCGTCCTTCAGGCTCTGGAAGAATGATTGCCACTGCGCATCGACCGAAGCCGGATCGGCCTCGTAGCGGGCATAGAGGTCTTCGATGTAGGCGGCGTTGGTGCCGTAGAGGAAAGAGGTAAGGGCGAAGGCTGCGTTCGCGTCCTGGCGAGACATAAGAGGCCGTCCTGGCGTGGATCCGTTGGCTGGATCGATGGCTTTCTGTGCTTCTGGCCGCCGGAAGCGGCCATTTCGGGTCGATTCGGCTGGTAAATGCGTCCCGGCGGCGACTCTTTTATAGATAAGAGACCGATTGGGCCACGATAAGATGGCATTGAAGTGAATTATGATTCACTTATTGTCGCACCCGCATCATCGCTTCAAGCCGTTGATCTGGAATTAAAAAAGTCCGCGCCAGCCGGCGCGGACCCATATCTCTGAACAATCTTCCGATCAGGATTTCGCGAGCGGCGTCAGCCTTTCAGCACCTCGACCAATGTCTTGCCCACCCGTGCGGGCGACGGAGACACCTTGATACCGGCGGCTTCCATGGCTGCGATCTTGGATTCCGCGTCGCCCTTGCCGCCGGAAATGATCGCGCCGGCATGGCCCATGCGCCGGCCGGGAGGGGCGGTACGGCCCGCGATGAATCCGACCATCGGCTTCTTTCGGCCCTTGCGTGCCTCATCCTTCAGGAACTGCGCCGCGTCCTCTTCGGCCGAACCGCCGATCTCGCCGATCATGATGATCGACTCGGTTTTCGGATCGCCGAGGAACATCTCCAGCACCTCGATGAACTCGGTGCCCTTCACCGGATCGCCGCCGATGCCGACCGCGGTGGTCTGGCCGAGGCCTTCGCGCGAGGTCTGGAACACCGCCTCGTAGGTCAGCGTGCCGGATCGCGACACGATGCCGACC
>CAZIKZ010000206.1:6348-7884 GCA_964539845.1 uncultured Hyphomicrobiales bacterium
GACCTTACCTGGCTTGAAGATGTTGCCCGGCATGATGCCGATCTTGCATTCGCCGGCGGTCATCACGCCCGGACAATTCGGCCCGATCAGGCGCGATTTCGATCCGGAGAGCGAGCGCTTCACCTTGACCATGTCCATCACCGGGATGCCTTCGGTGATGCAGACGATCAGCGGGATCTCCGCATCGATCGCCTCGCAGATCGCGTCAGCAGCGCCCGCGGGTGGCACGTAGATCACTGTCGCGTCCGCACCGGTTTTCTCGCGTGCGTCGCGCACGGTGTCGAAGACCGGAAGATTGAGATGCGTGGTGCCGCCTTTGCCGGGTGATGTGCCGCCGACCATCTTGGTGCCGTAAGCAATCGCCTGCTCTGAATGAAACGTGCCGTTCTTGCCGGTGAAGCCCTGGCAGATGACCTTGGTGTTCTTGTCGATCAGGATGGACATCAGAGCCGGCCTTTCAGTGACACGGAATGGATATGACGGTTCGTACGCATTCCGACATCAGATCGGCGCGCGGATGATGGGAAGCCAGACGCTGGACAGCAGCGCGCCGGCGATCAGCAATGCACCGACGACCGCGGTCGCAAGCGCCTGATGCTGACGCGACTGCAACGCGCATCGCGTGGTCGCGATCGCGAGCACATCCTGCGCGGCCGCGAGATGCCGGCTGACTATGTCGCGAAGCAGGGGATTGGCGATCTTCCAGACGCGCGGCGGCACGTCGGCGCTGCGTTGCCGCGCGAACTGCGCCTTCAGCACACAGTCGAACTGATATGTCGCCACGCGATACAGAAGATACATGAAAACGCCAACCACCATGGCGAAGACACCAACAGTCCCAAGCGTAACAGCAATCATTGGACGCTCCCTTGACTGCCACTGACATCGGACCTGCGTTCAACACTCTCCCAGCCTCATCCTGAGGAGCGGGCACAGCCCGCGTCTCGAAGGATGCGGCCGCCCTCGTCCTTCGAGACGCGCCTTCGGCGCTCCTCAGGATGAGGACGGAATGGAGCCAGTGCATACATCACGCCGCAGCCTTCTTTACAGCGGCGACGATCTTCTGCGCGGCATCGTCGAGATCGTCGGCCGGCAGCACATTGAGCCCCGAGTCCTTGATGATCTTTTTGCCGAGATCGACGTTGGTGCCTTCCAGCCGCACCACCAGCGGCACCTTCAACCCGACCTCTTTCACGGCGGCGACCACGCCCTCGGCGATGATGTCGCACTTCATGATGCCGCCGAAGATATTGACCAGGATGCCCTGAACCTTCGGATCGGAGGTGATGATCTTGAACGCAGCCGCCACCTTCTCTTTGGTCGCGCCGCCGCCGACATCGAGGAAGTTGGCAGGCTCGGCGCCGTAGAGCTTGATGATGTCCATGGTGGCCATCGCGAGGCCGGCGCCGTTGACCATGCAGCCGATCGCACCGTCGAGTGCGATGTAGTTCAGATCGAATTTCGAGGCCTCGATTTCCTTGTCGTCATCCCGACATCTTCGCACTTCGCGACGAGTCCGAGGAGGACGACAAGGAA
>CAZIKZ010000207.1:0-7838 GCA_964539845.1 uncultured Hyphomicrobiales bacterium
TCATCTGCTCCTCCCGCCCGACCCGGAACAGGAATAGCGTCCCAAAACCGATGAGGCCGGCCGGCCCCGCGATCCAGTTCGGGAGCAGCAGCGCCTGCGCCAGCGCCCACATGAAAAACGCCGAGTACATGGGGTGGCGCACGTATCGGTACAGGCCGTCGGTGACCAGCGCATGCTGTTCACGGACCTCGAGCGAATCGGACCAGTTGCGGCCGAGTTCCCGGTGAACCCGGTAAAAAAGCCACAAGGAGCCGACGAACAGGATGAGGCCGAGCCAGGCAAGGATGGGCTGGAAGGTGTAGTCCGCGAAGCGCGGCCGTCCCGATATCACATAGAAAAACGGGATGATTCCAAGTCCGGTAAAGGAGCAGGTGAGCAGGATTTTCTCGCGCATGCTGCGCTGGTCGAGCCGTGTCTTGGTTTTCCACGACCGCCGCTGGTGCGGCCAGCGGATCACAAACCAGGAGATGGCGCCGATGATGAGAATCGCCTTGGCAATCTCGGGAGTCATGTCTGGGCGATCCTCGTAGCGGCGGTCATTGGTCGGTCATCCTCGTAGACGTGGCGAACGTCGCGCCCGCAGCGATCAGACTGCCATCGGGGGCAAAGCCCGGAACCACCGTTTCCGGCTTCAGCACGCGTGTTTCGAGGCGCAGCGGCCCACCGCAAATCATGTAATAGTCGTAGAAATAGCGTTTCTCGTTGCCCATCACCAGCTGACGATGAAGCCGGAAGAAGTTTCCCCTGAATCGGCGGTAGGTTGAAGCCTCCAGCATGTCGCGGATATGCACGCGCCGGATGTGGAATTGCGGCGTCGCCGGCAGTTTGAGCGCGGCCAGCGGATCGACCTTGTAGAAGCTGATCGGGTCGGCCATCGACTGGTACTCGACCCAGAAAATCGCCGGATGGGCGGAGACGCGGGCGACCATGTCCCGCAGCCAGCCCGCCTTCGGATGAAAGCCGATCTTGAGCAGCGACGAGCCAGTCGACAGGAGCGACAACGTCTCGCCGTTCTTGCCGAAGTCCGGCACGAGCTGCAGCGCACGGTCGACCACCGCGATCTTGAGCGCGCAACCAAGGCTATGGGCGCCGAACACCACCTCGTCCTGATCGCCGCGCCGCAACACCTCCGCTAATTCCTGTGCAAACCCTTCCAGCCGCTGGTCGAAATCGGGACGCGTTCGATGGACCAGTTCGTGGCCGAAAATCCAGTCGTCCATCATGTAATCGAGCATCAGGAATCGTCCTGGCCAGACCATCAGCAGGGCGAAAAGCGCGATCACCGCGAGCGGCACCGACAGATACGGCACCGGCACCCCGAGCGCGGGCAGGAAAGACGCGGCGTAGAACGAGAGCGCCACGAAGGCCAGGAGCAGCATCACCGGATAGGCGAAAAACAACCCGTAGCGCCAGTTTACGCTGAAATACCGGAATGCGGTCCCGGTCAGGATGAAATCGCCGAAGGCTACCACCGCACGCAGGACGCGCCGCCACGCCGGGCGGGCGAAATCCGCCAGTACGATGTCGTGCCACAGGAGCGAGTGATACGCGGCGTTTGTGGACCAGTTCGGCGCGCTGGCGGCAATCCGCCACGTCCCGACCATGCGCTCGGGCTCCATTTCCAGCGGCCCGACCTCTGTTTTGGCCCCCCAGACCCGTCCAGAGCGGGCCAATTCGCGAATATACCGTTCGCGCTGGCGCTCCGGCGGGATCGGCTCGTAGCCCCCCAGAAAGAAAACACTGCGCTTTTTTACCGTGGGGTCGCTCATCGTCCACCGATGCCGGGCTCGCGGGGCTGCTGGTTAGGGAATAGACGGCCGCTGCACAAGGCCGAAACCAGCATGTACACGCCGTTGAACTTGCGCCCCGCGTTCGGTATACGGCTTCCCAACCCCGAAAGCGGCAGACTTTCGCCGTCCCTCCACTGGGCGTCCGCCGCCTGCCCGTGATCCCGAGAGCCCCGATGTCCACCACTTTCGACAAAGTCGCCGATATCATTGCCGAGACCTGCGATATTCCCCGCGACAAGATCACGCCGGAAAGCCACGCCATCGACGACCTGAAGATCGATAGCCTCGATTTTCTCGATATCGCCTTCGCCATCGACAAGGCGTTTGGGATCAAGTTGCCGCTGGAACAGTGGACTCAGCAGATCAACGACGGTCAGGCGACCACCGAACAGTATTTTGTGTTGAAAAATCTCTGCGCCCGCATCGACGAACTGATCGCGGCCAAGAGCACAGCCTGAGACGCGGCCGGATGAGATTGCCGGATCGTTCTTTCAGGCCGTTCCGAGCACGGGCGGGCTTCCATGCGGCTTGAATATTTCCAGATGCTCGACCGCTTCGTCGAGGTGAAAGCCGACGAGCGCTGGATCCGCGCGGAGAGCAAGGTCCCGATGGAGAGCCCTGTCTTCGAGGGCCATTTCCCGGGCTACCCGCTGATGCCGGGTGTGCTGCTGATCGAGACTATGGCACAAACCTGTGGATGGCTTGTGAGCGCGATCACGGGCTTTACCGGACTGCCGGTCCTCGCCGGCGTAAAGGAAGCCAAGGTGCGCGGCGCCGTGTTTCCCGGAATGGAACTCTCGACCGAAGGCAAGATCGTGCATGACGGGTCGGGCTTTGCGATCGCCGACGCGAAGATTCGATCCGGCGACACCGCGATCGCGGATGCACGCCTGACCTATCGGGTGATCCCCTATCCGAGCCCGGAATTCCAGAACACCATGGTGACCTGGGCCAAGCAGCTCGATTTCCCGCTCGACAAGTTTCGCAAGACCGGCGACGGAGCATGATTCCCGAAACTCAAACGCGGTTTTCGGACGAAATCATGCCCTCTGACCCCATGCTCTCTGACCTCCGTGCGATAAGGGTGTATCCGTGAGTGACCGCCAGGAAGTCTGGATCACCGGCATAGGTCTTGTCTCCGCGCTTGGCGAGGGACTCGATCAGCACTGGGACAAGTTGATGGCGGGCGATCCGCCGTCCTACGACGACAAGACGTTCGCGCCGTACATCACCTTCCCGACTCAGCCGATCAACTTCGATACGCAGATCCCCAAGAAGGGCGATCAGCGCCAGATGGAATCCTGGCAGCGCATCGGCGTCTATGCCGCGGGCCTCGCTCTGACCGATGCGGGAATCGCGAAGAACACCGACATTCTCGACAAGACCGACATGATCGTCGCCGCGGGCGGCGGAGAACGCGACGTCGCGGTCGACACCGCGATCCTCACCGACGTACGCAACGTCGAAAACCGCGACGCCTTCGTCAACGAACGGCTGATGAGCGACCTGCGCCCCACCCTCTTCCTGGCGCAGCTTCCCAACCTCCTCGCCGGGAACATCTCGCTGGTCCATGGCGTGGTCGGCTCTTCGCGTACCTTCATGGGCGAGGAAGCCTCGGGCGCTGACGCGCTTCGCGTTGCGCATGCTCGAATCGCCGCAGGCCAAAGCGACATCAGTCTCGTTGGAGGTGCCTATAACGGCACGCGCTGGGACCTGGTGCTGCTGTTCAGGCTCGGTACGCCGCTTCTGGAGGCTCCGTTCCGTCCGGTCTGGGACCGCGGTCCCGAAGGCGCGCTTGCGCTGGCAGCCATGGGCGCATTCGTCGTGATCGAGAGCCGCGCGCATGCGGAAAAGCGCGGTGCGAAACCGTTGGCGCGCCTCGCCGGCGTGCAGTCGAATCGCAATCCGCGCAAGGCGGGGGATACCGCCGCGACCCTGCTCGACGAATGGAAGACGATTGAATACGCCGTCGATCGCAAGAGCGCCGTGGTGATCTCGGGAGCCTCCGGCGCCGAACCGGCGACCTCTGAAGAAAGCAAGGCGCTCGCACAGATCGGCCTCCCGGTCCGGTCAACCACCACCTATATCGGCAACGGGATGGAGGCGCAGTTTCTCGCCAATATCGCGATCGGCTGCCAGGCGGTGCGCAAAGGTACGTTGTTCCCCGCCTCCGGCAGCGGCGATACCGGTGAAGCGCCCTCCGGCGGCATTCGTCAGGCCGTCGTGACCAATGTCGGTCACTGGCGCGGGGAAGGCTTGGCGCTGATTGAGCGCGTCGATTAAGGGGTGACCCATGGCAGTTACGGGATTGCGCGACAAGAAGGGCCGCCCGGTCGTTGTCATTACAGGCATGGGCATCGTCTCCCCGCTCGGTTCGGGCAAGGAAGACAACTGGAAGCGCCTGACTGCGGGCGAATCCGGCATTCGCTCGATCACGCGTTTCTCGACGGAAGGACTGCGGACCACGATCTCCGGCGCCGTCGATCACGTCCATGAAGACGGCATGGTGTCGTCCGAATTGTCGGAAAATCTTGCGCGGCTCGCCGGCAACGAAGCGATCGAACAATCCGGCATCACCAAAGGCAATTTTCCCGGTCCATTCTTTCTCGCCTTTCCGCCGCTCGAGATCGAGTGGTCGCAGCGCTATGCCCTCGCAGGCGCGTCAGGCGCGAACGAGAAGATCGAATATGCGGATCTGGTGCGCGCCGCCGGCAAGCCCGAATTCAGGCCCTTCTATGAGGAATCGAAATACGGCGTGGTGCCGGAGCGGCTCGCCGAGCATTTCGGCACCAAGGGCTCGCCGATCTCGTTGACCACGGCCTGCGCCTCGGGCGCGACCGCAATTCAGCTCGGCGTCGAGGCGATCCAGCGCGGCGAATGCGACGCGGCGCTTGCGATCGGCGCCGACGGTTCGATCACCGCTGAATCCGTTGTGCGCTTTTCACTGCTCTCGGCCTTGTCCACCAACAATACCGCGCCGGCCGGAGCGTCCCGTCCATTCTCGAAGAATCGCGACGGCTTCGTGCTTGCGGAAGGCGCGGGCGCGGTGGTTCTGGAAAGCTACGATCACGCGATTGCACGCGGCGCGAGGATTCTGGCCGTGGTCGAAGGCTGTGGCGAGAAGGCCGACAATTTCCACCGCACGCGTTCGAGCCCCGACGGCAAGCCGGTGATCTCATGCATGCGCAATGCGCTGGATGATGCCGGCGTGACGGCGGCCGATGTCGACTACATTAACGCGCACGGCACCTCGACGCCGGAAAACGACAAGATGGAATATCTCGGCGTCTCGACCGTGTTCGGCGAGCGGCTGAAGGACATCCCGATCTCGTCCAACAAGTCGATGATCGGTCATACGCTGACGGCCGCAGGCGCGATCGAAGCGGTGGTGTCCGCGCTGACCATCATCAACCAGCGAATCCCGCCGACCATCAACTACCAGATGCCCGATCCCGCAATCCCGCTCGACGTGGTTCCGAATGTTGCGCGCGACGCCAAGGTCCACCGTGTGATCTCGAATTCGTTCGGCTTTGGCGGGCAGAATACCTGCCTCGTGATTACCGGCGAGCCGAACTGAGCCTCGTCTCGTCATTCCGGGGCGCGCCGAAGGCGCGAGCCCGGAATCCAGCCAGAAGCAGGTCTGGATTCCGGCTCCTGCTGCGCACCGTCCCGGAATGACGGCAGAGCCGGGTTGACGCGCCCCGCACGCGAGCGATAGGCAAAGCGCCGACCTCCCCTCACTCCTGGAGACCAGCGACGATGCGTGCGCTCGCCCTGATTGCCGACCGCAAGCTCGACCTCGTGGACCTCCCCGTCCCGCCCCCACCGGGCACGGGCGAGGTGCAGATCCGCGTCAAGGCCGTGGGTCTCAACCATCTCGACCTCTGGGGCTATCGCGGCATGGCCTTCGCCAAGCGCGCCTTCCCGGTCGTGGTCGGCGTGGAAGCCGCCGGCGAAGTCGTCTCGACCGGCGAAGGCGTGACCCGGTTCAAGGCCGGCGATCCGGTCGTGATGTATGGCGCGCTGACCTGCGGCACCTGCAAAGCCTGTCGCGAGGGCCGCGATAACCTGTGCGAGGGTGTCGGCGGTGTGATGGGCTTCCATGTCGACGGTTTCGCCCGCGAACTCGTCAACATGTCGGAGCGTCTGGTGATCCCGGTGCCGGTGGGCGTCTCGATGCGCGATGCGGCCTGCGCGCCGGTAGCGTTCTCGACTGTGCAGCACATGCTGTTCGACAATGCCAAGCTGCAGCCGGGTGAGACCGTGCTCGTGCACGCGGCGGGTTCCGGCATTGGTTCGACCGCGATCCTGATGGCCAAAGCGCTCGGCTGCACCGTGATCACGACGGTCGGCGACGACAACAAGATAGAAAAGGCCAAGGCGCTCGGCGCCGATCACGTCATCAATTACCGCAAGGACCGGTTCGAAACCATCACGCGCAAGCTGACGCAAAAGAAGGGCGTCGACGTGGTGTTCGAGCATGTCGGCGGTGAAGGCTTCAACGGTTCTCTGCTCGTGCTCAAGCGCGGCGGCCGGCTGGTGACCTGCGGCTCGACCGCCGGCCCCTCGGTGCAGTTCAATCTGATGCAGCTGTTCCAGCAGCAATACAAGATTTTCGGCTCGTTCGGCGCCACCATGAGGAACATCGGCGAAAGCCTCGAGAAGATGGCGGGAGGCATGAAGCCTGTCATCGACATGGAAGTGCCGCTCGATCAATTCGAGCGCGGGCTGGAGCGGCTGGAAACGCGGCAGGTGTTCGGCAAGGTGATCGTCACACTCTGATGCGCATCCGCGTCCCGAACGCCGTCCGCGATGCCGTCGTCGGCAATATCGCGGTCGGCATGATCAAGATGCTGCGCTGGACCGATCCGCATCGCATGTCGGATTTCGCGGCCGGCGTGATGCGCAAGGTCGGACCGAAACTGCGCGAGCACAAGATCGGCCGCGCCAACCTGCGGATGGCCTTTCCGGAAAAATCCGACGCCGAGATCGAGGCGATCCTGCTCGGCGTATGGGACAATCTCGGCCGGCTCGGGATCGAGTTCGCGCATCTCGACCGCATCTGGGATCACGACCCCGACAATCGCTCCGCAAGCCACATCGAATTCGACTCGGCCTCCGAGGAGCGCTTCATCCAGCTGCGCGATGACGGCAAGCCCGCGCTGATCTTCGCAGCGCATCTGGCGAACTGGGAGATGCCCGCCCTGCCCGGTCCGGCGCATAACCTGCCGAGCGCCGCGGTCTATCGTGCGCCCAATATCGGCAAGGTCGCCGACATGGTGATGGCGACGCGTGGCGTGAATATGGGCCGGCTGATCAAGACCGGGCTCGACGGCGCGCTGAAGGCCGGCGAAGCGCTGCGCGAGGGCCTGCATGTCGGCATGCTGGTCGACCAGTATTACGTGCGCGGCGTGCCGGTGACGTTTTTCGGGCGCGAGACCAACGCCAATCCGCTGCTGGTGCGGCTCGCCCGGCAGGTTGAGTGCCCCATCCACGGCGCGCGGGTGGTGCGCAAGCCGGGGCACCGCTTCTTCATCGAACTGACGCCGGAAGTGCCGCCCGTCCGCGACGCCGACGGCAAGATCGACGTGCAGGGCACGATGCAGCGGATCACGAGTATCGTCGAGGGCTGGATCCGCGAGCATCCCGAGCAATGGCTGTGGCTGCACCGCAGGTGGCGGTAAGCCCCGTCATTCCGGGGCGCGGACTGAAAGCCCGCGAACCCGGAACCCACCCGCAAGCACGGTAGGTTATGCTGGATTCCGGGTCCCGCGCTTCGCGCGGTCCTGGAATGACAGTGCGCTACCGCCCCGTCTTCACCCTGGTCCACAGGCGATTGATGACGCGCTGCGTCTTGGCGTCGCGCGCGGTGACGATGTAGAGGCGCGTCATCGTCTCCCCGTCCGGATAGATGGTCGCGTCCGTCATGATCGGAGCGGCGACCAGCTTCTGGCTCGCGAGATTGCCGTTCGGATACGAGACCAGATTGGTGTTCTTTGCCGCTACATCGGGCCGCAGCATGTAGTTGATGAACTCGTGCGCCTCCGC
>CAZIKZ010000208.1:0-7762 GCA_964539845.1 uncultured Hyphomicrobiales bacterium
TGGCGGAGCCGCCGGCGCTGTCGCCCTCGACGATGAACAATTCGGACTTCGCCGGATCGCGCTCCTGGCAATCGGCGAGCTTGCCGGGCAAGGACGAGATGTCGAGCGCGCCCTTGCGCCGTGTCAGCTCGCGCGCCTTGCGCGCGGCCTCGCGTGCAGCGGCGGCTTCGACCACCTTACCGACGATGGTCTTGGCCTCGGCCGGATGGACTTCGAACCAGTCCTGCAGCGCCTCGTTGATCACGTTCTCGACCACCGGGCGCACTTCCGACGAGACCAGCTTGTCTTTGGTCTGTGACGAGAATTTCGGATCAGGCACCTTCACAGAAAGGACGGCGGTCAGTCCTTCGCGGCAGTCATCGCCCGAGAGCGAAACCTTTTCCTTTTTGCTGGTCCCGGATTTTTCCGCGTAGCCTGTGATCTGGCGCGTCAGCGCGCCACGGAAGCCCGCGAGATGGGTGCCGCCGTCGCGCTGCGGAATGTTATTCGTGAAGCACAGCACGCTCTCGTGGTAGCTGTCGTTCCACCACAATGCGCATTCGACCGTGATGCCGTCGCGCTCCACGCGGATCGTTATCGGCTGCGGGATCAGCGGCGTCTTGTTGCGGTCGAGATATTTGACGAAGGCCTCGATGCCGCCGTCATAGCGCATCTCCTCGCGCTTCTCGACGGCGTGGCGCGCGTCTGTCAGCACCACTGTCACACCGGAATTCAGAAACGCGAGTTCGCGCAGCCGGTGTTCCAGCGTGTTGAAGTCGAATTCCGTCATCGTGAAGGTCTGCGGCGAGGGCAGGAAGGTGACTTCGGTGCCCTTCTGACCTTCGACCTTGCCGACAGGCGTGAGCGGCGCCTTTGCGACACCGTCGCCGAACTCCATGGAATATTCGGTGCCGTCGCGCCAGATCGTAAGCTTCAGCCAGCTCGACAGCGCGTTGACAACCGACACGCCGACGCCGTGCAGACCGCCCGAGACCTTGTAGGAATTCTGGTCGAATTTTCCGCCGGCATGAAGCTGCGTCATGATCACTTCGGCGGCGGAGACACCTTCGCCCTTGTGAATGTCGACCGGGATGCCGCGACCATTGTCGCGCACCGTGCAGGAGCCATCCGGATTCAGCGTAACCGTAACCGCAGTCGCGTGGCCGGCCAACGCTTCGTCGATCGCGTTGTCGACAACCTCGTAGACCATGTGATGCAGGCCCGAACCGTCGTCGGTGTCGCCGATATACATCCCCGGGCGCTTGCGCACCGCATCCAGGCCCTTGAGGACCTTGATCGATTCGGCGTCGTATTCAGCGGACGGATCGGGAGTGTTCTGGCGCACGGGCTCAGCCATCAGGCAGCCTTCGAATCAGTTGCAAAAAAAGGGGCGGAACGTGCTCTTCGTGGCACGAAAAAACAGGGTCGTACAGCGCTATTTCCGATAGGCTAAGTAATTGTAATTCAAAGAATTTCAAGCCCGGTTGAGGGCGAAAATTTGACCTGAAATGGGAGCTGTTTGAAGGCCCTATTCGGACGTTTTCTGTGGCCCGTCTTCGGCCAGCTCATGGTTGTCGTTTTCGGCCAGTTTGCCGGTCCTGACCGGCTGTCCAAGATCGTATTTGGGGTTCGGCCGATAATCGGGGACAGGTTTTGCGAAGGTCGACAGGGCCGTCGCCCAAATCTCGACGCGCGTGACGTCTTTGCGCAGCCCGTCGATCGCGTCGTGCAACTTCTCGCTGATGCCGTCCGGACCTGATGTTTTCCGTGCCATAAGTCTTCCCAGCCCTTCCTGTCTTGCCGTCCCGGCTTCTCCTTTCGCCTTCGCAAGGACAAACCCTGACAGGGAGATGTGTTCCTCATGGCCGGAGCGGGAAACATTGCCTGCGCAGGGAACCATCAGGCGCGGCTTGTGAGATGGCCCGGCGTGACGTCGACGATCTGTGCGCGATCTGCGATGTCGGCGAAGGCCTGCGGATCGGCGCCGGTCATCCAGACCTGAGCGCCCAGTTCGGCCAGTGCTTCGAACAATGCACGGCGTCTGCCCGGATCGAGATGCGCCACCACTTCGTCAAGCAGAAGCAAAGGCGCATGGCCGGTCATTCCGGCAAGCAGCGCGCCATGGGCGAGCACCAGACGGATCAGGATCGCCTTTTGCTCGCCTGTCGAGGCATCCGCTGCGGCAATTCCCTTTGGTCCGTACACGACGCGCAGGTCGGTGAGATGCGGGCCTTCGAGCGTGCGTCCCGCCGCTGCATCGCGTCCGCGATTGTCGCGCAGGATCGCGCGATAGCGTTGTTCGACCTCTGACGCAGTCTGCGAGGCAAGTGCCTCCTCCATCCAGCCTTTCAGCGCGATCTCGGCGAACGGGAATGCAATGGCCGCGCCCTGGGTTACGGAGAGGGCGGTCTGCAGGCGACCGACGGTCTCCGCGCGCAGCGCAGCGACAGCCACCGCAAGTTCAGCCGTTTCATGCTCGATCGCGTCGAGCCAATGCCTGTCCGCGTGCGCGTCCTCGAGCAGCCGGTTACGCGAGCGCAGCGAGCGCTCCAGCGCCGAGACCCGGCTGGAATGCGACGCATCGACCGCGAGCACGAGCCGATCCAAAAAGCGCCGCCGATCCGCGGCAGGGCCCGTGAACAGGCCATCCATTGCCGGGGTCAGCCAGATGACCCGCACATGATCGGAGAAATCGGCTGCGGAGCCCGCCGGTTCACGGTCGATCCGGTAGATGCGCGTCGATGATTGTTCATCACCGCGCGGCGCTTCGATGCCGGTGCCGAGCGTGGCAAGGCCCAGCGTGCCCTCGACCTCGGTCGATACCGCCCAGGAGCCGTCGCCCTCGCTGAACGCGACTTCGTCGAGCGTCGCGCGCCGCAGCCCGCGGCCGGGCGCGAGAAAGGATATCGCCTCCAGGATATTGGTCTTGCCGGCTCCGTTCGGCCCGACCAGCACCACCGGACGCTCGCCGATGACCAGGCTTGCCGCGCGATAGCTGCGGAAGTTCGACAGGCTGAGACGGAGAATGCGGGCGGGAGTCATCTTTTTGCGTCATTCCGGGGCGCGACGAAGTCGCGAGCCCGGAATCCAGAAGCGCGACACCGGAAGTTACCCCTGGATTCCGGGTTCGCTTGCCTTCGGCAAACGCCCCGGAATGACCAAGTCTTACACCCGCATCGGCATCAGCACATAGAGCGACTTGCCGGCATCCTTATCCTGAATCAGCGTGGGCGAGCCGGGGTCGGAGAGCTTCAGAATCGCAACTTCGCCTTCGATCTGAGACGCGATATCGAGCAGGTAACGCGAGTTGAAACCGATATCGAGCGGATCGGAATCGTATTCGACCTCGAGTTCCTCGGTCGCGCTGCCGGAATCCGGGTTGTTGACGGACAGCGTCAGTTTCCCGCCTGACAACGCGAGTTTTACGGCCCGGCCGCGCTCACTCGACACCGTCGAGACACGGTCGACGGCGTGCTCGAACTCGCTCTTGTCGACCTGCAATATCTTGGAATTGCCGAGCGGGATGACCGGCCCATAGTCCGGGAAGGTGCCGTCAATCAGCTTCGATGTCAGCACAACATCGCCGATCGTGAAGCGGATTTTCGACGTCGACAATTCGATCAGGATTTCCGCTTCCGAGTCCTCGATCAGGCGCTGGACTTCGCCCACGGTCTTGCGTGGCACGATAACGCCCGGCATGCCCTTGGCGCCGGACGGCAGCGGAATTTCGAACTGCGCGAGGCGGTGACCGTCGGTCGCGACCGCGCGCAGCGTCTCGGTCTTGGCGCTGTTTGTCGCCGTATGCAGATAGATACCGTTCAGGTAGTAGCGGGTTTCCTCGGTCGAGATTGCGAATTGCGTCTTGTCGATCATCTTCTTGAGATCGGACGCCTGCATACGAAAACTGTGCGTCATGTCCCCGGCATTGAGATCAGGGAAGTCGCTTTCCGGCAGCGTCTGCAAGGTAAAGCGTGAGCGCCCGGCGCGGATCGTGAGCACGCCGCGCTCTCCAGAGGCTTCAAGGACGATCTGCGATCCGTCCGGCAGCTTGCGCACGATGTCGTAAAGCATGTGCGCCGGCACGGTCGTAGAGCCGCCAGGCGAGACCTCGGCCGCGATCGTCTCGTTGACTTCGAGGTCGAGATCGGTGGCCTTGAGCGCCAGTTTGCCGCGCTCGGCCCGGACAAGGAGGTTGGCGAGGATCGGAATGGTATTGCGGCGCTCGACCACGCGATGCACGTGGCCGAGCGATTTGAGCAGTTGCGCACGCTCGACGGTGACCTTCATCTCGCAAACCCTGATGCGCCGGAAACGGCACTGTGACGATGACCGGCCGGCCGGCAGATTGCCGGATTGCCGGGGGGACGCGAACCTGCCGTGCCGAAACGGTTTCGGCAACCCCTATTCCATCTGAAGCTGGCGCTTCAGGATATCGACCTCGTCGGCCAGGGCGGTGTCGTTGCCGAGCAGGTTCTCGATCTTGCGCACCGCATGCAGCACCGTGGTGTGGTCGCGGCCGCCAAATCTGCGCCCGATTTCGGGCAGGGATCGCAGCGTCAGCGTTTTCGCCAGATACATCGCAACCTGCCGGGGACGCACGACATTGGCGGTCCGGCGGGACGACAGCAGGTCGGAGCGGCTGACATTGTACTGCCGTGCCACAACGCGCTGGATGTCCTCGATCTTGACGCGCTTGGGCTCCTGCGGACGGATCAGGTCGCGCACCTCTCGCTCGGCCACTTCCATGGTCATCGGCTGGCCGGTCAGCTTGCTGAGCGCGAGCAAACGGTTGAGCGCGCCTTCGAGGTCGCGTCCGTTATGGGTGACTGACTTTGCGATGTAGGACACGACCGGATCCGGAACTTCGAAGCCGGGATGATGTCCGCGCGCAGCGAACACACGGTTCTTCAGGATCTCGAAACGCAGTTCCTCGCCAAGCGGCCCCATTTCCACCACGAGCCCGCCGGCCAGGCGCGAGCGCACCCGGTCATCCAGCGTTTCGAGGTCTGACGGCGGCCGATCCGCTGCGATGACGACCTGCCGGCCGGCATCGATCAGCGCATTCAGCGTGTGACAGAATTCCGCCTGCATGTTCTTGCCGGTCAGGAACTGCAGATCGTCGATGACCAGCACGTCGATGCCGCGCAACGCTTCCTTGTAAGCGATCGCATTCTGGCTCTTCAGCGCCGTTACGAAGCCGTACATGAAACGCTCAGCGGTGAGATACAGGACCTTGCGGTCGCCGCTCGCATTGCCGGCCCATGTGATGGCCTGCAGCAGATGGGTTTTACCGAGGCCCACGCCCGCGTGGATGTAGAGCGGGTTGAACATCACGAGATCGCCGCGCCGTCCGGCCGCGACCTGCTTGGCGGCCGCATGCGTCAGCGTATTCGAGCGCCCGACCATGAATGTATCGAAGGTCAGACGCGGATCGAGCGGCGAGCCACCGGATGCTTCATGCGCGGCCGAGACCGGGAGCGCAGCTGCACTCACCATGCGCGGCTCGGCGCCCAGCGTCCTCTCGACCCTCTGCTCGCGCAGAGGTTCCGGCCGCTCATCGACGCGCGGCTTCGTTATCGCCATCTTGATCGCCGCTGTGCGAACGGTCAGTTCGATCCGCTGCACGCAATGCTCTTCTGCTTGCCAGCAGCGCAGCACGCGGTCGCTGTAATGCGATTGAATCCAGCTTTTGAGAAAGCGCGTCGGCACCGACAAACGAGCGGTGTCCTTCTCCACGCTTTCAAGATCCATCCGAGCAAACCAGCTCGAGAAAATATCTTCGCCTACTTCAGCTTTGAGCCGGCCCTTTACGCGGGACCAACGCTCTTGCTCCAGACTCGTCATTTCGGTCGCCTCTTCCCGAATGTCGAAAAAAACGATGGGTGACATACCGGGGCCAACCGCCCCGTCCGGATTGCGGCTCATCCTCATCGCAACGTTTGAAGCGAGATGCTTTCGGTGACGGATTTCAGAACAATCCGACCACAACGTGCGACAGCGGATGAGTGCGATCCCTAGTCATCAATCGGAGGAGAAGCAGCTCCCAGCGATCCAGTCGCAATCATCGCTGGCCAAAGTCGGTCCGCAGCGCCCGGCGCTAGCCGGACAAAGTCCTGTGCGTAATGGTTTGGTTGATCTGAATGCCGCGCTCGACGCTGCTTGCGCCGACCGCTTTTGTTGTTTGTCTGACCCGTCGTCATAACTCCCCCTGCCATCCGCGCGCCTCCACGCGGTGGTCCGATTCTTTGTAGACGTTAGAGTTCTGGGAGCTTCCCAGCGACGCCGATACAAATACGCAGCGTCGCGAAGTTCAGCAGTGAATTGTAACCTTCTAGTCCGTCCGGTCCGTCGCAGCCCTTACCAAGATCAAGATGATGAGAAATTTAGACACAGCTCACCCGTCCTCATCTTTCGTGAGTTTTCAAACAGTCCGTTTCTTGAAGGCCGCCGCTGCAGTACGCGGCGGTGTTTTGAAGATACACGCGTGCCCTCAAACTGCAATGAGTTTGTCTTTCCTGGGCTTGCGGCAAAGCGCGGCGACAACGAAAACTCCGCGTATTTCATGCATTTGTCGCCACAACGTCTTGAATCGTGCTGCTTTTTCCTGCGCGCGGGTGGACTCAAATTTTTGGCGTTCCGCGGGTCTGCGATCTTGTCGGCGCGGATTTTGAAAGTCCCCGACTTACTATGGCTGTAAATCGTTATTTTTCCGGCGCTTTTCGTGTTCAAATTTCAGACCAATGCGCACCGCGAAAGCACTGGCGTGAGCGATGTTGCGCTGCGTGAGCGTGCAAAGTGTGACACGCTTGCGACACCTGTCCCGCAAAAACAAAAGACCCGGCCGAGGCCGGGTCTTGATCAGCTCAAGCGATGAAGCGTGCGCTGTTACGCGCTTGCGAGCTTCGCGATCCGGATCGTCAGACGCGACACCTTGCGGCTCGCGGTCTTCTTATGAACGATGCCCTTCTGGCTCGCGCGCATGATCTGCGGCTCGGCAGCCTTGAGCGCTGCAAGCGCGCCGTTGCGATCGCCACCGGCAATCGCTTCTTCGACCTTGCGGATGTGTCCGCGCATCATCGAACGACGATGCTGATTGATCGCGGTGCGATGCGCGATCACGCGGGTTTTCTTCTTGGCCGACTTTGTATTGGCCATGGGGCCCTCTGAACGATGGTCCGGGCGCTTGCCTGCGCTGGGCCGGACGGGTGATCTCGGAAACTAAAGAGGCGGCGGAAAGCCGCCGCCTCATTTGGGTGGGTTATAGTCGCGAGACCCGTTCCCGTCAACGAACGAAAATGGCCCCGGAACCCCGATTCAGGCGGCCTTCCGGGCCCGGACGGCGTCATATCCGGCGATAATTGCGGTCCGGTCGGCGGCCGAGGGTTCCGCCAGCGGCGGTTTCATGACGGAAAGTGCCGGATCGCCGTGAATATGGGCGAGCAGGGCCTTGATCCCGGACACCAGAGGCTTGCCGTTGAACAGGTTTCGGATCGTCACGGCCTGCTCGGATGCTGCCGCGTCGCCGGACGCCCAGGCGCGCTGGCAGAGGTCGGCGTTGCAGTTGGCCGTGGCGGAGATGCAGCCGGCGAACAGTCCGGACCGCGCCTCGATCAGGGCTGCTTCGGTGGATGGGAATACGTCGAAACCAGGCTCAATCCCGGCCGCCTCGCGGGCATAGGCCATGTCCCCGGACGAGTCCTTCAGGCCGACGATGCGGCCGCGATGGGCGTCCAGCAGCCGCCGGATCAGCGCGGCATGCCAGGGAAGGCCGGATTGCGCAGGA
>CAZIKZ010000209.1:0-7741 GCA_964539845.1 uncultured Hyphomicrobiales bacterium
GACCAGCACTCAAACGTCCGTCTCAAAAAAAAACGGCGTTTTGCAGAGGTCTCGCTACGGCGGGGACGAACGGATACTTAGACCTTCGCATCCTCGCGCATCATCGCGGCGCCCTTTTCGCCGATCATGATCGTCGGCGCATTGGTATTACCCGTCGTGATCGTCGGTATGATCGAAGCGTCGACCACGCGCAGCCTCTCGACACCGTGTACACGTAGCCGCGGATCGACCACAGCGCCGGGATTGATCCCCATCCGGCAGGTCCCGACCGGATGAAAGACCGTGGACGTATGCATGCGGGCGAATTCAGTCAGTGCGGCATCGTCCTGCGCCTGCGGACCAGGCACCGTCTCGGCGACGATCACATCCGCGATCGCGGGCTGCGCGAAGATGCGGCGCGCCAGCCGGATGCCGGCGAGCGTCACCTCCATATCCTCCGGCACGGAAAAGTAGTTCGGCCGGATCTCCGGCGCATGCTTCGGATCGGGTGACGTCGCCATGATCGTCCCCCGGCTTTGCGGATTCACAGCGCAGACCGCGGCCGTCATACCCGGCTCACGCTCCAGTTCACCGAAGCGGCTGCGGTCGTAACTCCCCGGCGTGAACAGGATTTGCAGATCCGGACTCATCCGGCCCTCGCGCATGCGGGCGAACACGCTCGCAGTCGATACGCCGAAGGTCAGCGCCCCCGTCCCGAAGAGGCACCAGCGCGCGACCTCGCGCATCAGCAAAGCACCGCGGCGAAGCTGATTGACGGAAATCTCACCGCGCACGCGGTAGGCAAGCAAGGCCGCGAGATGATCGATCAGGTTCGATCCCACTCCCGCGAGATCATGCACCACAGGGACGCCAATCGCCTGCAGATGGGCGCCAGGCCCGATGCCAGACAATTGCAGGAGCTGCGGTGAATTCACCGCGCCACCGCACACGATGACCTCGCAATGCGCCCGCGCCTGCTGCACAACGCCACCGCGCTCATATTCCACGCCAACCGCGCGCTTCCCTTCGAACAGCACGCGGCGCGCGAGCGCGTTGGTCTCGACGCGCAAATTGGCGCGCCGCCTTGCCGGCCGCAGAAAGGCACGGGCGGTGGAATGGCGGATGCGCCGGTTGCGGCTCATCTGCGAATAGCCGACGCCTTCCGGCTGCGACCCGTTGAGGTCCGGGGTGAACGGCACGCCCGCTTCCACGGCCGCGTTTACGAAACGATCCGTCAGCGGCAGGATGGTCCTGTAATCCTCAACGGCCATCTCGCCGTCGCGTCCGCGATAATCGTTCTCGCCACCCATGCGGCGTTCCGATTTGCGAAACAGCGGCAGCACCTCGGCCGCGCTCCAGCCGATGCAACCCATCTGCGCCCAGCCGTCATAGTCGGCCGGATGGCCGCGAAGATAGAGCATGCCGTTGATCGAACTCGACCCGCCCAGCACCTTGCCCCGCGGCCAGCCGAGCGCGCGATTGCCGATGCCGGGCTCCGGCTGGCTGGTGTAGTTCCAGTTCACCGCCGGGTGGCGCAGGAGTGTCACCATCCCGGCCGGGATATGGATCATCGGCCGCCAGTCGCTCGGCCCCGCCTCCAGCAGCAGGACGCGATGGCCGACCTCGGACAGGCGCGCAGCCACCACACAGCCTGCGGAGCCTGCACCGACAACGATGAAATCAGCTTCGCCGGAATGCATGGCCCTCGGCCCATAGAAAAAGGCGGGGCCGTATCGGCCCCGCCCTGCAACGCTTGATCGTCAGCGGTCGAACCACACGTCCGACATGTCGAGATTGAGCACGGTTGTGGGGGCGAGTTTCCAGCCCTTGAACTCCTTTACCGCGGCGGTGGCGCGGTTATTCCCAAACAGTGGAATGTTGTAGCCTTGGTCCACCAGCCGCTCGAGGAATTCGCGCACCACTTTCTTGCGTTCAGCCGGGTCGGTCATGTCCGCCTGCTTGTTGAACAGGTCGAGCAGCGTCTTATCGTCGGCACCGGAGTAATTGTTCGGGCTGCCGGGGAGAAACTTCACCAGCACTTCGTTCGGATCGACGCTCACCGTATTGTTGAAGTCGATCGCGACGTCATAATTCCCGCTGGTCAGCGCCGCAAAGTAAGGCGGCGTCTCGGCCGAAATCTGGTCGACCTCGATACCGATCTGGCGCCACTGGTCCATGATGTAGATGCCGAGCGGCTGCCACGGCAGCCGGACGTTACGATTCAGCAGCGTGAGCTTCAGCTTCGGAACGCCGGCTTCCGCAAGCAGTTTCTTCGCCTCGGCGCGCTGCTTGTCCATGTCGGCGCTGTAGCCCGGCAGCTTGGCCATTTCTTCCTTGTTGTAGGCGATGGGGCTCGCCGCCGGCACGAACACCGTCGGGAATTCGAGCGTCGCAAGCTTGGACAGGCTCGGAATGCCGCCCCAGCGGTCGATCGCAAGGCTGAGAGCCTTACGGACCTTGGGATCGTTGAACGGCGGCTTCTTGACGTTCACCGTCAGGAAGTTGGTGATGTTGAACGAGTTCTCGTGGAACACCACGGCGTCGCCGCGCAAGCTCTTGAGACGCGCCCGATCAGGCGGCGCCACCTGGAACAGAAGTGCATCGACCTGACCTCCCGCGAGTGCATTGATCACGCCGGGGCCATTGATGAAGAAGGCGCGGATGCCGTCGAGATAAGGCTTGCCCTTCTGGAAATAATTATCGAACCGCTTCGACGACCAGTGCGAGCCCTTGACGTATTCCTCGAACACGAACGGGCCCGTCCCCATCACATTGGTGTCGTAGAACTTCTGGTTGCTGGCCAGCTTGTTTGCCGAATAGACGCAGTTCCACGGATTCGCGAACATGAAGAGCGCGCCCGGATTGACGCGCTTGAGCTTGAACACAACGGTGTCGGCCGATGGCGTCTCGATCGTATCGATGCTTTCAAACTGGCCCCTGCGCGCCGACGTAATACCCTCCGGCGGATTTCGCAGACGATCGAAGGTCGCCTTGATATCGGCCGATGAGAGTTCGCTGCCGTCATGGAATTTCACGCCTGGCCTCAGCTTGAACGTGTAGCTCAGCCGGTCCGGCGATACTGTCCACGAATCCGCGAGATCGCCGATGATCTTGGAGAAATCATTGGGATCGTACTGGAGCAGCGTCGAATAATGCGGCGCGAGAACCTGAAGCGCGAACGACGTCGCCGCCGAATGACAATCGAAACTTGTCGGCTCACCCTCGATGACATGGCGCAAGATGCCGCCGCGCTTCGGCGTCTCTGCAATCGCGGCGGTCGCGACACAGCCAACGATCGCGATACAGGCAAGAGTTTGCGCAAAACGTGCGATACTTCGCATCAGAAACCTCCCTTGTGGTGCGATCGATGGCTTTGTGCAATTCGACCGCGGTTCCGTTTATCGGAACGTCTTTCCTTACAGTGGAGTCTAACGCCAACGGATGCCGCGTCAAATGCAAACGAGACCGTTCAGCGCTCGCGGTCGATCGTGTCGCGAAAGAGCGGACTGCGCCGCTCAAGAAATGAGCGCACGCCTTCAGCGAGGTCACCGGACGCTGAAAGCAGTGCGGCGTATTCGCGCGCCATCGCCAGTGCCGCCCTGTCATCCAGCTCCTGCGCCGCGTCGATCGCCCGCTTGGCATATTGCATTGCACGCGCAGGCGCCTCCGCAAGGCGTTGGGCAAAGTCCGCGGCGTCCTGCGCAAGACCCTCTTGCGAGACGACGCGCGCAATCAGCCCCCAAGCCAGCGCGGTCGCCGCATCGATCTGATCGCCGAGCAGGATCAGTTGCCGGGCCCGAACGGCCCCGATCTGACGCGTCACGCGAAGCGTGCCGCCCGCCGCAGGAATGGCGCCGAGCCTGATTTCAGGAAGTCCGAAACGCGCACGTTCCCCCGCAACGATGAAATCGCAGCAGACCGCGAGTTCCAGCCCTCCGCCGAGCGCAACGCCTTCGACCACGGCAAGGGTCGGCTTCGCGCAATGCGCAAGCCGGTCAAAAAGCTCCGCATCTTTCTCGAATTGCGCAAGCGTGCGCTCCGCCGAGCCCAAAGTCGCCGTTACCTCGGCGATGTCGAAACCGGCGCAGAACGCCTTCGGCCCTTCGCCGCGCAGCATGATCGCACGCACGGCGTCGTCGCGTTCGATCGCCTCCAGTTGCTGCGCAAGGTCGGCACGCATCGCGGAGTCGAGCGCGTTTGTTGGCGGCGCCGAAATTGTTATCGCCGCAACCCCGTTCGAAATGTCGACGACGATACGGCCCAAGAGTCGCCCCGTTCTAGGTTTGCGGCGGAATCAGCGTAAGCACTGACGATGCCGTCGCCAAGACCGTCTCGCTACCGTCTGCCCGCAGATGCGCGCGCGCAAAGCCGTTGCGCCTGCCGAGCCGGTCGACTTCACCCTCCGCGATCAGAAGCCCGGGCTTCACAGCCGCAAGAAACGAGACCGTAAGACTGGCGGTCGCGAAATGCACCTTGTCTTCCAGCGTCGTCATGATCGCTGCGGCCATTGCGAAATCAAGCATGGCCGATACGGCGCCGCCCTGCACGACGCTGGCGCCCTGCAGAAATAGCGGTGCCGGCTCGAATTGCAGTGTGATCCGCCCCGCCTGCGCAGACATGATCGTCGTTTCCAGAGCCGCAAGAAGCGCGGAGGAATCGAAGGCAAGCGGCGCGCCCGCCCCTGCGAGAAACTCGCGGATACGCGCGCGGTCCGGGTTGAGCACCATCATGCTTGCTTGGTTCAATTGATCTCGATGCAGACTTTGCCGACGTGATTGCCGCCCTGCAACCACGCCAGTGCCTCGGGGAGTTGCTCGAGCGGGAAGGTGCAGTCAACCACTGGCTTGATGCCGTTCTGCCCGATAGCCCGCAGCATATCGGCGAATTGCCGGCGGTTGCCGAGCGCGACACCCACGACCTTGAGCATATTCATGGTGATGAGCGGCAGCGGAAAGTCGAGCGAAGGCCCCGCCACCACGCCGATCACTGCAACCGTTCCGCCAAGTCTGGACGCACGGATCGACTGCTTGATCGTCCCGGCACCGCCGACCTCGACCACAAGATCGACACCGCGGCCGTTCGTAAGCCTGCGCGCGGTCTTTCCCCATTCGGCGTCATCACGGTAGTTGATGACGTAATCGGCGCCGAGCGCCCGCAGCCGATCGAGCTTGGCCTCGCTCGACGAGGTCGCTATCACGGTCGCACCCGCCGCTTTTGCAAATTGCAGCGCGAACAGCGAAACGCCGCCCGTACCCTGCGTCAAAACGACGTGCTCCGGGCCCGTCCTGAGCGCAACGCGTACCGCGCTCCAGGCCGTGATCGCGGCGCATGGCAGCGTCGCCGCTTCGACGAAACTGAGACCCGCGGGAATCGCGAGAACCGCATCGCTGTTGAACACACGATACTGGGACGCGACACCATCGGCGATCCCGCCCGGCGCCTCACGCAGGAGATAATCCTGCGCTTCGCCATCCTGCCAATAAGGGAAGAAGCAACCGACAACACGATCGCCAACCTTCCATTCCTTCACGCCTGGTCCAATTTCGGCGATCTCGCCGGCACCATCGGACAGAAGAGTCAGGTCCTCACGCCGCTGCATCGAGCCGTATTTTCCATCGAGCGTGAGCAGATCGCGGAAATTGAGCGAGGCCGCACGCATGCGCACCAGCACCTGGCCCGGACCCGGCTTCGGGTCCGCAACGTCACGCAGCGCAAGATTGGAAAGCCCCAATCCGCCCATCACCATCGCTTTCATCGCAGCATCTCCGTCTTGTTCAGAACCAAAAGCGGCCGCGGGTGGCGCCGCTCACAGGTCATGAAATTTGCGATTGTCCTTTGCCATATCGAGCAACATGGCGGGTGGCTCGAAGCGTCCGCCAAAGCGCGTGGCATAATCCCTGGCACGGCGCGCGAATTCCGCGGCGCCGACGCGATCGACATACGCCAACACGCCGCCGAGGTGGGCCGGATAACCCCAACCCAGCACTGCGGCGAGATCCGCGTCGATCGGCCGTGACACGATACCTTCTTCCAGCGTCCGGATCGCTTCCAGCGACTGCACATAGAGAAGACGCTCACGCACAATTGCCTCATCAAGCGACGATGGTTTGGTGCCGAGACAGGCGGCCAATCCATCCCATGGATCGCGCGCGTCACCACTATACGTGTAAACTCCGTTGGACTGGAGTTTGCCGACGCGGCCGGCATCCGCAAGCTTGCCGACGGTCACGCGAGCCACGCTTCCGCGGTCTGCGATCCGGTTTCCATCACCGCGCATCGAGGCGAAGATGTCCTTCAGCAGCGGCATCGTGACCATGTCGCAGAGCGACACCGGACCGAGCGAAAATCCCGCATTGACCGCAGCATTGTCGATCAGTTGCGGCGACACGCCTTCCGCCAGCAGGTTCATCGTCTCGCTGGAATAGGTGGTGACAACGCGACTGGTGAAAAATCCGAGTCCGTCGCGCACCACGACCGGGGTCTTGCCAATGACCTTGAGGAAATCGAGGGCCTTCGCCAACGTCTCGTCAGACGTCTGCGCGGTGCGAACCACTTCCACCAGAGGCATGCGCTCGACCGGCGAGAAAAAATGCAGGCCGATCATGCAGGCCACGTCAGGAATTGCCGCCGCAAGTTCAGTGATCGGAATACTGGACGTGTTGCTCGCGATCGGCGTACCGGGGCGCGCTACGGCGCCAGCCTTTTTCAGCACCTCACGCTTGAGGTCGGCACGCTCGAACACCGCCTCGACCACGAGGTCACTGTTTGCGATGCCGTTATAAGCCGACGTCGCCTTTATGCGTCCAATCACGTCGGCATAGGAGCCACCGCGCAACCGTCCACGCTCGGCGTCACGCTCGGCATTTTTGGCGATAGATTGCCGGCTCTTCGTCCCCACCTCATCCGACATATCGATGAGGTCGACCTGCATTCCGGCTTGCGCTGCGACATAGGCGATACCGCGTCCCATCACGCCGCCGCCGATCACCGCGACGCGCGCCGGCTTCGATGGCGGCACGTCCTTCGGACGCATCTTCATCGCCTTCGCATCAGTCGTGCCGACGAACAGCGTCCGGATCTTCGATTTGGCATCTGGCGACGCGGCGAGACGCGCGAAGTGGCGCGTTTCAATCGCGATGCCGGCATCAAGGCCGCGCTCGAGACCGTGATGCAGCACCTGCAGAATCGCTTCGCTTGCGAGATCGCAACCTGCACTGCGTTTGTGCAGCCGCGTCCAGCTTCCCATGAAGAACATCCGGCCTTCGGCCGATTGGGGCGCAAAGCCGGGCAACTTGTAGCCCTTCACGTCCCAGGGCTGAGCGGCATTTTGATTGGCGAGCGCCCAGGCCTTCGCCTCGTCGCGCAATGTCTCTGGCGGCACCACCGCATCGATCATGCCAGCCTTGAGCGCCTCATCCGGCTTCAGCCGCTTGCCCTCCAGGAGCAGCGGCGCCGATGCAGCGATCCCGATCAGGCGCGGCAGACGTTGCGTGCCACCGCCACCCGGCATCAGGCCGAGCGTGACCTCCGGCAGACCGAAGCGCGCGGACGGCTCATCCGCCGCAATCCGGCGGTGGCAGGCGAGCGCGAGTTCGAAGCCGCCGCCAAGTGCGGTGCCGTTCAGCGCGGCGACCACCGGCTTGCCGCCGGTCTCGAGCTTGCGGAGCGCTTTCAGGAAGGGGGTCACGATCGCGATCGCATCCGCCGGCGTCTGCACCCGCCGCAACTGATCGAGATCGCCGCCGGCGAGAAAGTCACGCTT
>CAZIKZ010000210.1:0-7729 GCA_964539845.1 uncultured Hyphomicrobiales bacterium
GTTGAATCTGACACGCCGCGCGGCCTAGCTGCCGATCAGGATGCGCGATGCTGCCGCGAATATCCGGCTCTCAAATGAAGGGCCGCTTGTGCTCACCCGGAAATTCAAAATTGGCGATGCGCGCCAGTCCTTCGCGATCGAGGATCTCAAATACCCTGCCCTTCCACCGCATGGTGCGTGTGGCGGCGAGCTTCTTCAGCGTCTTGTTGGCGTGAACGAGCGACATCCCGAGCGTATCGGCGACATGCTGCTGGGTAAACGGAAACTGAATCGTGTTGCCTTTGGTCAGCGACACCTCCTGCGCGCGCACAAACAAATGCAGGAACAGATAGGCCATGCGCTCGATCGCGGTCCGCCGTCCGATACTGAGCAGGCTCTCATCGAGGATCTGTTCCTCGCGCGCTGCGAGCCAGGTCACGTCATAGGCAAGCTCCGGAAATCGCGAGAACAGTCCCCACAGCTTCTCGCGCGGGAAGATGCACAGCGTCATGTCGGTCAGCGCTTCGACCGAATGCTGCATCTCGTCAGCGACTGTGCCCTGCAGGCCGAGAAAATCCGAGGGGACCGCGAAGTTGAGGATCTGCCTGCGTCCGTCGGGAAGCGTCTTGTGGCGGAACGCCCAGCCGACCAGCACGGTGTAAAGATAGGCGCTGTTGGTCCCCTGCAGCAGAATGCTGGAGCCGGCCTCGATATTCAGTTCGCCGGACTTGAAGGTTCGCACGAATTCGAGTTGCTCGGGCGAGAAGTCGCGCAGCACCGACATCGAACGCAACGGACATTGCTGGCACGGCACCTGTCGGCCGGGGATCGCGATCACGCCGGTGCCGGGCTTATTGTGGGACGCAGTGCGCTTTTTCGAAACGGTCGGCATTGAAACGGTCGCACCGCTGGAGCAATCGGCCCGACCCAACGCGCGACGCGAGATTTGGTTCAATACCGGATGTGCGATCCTTACATGATCAGCAAACGCAATCGCCGTCCAACAGTTGCGCGGCGGGATAGACGACCGCGCCGTCAGACTGAATGACAGCACCGACCGTCAGTTGCGCCGGCTGCAGACGCCCCTCCCCCATGATATGAAACACGGTCTCTCCGCCGGCGATCAGATAATCGGCAACGATGCGGCGATGACATCGCCACCATACCGCCTCCGAACACATCACCGTGCAGCGCCGTTCGTGCCCAACCTCGAGCAGGTGATCGAGGCCCGCTCGAAACGGTGCGGTGAGCGCGTAGTCGGCATAGTTGTGAAAGCTATGGTTGGTCCAGAAGTCGTTGACGTCCTCGGATACGGTGCGCGCCTTGCCACGCAGACCGCCAAGCGCCGCCATATGTTCATAGGAAATGCCAAAGGCTGCGAGAGACTCTGGGAGAATGTCCTTGTTGAATTGCGGGTTGGCCCGTGACTTCGGAACCGTTCGGATATCCGCAACAACGCGAATGTCGGCTTCGCGCAACAGCGCGACAAACGCCTCAAGACTTCGATTGGAATGGCCGATGGTGAAGAAGGGATGCGTCACGCGCCGCCTCAGGGTGTCCGCGTGAGCCGAAGGACGCCGCCCTTATGGGCTGCGATGTGGTCGGTCTTGTCGCTCTTGATCTCGTATTGAGGATCGCCTTCCGTCGCGTGATGGACGTGGCCCTTATAGTCGAAGTCTCTGGTGTGAATGGCGATGATGGTACCCGATACGTGTCCGGCCTCGGAATTCCAGCTGACATGATCGCCAACCTTAAATCTCCTGGCCATATCGTGGCCTCCCGATTTCCTCGCAGGGGCACCTTGCCTGATGATTGAGCCTTCCGCTGAGGCCTCGCCCGCTGCTTAGGAATCCCCGCGCAGATACCGGATGATGCCGGAGAAGTCGCGCGCACCCTCCCCGGTGTCGACATAGCGCTCGTAGATCGCGGCGGCGCCCGCGCCGAGCGGAGTCGGCGCCCGCGCGGACTTTGCCGCGTCCTGCGACAGCTTGAGGTCCTTCAGCATCATCTGCGCGGTGAAGCCCGCCTGATAATCGCGGTTCGCGGGCGATGTCGGCACAGGGCCCGGCACCGGGCAATAGCTGGTCATCGACCAGCACTGGCCGGACGATTTCGCGGAGATATCGAACAGCTTTTGCGCATCGAGGCCGAGCTTCTCGGCGAGCACGAAGGCTTCCGAGACTGCGATCATCGAAATGCCGAGGATCATGTTGTTGCAGATCTTCGCGGCCTGGCCGTTGCCGGGACCGCCGGCATGCACGATCGTCTTGCCCATGGCTTCGAGCACGGGCTTCGACAGTTCAAAGGCTTCATCCGTGCCGCCGACCATGAAAGTGAGCGTGCCGCCCTGCGCGCCGCCGACACCGCCTGACACGGGCGCATCCACGATCAGGATGCCCCGCGCCGCCGCGGCCGCAGCGACCTCGCGCGCGGTCTCGACATCGATGGTCGAGGAATCGATCAGCAGCGCGCCCTGGCGCGCGCGTTCGATGATGCCGTCCGGGCCGAGATAGATTTCGCGCACCTCGGCACCCGACGGCAGCATGGTGACGACGATGTCGGCATCCGCTGCGGCCGCGCCCGGCTTGCCGGCGGCGGTGCCGCCTGCACCGACCAACTTGCCGACCGCGTCGAGACTGATGTCGAAACCGAGGACGTCGTGGCCGGCCTTGATCAGGTTCTGGGCCATCGGGCCGCCCATATTCCCGAGGCCGATAAAGGCTATCCGCGCCATGGTCTGCCGTCCTTTTTATCCGAGCTTTCCTGCTTCTAGGAGCATGACATCAGTGCGGATGCTCGCGCGCCGATTGCAGAGCAAGCGCGAGATACGCACAGAGCAGGATCAATTCTATCACCACAACAAGCCAGGAACCGCCGTAGATCTGCGGGAAAAACACTTGCACGGCCGCCATCGAGACCACCGCGGTCAGCCAGACCACTGCGCCCCAGACGGCGGCGAGCCACAGACCAACCGCAGCAACCAGGTCGATAATCGCGAAATAGACCGTCGCCGTCTGCCAGGGAATCGATTCCGTCGAAAAGCGTGAATCAGGACCTTCGCCGATGCCGAGAACCACGGACCAATGATAAAGCCCCTTCAGCATCGATACGACCGCCATCGCGCGCAGAAACCAGATCAGCCAGCGCGTCCACTTGCCCTGCTGCTTGTGCTCCTCGTCGGCATGGACCGGCGCGAGCGCTGCGCGGTGCGGCTCAGGAATCGTATCGGGGGCAGCCGGCTCGCTCATGTCAGATCCAGTTCGTTGCCGGGCAACGCCGCAAAATGGCGCGCGCTCAGGTCATTCGGCACCGCGGCGAGTTCGCTTGGCGACCAGCGCGGGGCATTGTCCTTGTCGACGATCACGGCACGCACACCCTCAATCATGTCCGGACCATAGACGATCCGGGACACGATGCGAAACTCGGCGGCCATGCAGGCCTCGAAGGAATGGGTGCGTCCATAGCGCATCTGGGCGAGTGCCAGAACGAGACTTGTCGGCGATTTGGCGGCGATGGTCTGCAATGTTCGGGCCGACCATTCCGATTGGTCGGTCATCTTCTGGGCCTCGCCCTCGAGCGCGGCAAAAATCGTCTCGACACTGTCATATGAAAATGTCCGATCGATGATCCGCCGCCGCGGCATCACCTCCCCCGGCCCGACCTGCTCCATGAAATTCGCCAGCACCGCGTTCACCGGATCGGTCCCGCACAGGGCCTCCCGCAGGTCTGCGAAGCGGTGCGATTTCACATGATGCGTCGCTGCTCCCGACAGCACTGCGTCCGCTGCCCTCAACCGGTCGCCGGTGAGCGCGCAGTATGTCCCGATCTCGCCCGCAAGCCGCGGGAGCGCATATGTCGCGCCAACATCCGGGAAAAAGCCGATGCTGACCTCCGGCATCGCGAAGGCGTACCGCTCGCCGGCGACGCGATGCGAACCATGGATCGAAATGCCAACGCCGCCGCCCATCACGATGCCGTCGATCAACGCGATGTAGGGCTTCGGATATCGCTTGACCGCAGCGTTGAGCACATATTCATCGCGAAAGAAGGCCAGCGCCTCCTGCTGCCGTCCCGCGGTGATCAGATCGTAAAGCGCACGGATGTCGCCTCCCGCCGAGAAGGCGCGCTCACCATTCGCGGTGACGATCACGCGTGTCACCGCCTCGTCACGCGCCCATGCACCGAGCGTCTCCGCGAGCGCGCGCACCATCCCATGCGTGATGGCGTTCAGCGCCTTCGGCCGGTTGAGGATCACAATGCCGGCGGTGCCGCGCCGCTCGAACAGGATATCGTTCGCTTCGCTCACGTCAGTTGTCCAGCAGATCGCGGCTGACAATCAGACGCATGATCTCGTTTGTGCCTTCGAGTATCTGATGCACGCGCACGTCGCGCAGCACGCGCTCGATCGGATGATCGCGCAGATAACCGTAGCCGCCATGCAGTTGCAGACAGCCATTCACCGCCTCGAAGCCCACGTCGGTCGCAAAGCGTTTCGCCATCGCCGCAAGCCGCGTCGCGCCGGGCTCACGCTCGCTGACCGCGTGGGCCGCGCGCAGCACCATCAACCGCGCAGCCTCCAGTTCGGTCGCATAATCTGCAATCCTAAAACGCAGCGCCTGAAAGTCCGACAACCGCGACCCGAACTGCTTGCGGTCGCGCATGTATTCCACTGTGCGATCCAAACAGAATTGCGCGCCGCCGATCGAGCAGGCCGCGATGTTGAGCCGCCCGCCGTCGAGGCCCATCATCGCGATCTTGAATCCGTCGCCTTCGTTGCCGATCAGATTATCCGCCGGCACGCGGCAATTCTCGAACATCACCATCGCGGTCGGTTGCGATTTCCAGCCGAGCTTCTTCTCCCGCGCACCGAAGGTCAGGCCCGTCGTGTCCTTCTCCACCACGATGCAGGAAATGCCCTTCGGCCCCGCGCCGCCGGTGCGCACCATGCAGATATAGAGGTCGGACGTGCCGCCGCCGGAGATGAAAGCCTTGGCACCGTCGAGAATATAATGATCGCCATCGCGCCGTGCGCGCGTGACGAGGCTCGCCGCATCCGATCCGGCGCCCGGCTCGGTCAGGCAATAGCTCGCGAAATGCTCCATGCTGCAGAGCTTGGGCAGGAAGCGACGGCGCTGCGCGTCGTTGCCGAAGGCATCGATCATCCAGGCCGCCATGTTGTGGATCGAGATATAGGCCGCGGTCGAGGTGCAGCCCTGCGCCAGTTCCTCGAAGATGATGGCGGCATCGAGCCGGCTCAACTCCGAGCCGCCAACATCGTCCTTCACATAGATGCCGCCGAAGCCGAGCGCGGCGGCCTCACGCAGCGCTTCGACCGGGAAGATTTCCTGCTCGTCCCATTCGGCCGCGCACGGCATCATCGCGTCGCGGGCGAATTGCCGGGCGGTCGCCTGGAAGGCGCGCTGGTCCTCGGAGAGGGCGAAATCCATGCCGAAGCGGTAGGTTAGCCGCGAGGCTCCGTCAATTGTACTCTTACAAACGATCCACGCATGACAAAATCAACCGAGAGTTAACTCGACATGCACTGCGCCTGTCTCGTTCTTGGACTTCAATTTGATTGGCAGTTCGTCCCAAGTACGGCCGTCAAGAATTCTCCCCGCGGCCTTCTTGTTAGCCCCGCCCCATTGTTTGAAGTGAAATGCAACCCGCTGGCGAATGCACGCTTCCCTTATCGACCGCACCCATTTCACCCGCATGGGCCTCGCGCCCGGACCGCTCTCGCCGCCAGCAATAACCCAATCTATGCCTCGCAAGTCACTCAAGTCGATTGGCCCCAACAAGGGTTCAAGGCTAAGAAATCGCACGTGCGCATCGGTGCCAATTAGATGCGCAACTCTATGCCAATAGGATTGGCTTTCGACGCTTACTCCCATCCAGATATTTTTCGACCAGGATAGGTGGCGGCTCAGCGACTCAAGTCGCTCGGCACGTTTCGTCAAAATTTGATATGTGTGTTGCGGCGTAGCGGCCATCACGCCGAAGACCCGCTTTATGAAATCCAAAGGCACATCGTCGTGAAATAAGTCGGACATGCTATTAACGAAAATGAAGCGCCCTTTCTTCCAAGACTTCGGCGTCTCAAGCGCGGCTACATCCAAAACAATCTTGCCAACCCATTTCGCACGACCGCCTGATATGCGGGTCGTTTTGGCATATTTCTGCTGACCCATTGCCTCCAAGCGCCGCGCCATTCGCATCGCATAGCAATTAGTGCAGCCCGGCGAGAGTATCGTGCAGCCCGCGACGGGGTTCCATGTCGCCTCTGTCCATTCAATTGAAGAGCCAAGCCCCATTAATTTGATCCTCTGAGCGGCGGAAAAGTCACCACAACTGCGTCGGCGAATGTTCCGGGCTTGCGCTTGGAAGGCTCCGCAGAAATTCGCCCCTCGCTTTCCAGCTTACACAGCGCATCTTTGTAGTTCTTCTTGATGAATGGGGTATCAACGTGGTGGTCATCGAAGATTTTTATCATCGGAAGTTTTTGTCCCGCAAACTTGATGGGTAGCTCCTCAACGAGACCATCAAACGGTCTGTTCAAAGAAAAAAGCAGCGGGGTGTTTGCGGCGGCAGGAGAGTATTCTAGCGATGGTACATTTTGATCGCGCGTTGAACTTTCCTTGGCCATGATATCTTTCATGATCTCATAGCCACGCACGTGCTTCGATACAAACACTAGATGATGGGTACTGCGCGTTCCCTTTTCATTTCGGAAACGAAACGGAAGCACATACTTGCCGCCCAGTTCCTTAATTGCGTCCGCAAGATTTTCCAGGACAAGCGCCTCGCGCTCTGCTGGCTCCTTGCCTTTGACCGATTCCTTCAACGCTTCCGCGCGCTTTTCCCCAAAAAGCGCCTTCATGTGTTTGTCTACTAGATCGTTTGAAATTCCCGCGTTGATGCGGTTATAGTTGAAAAAGAAAATACAATCTGAACCCCAATCTTTGATAGCACCCTGCACAAGACCCAGCGACAGTCCGACATATCCGAAGGGATCAATGAACGAAAAGGTTGGAATCAACTTCATGGATTGAAGACTGTTGGCGATTTGATCTCCAACGTTTCCTGTAGAGACTTGCGGCTTGAATTTTAATGTCTCGATCCCGGCAAGTTTGTCGATTTCTGATTGTAGACTCTTGATGTGTTCCGGGTCTTCGTCATTGAAATAGGTCATCAAACAATCGCGCATCTTCTCGTCAGCTATTGCTTGCTCTAACACCATAAGCGGCGTTGACGCTGCACCGTCTTTGTAGCGCCCCGGCCCCGCAAAAAGATCGATGTATGCGATCCGATCCGTATGAGCTCGAATTATCCGAGCCCACACGACAAAATATTTGCTGACGATCCGAGCTTTGACTTCGGATTGGTCTTCCCGCTCATCGAAAAACTTCTGACTCATGACGCGCAACCATAGCGCGTGTGCCTCATCCGCGTGAAGTTCCATCTATTCTCCCGCATTCCGCGAAAAGAACAAATAGAGAACTATTAATCTGAAGTCAATTGGTGTTACCAGATGGCGAGCGGCGGTCACTCGCTTCGGATGGCGACGAGAACTCTAGAAGTCGTTACTGTCCCGACGGAATTTGAATTTGTCCGCGCTACTTTAAGGACAGCGGAATCCAGGGCGTTCGACTCTGGGTTCCCGCCTTCGCGGGGACGAGCGGACTGAGAGTGAAGGCATATCGCAATGGCAATCAAGTACGGTCGCCCGCTCGAACACCGGACCCGTGTCGTG
>CAZIKZ010000211.1:0-7715 GCA_964539845.1 uncultured Hyphomicrobiales bacterium
TGTATGTCGTCGTCGCCGTTGGCGCCATCGATGTGAACTGGTCGCGGCTTGCGGAGGGCGCGGCGCGCGGCGCGCGTTTGCTCACCGGTTTCCTCCAGCCGAATTTCACCAGCCGCTGGGGCGACATCGCGCAGGGTATGCAGGAAAGCCTGACCATGACGGTGACCTCTACCGTGGTCGGCATTCTGATCTCGATTCCCATCGGCATCGGTGCGGCCCGCAATCTTTCGCCGCTGCCGGTTTATCTCGCCTGCCGCGCGATTATTGCGCTCTCGCGTACGTTCCAGGAGGTGATCATCGCGATCCTGTTCGTTGCGATGGTCGGCTTCGGGCCGTTCGCCGGCTTCCTTACGCTGTCGTTTGCGACCATCGGTTTCCTTGCAAAGCTTCTCGCCGAGGACATCGAGGATATCGATGCCTCGCAGGCGGAGGCGGTTCGCGCGACCGGCGCGTCATGGTCGCAACTCGTCAACTACGCGGTGCAGCCCCAGGTTATGCCGCGGCTGATCGGGCTTTCGCTTTACCGCATCGACATCAATTTCCGCGAATCCGCGGTGGTTGGTATTGTCGGCGCGGGCGGCATCGGCGCGACCCTCAACACCTCGCTCAGCCGCTACGAATATGACACGGCCGCCGCCGTCCTGATCATCATCATCACGATCGTGATGGTCTGCGAATATTCCTCCGGCTTCATCCGCAAGGCCATCCAGTAATGCCCGTCAGCTGCGACGATGCAGGTCTGCCCGAATGGCGTCGGACCACGCCACGGCAGGATCTCGTGCGCTGGTTCGGCTGGCTTCTGCTGGTCGCGCTGTTCGTGTTCTCGTGGCAGGTGATGACCAAGGATACGATCTGGGCGTTTGTCCTCGATGCGCCGCGGCAGGCTGCCGACATCGGCGCGCGCATGGTGCCGCCGCGCTGGTCCTATATGAACGAGTTATGGCGGCCGCTGTGGGATACGCTCGCCATTGCGACACTTGGTACGTTGCTCGCTATCCTGATCGCGGTGCCGACCGCATTCCTTGCGGCGCGTAACACTACGCCGAGCGTCCTGTTCGTGCGTCCGGTCGCGCTTCTTGTCATCGTATCGTCGCGCTCGATCAATTCGCTGATCTGGGCGCTGTTGCTGGTGACGATCCTCGGTCCCGGAGTGCTCGCCGGAGTTGTCGCGATCGGGCTTCGGTCCATCGGCTTCATCGCGAAGCTTTTGTACGAGGCGATAGAAGAGATCGACGTCACGCAGGTCGAGGCCATTCAGGCCACGGGGGCCTCGCCCGCACAGGTGATGGATTACGGGGTGGTGCCGCAGATTATGCCGGCCTTCGCGGGCATCAGCGTGTTCCGGTGGGACATCAATATCCGCGAGTCTTCTGTGGTCGGCCTCGTCGGCGCCGGTGGCATCGGCCTCAATCTCGAGGCGTCGCTCTCGACCTTGGCGTGGTCGCAGGTCAGCCTTCTGCTGCTGGTGATTCTTGCAACCGTGCTGGTGAGCGAATGGGTATCGGCCAAGGTGCGGCACGCGATCATCTGAGGCGCGGTCGTAACCGGGCCTGACTTCTTGTTCGTGGGCGGAGTCGGCGGGGTTGTCTCCGCCGGACCTCCCGGAGTGAGCGCGTAAACACGCTTACTCCCGTCGATAGTTCTTCAGCCCCGGCCGGTAGGATTTCTCCTCCAGAAACTGGTCCATGCCTTTCTTGCGCCCCTGCTCTGGGTCGGTCGAATAGGTGGCCTGCGCTTTGGCGTAGAGATATTCTTCGGCCTCATCCCACGACATGGATTTCAATCGCCGGCCGGCATCCTTCACAGCCCACAACACATGAGGGTTCTTCTCCATCAGCTTGCGGGCGAGTGCTTCCGTCCGCTCGCGCAATTGCGCGCGAGGCACACTTTCGTTGACGAGGCGCATCACGCTGGCGCGTTGGCCATCGAAGGTCTCGCCGGTCATCATGTAATAAGCCGCGTCGGCCGGACTTACCTTTTCGGCAAAAGCTTTCGCGACATTGCCCGCCGGAATGATTCCCCAGTTGATTTCGGACAGTCCGAATGTCGCCTCGTCGGCGCAGATCGCGAGATCGCAGGAGACAAGCGGCGTGAAGGCTCCGCCAAAGCACCAGCCGTTCACCATCGCGATGGTCGGCTTGGGAAAGGTCTGCAGCCGCCGCCATTGCCAGGCCATCGAGTCCCGCCGTACGCGCATCACTTCGACTGGCGTTGCCTTGTCGACTTCCCTGAAATATTCCTTCAGGTCCATGCCGGACGAGAAGGACTCGCCGGCGCCGGTCAGCACCAGCACCTTGCAGCGGTCATCGACCTCGAGCGCATCGAGGACCTGCAGCATTTCGCGATTCAGCGTTGGGCTGAGCGCATTCTTCTTCTCCGGCCGATTCAGCGTGACCCAGGCGATACCGTCGTCGAATTCGATCTTGACGGTTTGCCACGAATTATAGAGTCGCTCCGAGGTGGAGGACGCGGGATTTGCCATCAATGTATTACCCTTGTTCTGATTATCGTTTCTCGAGCCCCGCCTTCTCCGCGACGTCTTTCCAGAGTTTCACCTGATTACGAACTTTCTCGGTCACCTCCGCAGGCGTGCTCGACACCGGTACGCTGCCAAGGCTCTTTAGTTTCTCCGCCACGGCGGGCACCGCAATGGCACGACGGACTTCGGCATTCAGCTTGTCAACAACGGGCTTGGCCACGCCTTTGGTCGTGGCGACGCCGGTCCAGGCGAGCACCTCGAAGCCCGGTGCGCCGCTTTCAGCAATGGTCGGCACGTTCGGCAGCGAAGCCCAGCGCTCCTTGCCGGAGACCGCCAGCGCGCGGAACTTGCCGGCCTCGATCTGTCCGAAGATGGCGGTGCCCGGCGCGATAATGAAGTCGACGTTGCCCGAAAGCAGCGCCGTTACAGCTCCGGCATCGCCGCGATATGGGACGTGCACGAACTTGCTTTTGAGCGACACTGCGAACAGTTCGGAGCACATATGCTGACCGGTGCCGACGCCCGCGGTGCCGACCGTCAGTGAGCCCGGCTTCTCGCGCGCTTCCTTCATGAGGTCGGCAACCGACTTGAATCGCGAGTCGGCGCCGACCACGATGAAGAAGGGAAACTCGGACACGGTCGAGACGAATGAGAAATCCTCGACCGGATCGAAGCCAAGCGATTTGTTGAGCGCCGGCGAAATGACGTGTCCGGTCGTGAACAGAACGATCGAGTAGCCGTCCGCGTCGGCCTTGGCGACGGTATCGGAAGCGAGGTTGCCGCCGGCACCAGCCTTGGCTTCATTCACAAAGCCGGGCTTGAATGTTTTGGACATTTCTTCGGCGAGCACACGCGAGATCGTGTCGGCATTGCCGCCAGCCGCGAAGCCTTGCAGGAACCGGATCGGCCGTGTGGGAAAGTCCTGTGCCACGGCGGCATCGAACGCAAAGAGTGCCCCGGCCAGGGCAGCGGCAAACCGTATCATTCAAGCTCCTCCCGATAACGCTTTTTGTTATCGGGAGGTTATCCGGTTTTACGCCGCGCTGACAATCGTACCCCTGCCATGCGCCAGGAATCCACGCGCGAGCGCAACGTCAGCCTGCGACAATCCGTGTCCAGCGGGCAGGACACGGTGCTCCACCGCAGCGCCGGCATCCCGCAGCGAAGCCGCAAGGCGCGCCGCGTTCTCCTGCGGCACCATCGGATCCATCGCGCCCGACAGGATCAGCACCGGCTTGCCGGTGAGATCGGCCGCGGGAGATTCCGCAAGCGGCACCATCGTGCGGATCAGCACGGCACCGGCGAGTGCCTCCGGGCGAAGCAGCAGTGTAGCGGCTGCTATGTTGGCGCCATTGGAAAAGCCGAGCGCGATCGGCGCCGGCAATCCGTACTCCTGACGCGCCTCGCCGACAAAATCGGCGAGTTCACGCGCACGCTGCTTCACGTCCTCCTCGTCAAAGACGCCTTCGGCGAGCCGGCGGAAGAAGCGTGGCATGCCGCCTTCCAGCACCTTGCCGCGCGGCGAAATCAGCGCGGCCTCCGGCCGACCATCCGGCCGAGTTCGATCAGGTCGTTCTCGTCGCCGCCGGTGCCGTGCAGCAGAAGAAGTGGCGCGTTGCCACCGACGCCGGGCTCGAAGCGGTGGATAAACGAGAGTCGGGTTCTGGTGTCAGTCATCACGGACCTCATGCATCACGAATTCTCCTCCCGCCACGATGACGGGAGGAGTAACTTTCGTCAGGCGACTTCCGGCAACACCTGCTCGATCTCATGGCGCCGGCTTTCATAGACGCCCGGCAGCTTGAGCGTCTGGCCGAGCGAAGCCACCGGCTCGTCGATCGCAAAACCGGGCACGTCGGTCGCGATCTCGAACAAGACGTGCCCTGGCTCGCGGAAGTAGACGGACCGGAAGTAGTTGCGGTCCTTCTGCTCCGTCGTCTGGATGCCGTGGTTCTCGATGAGTTTCTTCGCCATCGCGAGTTCTTCGGCATCGTCGGCGGCACGGAACGCAATGTGATGCACCGAGCCACCGCCCATGCGACCGGGCAGAAACGCACCCGCCTCATGGATGTCGACGATGCCGCCGATCGCGGTGTCGCCTGCCTTGAAGCGCACAAGCTGGCCTTCGCGCCCGACTTCGCTGAAGCCGAGCACGTCGGTCAGGATCGCACCCGTTGGCGCGGCTTCCTTGAGCAGCAGGTTCACGCTGTGAAATCCGCGGATCGCGAATTCCGCAGGCACGTCGCCGCCGTTCCAGGCCGGCTCGGTCTCGATTCCAGGCACACCGATCAGCGCGAGTCGCATCCCGTCCGGGTCGCGGAACGACACGACGGTTTCGCCGAAGCGGCGTACCGGCGCCTCATGCGGAACGCCCTTCTCGACGAGACGGTGCGTCCAGTAGCCGATCGCACCTTCCGGGACACGGAACACCGTCTCCTGCGTTTCGCCGATACCGAGCCGTCCGGGCGCCACGTGCTCCCAGGGGAAGAACGTGAGGATGGTGCCGGGCGAACCGGTCTCGTCACCGAAATAGAAATGATAGGTGCCGGGATCATCGAAATTCACCGTCTTCTTCACGAAGCGGAGCCCGAGCGTGCGCGTGTAGAAATCAAGATTGCGCCGTGCCGGTCCCGCGATAGCGGTCACGTGGTGGATCCCGTGTCGGATGTTGCTGGCGGTCATGGCGTGGCCCTCATTTTCACGGGCGCCGGAAGCGGTGCCGTTTTCGCCTCTGAAGATATTGACGCGACGATGCAAATAAATAGAAACTCAGGAAATCTATCATTTCTGATATTTGATCATGCTGCCGGACCTCGAAGGGCTCGCGATTTTCGCCAAAGTGGCCGAACTGCGCTCGTTTTCGGCCGCATCCGCCGAACTGGACCTGTCGAAGCCGACTGTCTCCAAGGCCGTCGGGCGGCTGGAGGCACGCCTCGGGACCCGGCTGTTCAACCGCACCTCCCGCAGACTCGCGCTGACCGATGCCGGCCGCACGCTGCTGGAGCGCGCCTCCCGCATGGTGTCGGAGGCGGAAGCGGCCGAAAGCGAGGCGCGCGCGCAATCGGCGGTGCCGCGAGGCCGGGTCCGGCTTGCCGTTCCGATGTCGTTCGGACTGCGTGAAGTCGCTCCGGCTCTGCCCGACTTCTTCGCGGAATTTCCGGATGTGTCCATCGACCTCCATCTCAGCGATGCGACTGTCGATCTGATCGGCGAGGGGTTCGACGTCGCGTTACGGATCGCGGCCCTCGCGGACTCGTCGTTGCTTGCGCGCAAGTTGTGTGCGGTGCCGCGTGTCGTCGTCGCGGCGCCCCAATATCTGAAGGCCCATGGAACGCCCAAGCATCCGCGCGACCTGACCTCGCATGCATGTCTCGGCTATGCGTATCTGCCGGCCGCGGATGTGTGGCGCTTCTCGAACAAGTCCGGCGAGGAAATCGCCGTACGCACGTCCGGTCCAATGCGAGCCAACAATGCCGATGCGCTGATGCCGGTGCTTCTCAGCGGCTACGGTCTCGCAGTGCAGCCGGTCTTTCTGGTGCGGGACGCATTGGCGCAGGGCCAGCTTGTTACTGTTCTCGCAGGCTGGTCGCCGCCGGAGATCGCACTGCATCTCGTGATGCCGCCCGGAGGTCCGCGCCCCGCGCGCGTTGAAGCATTGGTGGAGTTCATGCGCGCACGGTTCCGCCGCGATGCCTGAGGGCTCAAGAAATGGTTACACCCAAGGGTCGTAGTTAACCGTTTCCTAAATGTTTTGATGCATTTCTTGTCTCGGAATTAAGCAATTCGCCCTTCATCTGAGCCTGCGCGGTTGTTCCGTTTGTCTTCCTGGTCTTCCCCGTCGGACTACGTCGATTTGGCCTCAGAAAGAGGGCAATGAGCAGCGGAATCGTGCGATGACTCTCAGTGTGACTCAGCCGGAGGCGACGGCTGAAATCCCTAACGCGGCTGATTGGCAGAATGACGCGGCCAGCCGTGACGCATCGGCGCCGACCCAGATCATTTCCTTTGCCATCGACAACGACCAATACGGCGTTGACATCATGGCGGTGCGCGAAATCAAGGGGTGGTCCGAGATCACCCATCTGCCGCGCCAGCCGGATGCGGTACGCGGCGTCCTCAATCTTCGCGGTGCGATCGTTCCGATTATCGACCTGCGCTGCCGATTCGGTCAGGGGCTGACCGACGCCTCGCCGATCCATGTCGTCATTATCGTGCAGGTCGGTATGCGGCAAGTGGGGCTTCTCGCAGACCGCGTGCTCGACATCGTGTCGTTCGACATGAGCCAGGTGCAGCCAGTGCCCAAGATAGCGCAGGCATCGCGTATCGATTTTCTCTCAGGACTGGTCACCGTCGAGACCGCGATGATCGCGCTCATCGACCTCCGCAATCTTCTCTCTGTCCCGGTTGGTGAAACCGAGCGGGTTCAAGCCAACTAGGTTGAGATTATGATCAAGCTGCCGCAACTTTCCATCGCGACCAAGCTGTACGGCCTGTTCACTGCAATGACGCTGGTCATTGCGACTCTTGCCGTTGTTTCGGTTTTCAATTCCCAGTCGTTCATGAAACTCGAGCGCGAGATCGAGTCGGCGTCGGTCGGCGCGCGCAACGTCGAGCGGGTCAACAGCCTGATCTATGCAGTCGTCATGGAATCGCGCGGCGTCTACATGTCGCAGGACGTCGCAACAGCAAAGCGGTTCGGCGCAGGACTTCTGAAGTTCAACGACGAAATCGGCGCCATCGTCAAGGAATGGCAGAAGGATGTGGGCGCCGATGATCGCGAACACTTCGACGCCTTTGCGAAGCGGATCGCCCAGTTCCAGGAGTTTCGTCGCGAACTGGTGCGGCTCGCGGTCGAAGCAAACCCTGTCGCAGCCCGCGAATGGGGTGACAATGACGCCAATCGCAGCGTGCGGTCGGCACTGAACAAGGACCTCGAGAATCTTGCGCAGATTTACGCGCGGCGCGCGGCGCGCGGTCACGCGATGATCGAGGCGGATATGTACCGCACGACGATCATCATGGCGGTGCTCGGTCTGCTCGGGCTTTTGATTGCGGGCTTTGGCATCTTCACGATCTGGCGCGGCGTCGTGGGCCCGCTTGGCCGGCTCGTCGGCACCATGGGCCAGCTTGCTCAAGGCCACGTCAATATCGAGGTTCCCGATGAGCATCGCGCCGACGAGATCGGCAAGATGGCTCGCGCTGTGCTCGTGTTCCGCGATGCCGAGGTCGAGAAGCG
>CAZIKZ010000212.1:0-7702 GCA_964539845.1 uncultured Hyphomicrobiales bacterium
CGCTTCGCGGTCGCCTCATTCTGCACGGTGCCGAGAATATTGGCGGCACGGTCGGGATCGCCGAGCAGCTTGTCGATCGCCGTTGCAATGCCGGTTGCCACCTCGTCGTAGCTCTTGTGCCCGTCATTGGTGTCGATGCCGGCGGCCGGGACGAAAATGTTTTGCGGCGCGGTACACATCTGCCCCGAATAGAGCGAAAGCGAGAACGCGATATTGCCGCACATGCCGCGGAAGTCGTCGGTTGAATCGATCACGATCGAATTGATCCCGGCCTCTTCGGTAAAGACGAGATCGGTCGCAGCGTTTTCGCGCACCCATTGGCCAAACGCCGGCGAGCCGGTGAAATCCACGATCGCAACACCGGGATGCGCGGCAAGCTCCTGCGTGATCGGCGCATCGGCCTCGTCCGGCGCCAACATCAGCACATTGGGATCGAAGCCCGCTTCCGTCAGCACGTCCCGACCGATCTTCACGGTGATCGCAAGCGGCAGGATCGCGCCGGGATGCGGCTTCACGATCACGCTGTTGCCGGTGGCGAGGCTCGCAAAAATCGCGGGATAGCCGTTCCAGGTCGGGAACGTGGCACAACCGATGACCAGCGAGACACCGCGCGGCACGATCCGGAAGCTCTTGTCGAGCACGATGGGTTCGCCCTTGCCTTGCGGCTTCGTCCAGTTCACCGCGCGCGGCACGCGGGTCATCTCCTCATAGGCATAGGCGATCGCTTCCAGCGCGCGATCCTGGGCGTGCGGGCCTGCGGCCTGAAACGCCATCATGAAAGCCTGGCCGGTCGTATGCATCGCCGCATTGGCGATCAGGAAACTCTGCTTGTTGATGCGCTCCACAATCTCGATGCACACCCCGATGCGCGTTTCGATCGAGGCGTTTCCCCAGGCGTCGCCCGCTTTCATCGAGGTTTCAATCAGCGTGTCCGGATCGGCTGCCGCATAGGTGATGCCAAGCGCCATGCCGTAGGGCGACATCTCGCGGCCAACCTGCTTCGTGCCGCTTTGGCCGAGATCGAACGGTTTGCCCAGCATCGCCTTGAATGCGGCCTCGCCGTCCGCCTTCGCGGTCTCACCGTAAATCTTGCCGCTCGCAATTTCCGGATAGGCGCTCCAGTAGATGCGCGTCCGACAGGCGCTGACCGCCTGTTCGAGCCGCGCACGATGCGCCTCGAAGAAACTCATGACGTCCTCCCGCGGATGTGTGGGCCGTTATCAAACTCGGCCGCGTTGACACCCGAAAATCCGGACCATATTAATTATCCGACCGGACGGTCAGTCAAGTGTCTTTCGTCAGGTGACTTGGCTATCGCAACCGTGAACGAGCCAGAGCGCAACAATGCGCCGGGAATCGGGAGGATCTGCGGATGGACGAGAGTTCCATTCTTGTCGATGTGCGCGAAGGCTATCGGGTCATCACCCTGAACCGGCCGGGCCGGCTGAATTCATTCACCGAAGACATGCACATCGCGCTGACGAAAGCGCTCGACGATGCGGAAGGCGATCCGGCCTGCCGCGCGTTGATGATCACCGGCGCCGGACGCGGCTTCTGCGCGGGCCAGGATCTCAATGACCGGCTCGCCAAGCCCGGCGAGACAATCGTGCTCGGCAGCACGCTGGAGCAATATTACAATCCGCTGATCAAGAAGCTGCGCGCACTGCCCTTCCCCGTTGTCGCCGCGGTCAACGGCGTTGCGGCTGGCGCCGGCGCCAATATCGCGCTCGCCTGCGACATCGTGGTCGCGGCAAAGTCCGCAACCTTCCTGCAGGCTTTTTCCAAAATCGGCCTTGTCCCCGATTCCGGCGGCACCTGGTTTCTGCCGCGGCTGGTCGGTCCGGCGCGTGCCCGGGGTCTCGCCTTGCTCGCCGATCCGCTTCCCGCGGAAAAGGCCGAAAGCTGGGGCCTGATCTGGAAATGCGTGCCGGACGACGAGCTGATCGGAATCGCGAACGAATTGTGCGAGCGCTTCGCCGTCGGCCCCACATACGGACTCTCGCTGATCAAACGCGCACTCGACGCGGCGGAGACGAACGATCTCGCAACCCAGCTCGATCTCGAGCGCGATTTTCAGCGCAGCGCCGGCTCCAGCCCGGACTATGCCGAGGGCGTGAAGGCCTTCATGGAAAAGCGCAGTCCGAAATTCACCGGCAAAAAAGGGGCGTGAGAGCATGGACGCCGGCCAAATCGCACGCGCGTGCGCCGAGGCGATGTGGGCGGAGGATTCCGCAAGCAAGGGCCTCGGCATGCAATTGATCTCGGTCGAGCCCGGCCGCGCGGTGCTTGCGATGACCATCACCGGCACGATGGTGAATGGGCACAATATCGCGCATGGCGGCTTCATCTTCACGCTCGCGGATTCCGCCTTCGCCTTTGCCTGCAACACATACAACCAGCGCGCGGTGGCGCAGCAATGCGCCATCACCTTCATCGCGCCCGGCAAGCTCGGCGATCACCTGATTGCAAGAGGCGTGGAGCGCAGTCGCACCGGCCGTTCCGGCATCTACGACATCACCGTCACGCGCGACGACGGCACAGTCATCGCGGAATTCCGCGGCCACTCACGCACCATCGAAGGCACATTGCTCCCCGCCCAGAAGGCATAGAAAGCCATGGTCGACGCGTCCTACAAGCCCTACGGGCTCGAACCGATTGAGACCGCCTCGCGCGACGAGATCGCTGCGCTGCAGACCAAGCGTCTCGCCTGGTCGCTCAAGCATGCCTATGACAATGTCGAGGCCTACCGGAAGAAGTTCGATGCCGCTGGCGTGAATCCGGCCGATTTCAAACGGCTCGAAGACCTCGCGAAATTCCCGTTCACGACCAAGGCTGACCTTCGCGCGAATTATCCGTTCGGGATGTTCGCGGTGCCGCAGGACAAAATTGTCCGCATCCACGCATCGTCCGGCACGACCGGCAAGCCGACCGTGGTCGGCTATACGCAGAACGACATCGACAACTGGGCGAACCTGATGGCGCGCTCGATCCGCGCCTCCGGCGGCCGCCCGGGCATGAAGGTGCATGTCGCCTATGGCTATGGCCTGTTCACCGGCGGGCTCGGCGCGCATTACGGCGCGGAACGGCTCGGCTGCGCGGTGATCCCGGTCTCCGGCGGCATGACCGAGCGGCAGGTGCAACTGATCAGCGACTTCGAGCCGGACATCATCATGGTGACGCCGAGCTATATGCTCGCGATCCTCGACGAGTTCCGGGCCAAAGGGATCGACCCGCGCGAGACATCTCTCTCAATCGGCATTTTCGGCGCCGAGCCCTGGACCAATCAGATGCGCGCCGAGATCGAGGACGCGTTCGCGATGGACGCCGTGGACATCTTCGGCCTGTCCGAAGTGATGGGCCCGGGCGTCGCCAACGAATGCGTGGAGACCAAGGACGGCCTGCATATCTGGGAGGACCATTTCTATCCGGAGGTGATCGATCCGGAGAGCGGCAATCCGCTGCCGGATGGCGAGAAGGGTGAGCTTGTCTTCACGACGCTCACCAAGGAGGGCCTGCCGGTCATCCGCTATCGGACCCGCGACCTGACACGACTTCTGCCCGGCACTGCACGCACGCATCGACGCATGGAGAAGGTCACGGGCCGTTCGGACGACATGATGATCATCCGCGGCGTGAATGTGTTCCCGACCCAGATCGAGGAATTGCTGCTGCGCTGCCAGGGGCTGTCGCCGCATTACCTTATCGAGCTGTCGCGCGAGGACCGGCTGGACGTCGCGACACTGCTCGTCGAGGCGCGGCCGGACGTGCACAACATGGCGGAACGCGACGCGGAAGCCGCTTCGCTCGCGGCGCATATCCGCAACAATATCGGCATCGGCATCAAAGTGCTGGTCGGCGATCCCGGCGCGGTCGAGCGCTCCGCCGGCAAGGCGCGCCGCGTGATCGACAAGAGGCCGAAGGAATGAACGTGCTGCGCTGCTGCCGCCTGAGCACGCTGCCTGCCTCTCCCCTCCCCCCGCGAGCGAAGCGAGTGGTGGGGAGGGGTCGGGGGTGGGGGGCGTCGCGAGAATTCCAACCCGCGTCATCGCCCGTGGGACGAACTCCCCCCACCCCGATCTCCTTCGCTATCGCTCAGTCGATCGACCCTCCCCACCGCTTCGCGGGGGGAGGGAAAAGAAGCGGAGAGACCACATAATGGCCCGTCCCCGCTCCGCTGATCACGACATCAAGCGCCGCGCGATCCTCGATCGCTCGGCCCAGTTGTTCGCGCGAAACGGTTACGACCGCACCTCGATGGCGGAAGTGGCGTCCGCCTGCGGCGTGTCGAAGGCGCTGCTCTATCACTATTACGTCGGCAAGGAGACGCTGCTGTTCGACATCCTCAGCGTGCACCTGCAGGAATTGCTGGACGCCGCTCAGGCGGTCGACACATCACTCCAGCCGCGCCAACGGCTGCGCGCGCTGGTCGGCGCACTGCTCGACGCCTATCGCGACGCCGATCTGCAGCACAAGATCCAGATCAACGAGATGGCAAAACTGCCGCCGGAGCGGCAGAAGGCGCTGATCGCGATGGAGCGCGAACTGGTCGCGGTGTTCGCCGCGGCGATCGCCACCGTGCTGCCCGATATCGGCCGCAGCAAGACGCTGCTCAAGCCGGTGACCATGTCGCTGTTCGGGATGCTGAACTGGCATTACATGTGGTTCCGCGACGGCGGCACGATGAGCCGCGAGGATTACGCGGACCTTGCGACCACGGTGCTGGTGGAAGGCGCACAGGCGCTGGCGGCGCCGTCGCCCGCAGCCAAGGCGCGAAGCCGCGCCTAGACCTCGTCGTAATCGACGACGATCTCTTTCGTCAGCGGCCGCGCCTGGCAGGTGAGCACATACCCAGCCTCCATCTCCCACGGCTCGAGCGAATAATTCAGCGCCATGTCGACCTTGCCGGACACGAGTTTCGCGCGGCAGGTACAGCACATCCCGCCGCGGCAGGAATACGGCATCTCGAGTCCGACGCGCTCGCCGGCGTCGATCACCGTCTCGCCGTCGAGCATCGGGATATCATAGGCGGAGCCGTGCAGCGTGACGCGCGCATGGGCGACCGGCTGCTCGACGGCTGCCGCAGACGCAGCCCAGCGTGGCACAACCGGTACACCGTCGGTCGAGAAATATTCGATATGAACCTGGCCCGAGGGCGTGCCGAGGCGCGTGAGCGTCGCCTTCGCGTCCTCGATCATGGCGCCGGGTCCGCAGAGGAAGGCGTGGTCGATCCTGCTCGCGGGCGCGAATGACTTCAGGAGCGTGGCGATCTTGTCGCCGTCGATGCGGCCGTTGAACAATTCGATGTCCTGCTGCTCACGCGACAGAACATGATGCACCGTGAGGCGGCCGAGAAAGCGGTCCTTGAGATCCTCGAGCGCTTCCTTGAAGATGATGTCCTTGGCGGTGCGGTTGCCATAAATCAGCATGAAGCGGCTGTTCGGCTCCCGCGTCAGCACGCTGCGCAGCAGCGACAGAATCGGCGTGATACCGGAGCCGGCCGCGATCGCCAGATAATTCCGCGCGGCAGTGGCGTCGGGCATAACGCCAAAGCGGCCCTGTGGCGTCATCACCTCGATCATGTCGCCCGGGCGGATGATCTCGTTGCACAGCGTCGAAAACACACCGCCATCGACTTTCTTGACCGCGACACGCAATTCGCGGTCATCGAGGCCCGCGCAGATCGAATACGAGCGCCGGATATCCTCTCCATCGCATTCGCTGCGCAGCGTGAGATGTTGCCCCGGGCTGAAACGGTAATCATCCGCAAGCTCCGGCGGCACCGCGAACGAAATTGACACGGCGTCCGGCGTCTCGCGCCGAACATCCGCGACCTTCAGCTTGTGGAATGCGACGGCCATGCGCGCCTCATATGCACTTGAAATAATCGAACGGCTCGGCGCAGGCCTTACAGCGCCACAAAGCCTTGCACGATGTCGATCCGAACTCGGAAAGACGCTCGGTATCGGCCGATCCGCAGCGCGGGCACGCAACCTCGTCCTCGCCGAACAGCGCACGGCGCGAGGCTTTCCCCACGGGCGGGGCAATGCCGTATTCCTTCAGCTTGGCCTTTCCCGCGTCGGTCATCCAGTCCGTGGTCCAGGCCGGCGACAGCACGGTCTTGATCCGCGGCATGTGGAAGCCAGCTTCTTCCAGCGCCAGCTCAAGGTTGAGCGCGATGAGGTTCATCGCCGGACAGCCGGAATAGGTCGGCGTGATCGTGGCTTCGATGAAGCCGTCGACGATGTCGATGCCGCGCAGTACGCCGAGATCGGCGATCGACAGCGCCGGGATTTCGGGATCGACCACGGACTCCGCCGCCTTCCAGGCGCGCGCAACCTGCTCGCGGGGATCGACCGCTGCGGCCGTCGCGGTCACCACTTCGCCCCGGGATAAGTGCGCTGCAGGAATTGCAGCTCCGTCAGGATAAAGCCGAGATGCTCGGAGTGACGGCCAGTACGGCCACCGCTCTGCATATAGCCGTCGCGCGGACGCGTCAGCGCCGCCTCCTCGAATACACGGTCGAGCGTGCTCGACCAGCGTGCGCGTACGCTGGCCGGATCGACCGCCGTGCCCGCCTCGATCAGCGCGCGTTCGACCTGATCGGTTTCGAACAACTCACCGGTGAAGGGCCACAATTCCTCGAGCGCATTCTGCGTACGGCGATGACTTTCGTCAGTGCCATCGCCAAGCCGGATGGTCCACTCGCCGGTGTGGCGCACGTGATAGGCCATCTCCTTCACTGCCTTGGCGGCGATGGCGGCCAGTGTCTCATCCCTGGAGCGTGCGAGCGCCTCGAAATAGGGATGCGCGAAAGCGGAATAGAGCAGATGCCGCACGGTCGTATACGCAAAATCGCCATTCGGCTGCTCGACCAAGAGCACATTACGCCAGGCGCCAGCATCGCGCAGATAGGCCAGCGCATCCTCATCGCGGCCCTTACCCTCCACCTCGCCGGCATAAGTGTAGAACGAGCGCGACTGCCCGATCAGATCGAGCGCGAGATTGCCGAGTGCCAGGTCCTCCTCCAGCACCGGTGCCTGTCCGACCCATTCCGACACGCGATGTCCGAGGATCAGCGCGTTATCGGCAAGCCGCATCGTGTAGGCGAAGAGCGGGATTTCAGTCATCTGGCTCGTACCTTTGATCCGTCACCCTGAGGTGCGAGCGCGGCTCGCCTCGAAGGATGACGACCTACATATGCCCGACTTCATCCGGCACGTCGTAGAAAGTCGGGTGCCGGTAGATCTTGGAAGCGGTCGGTTCGAACAGCGCATCCTTATCGGCCGGATCGCTCGCAGTGATCGCGGACGACGGCACGACCCAGATCGACAGACCCTCGCCGCGACGGGTGTAGACGTCGCGCGCGTTCTGCAGAGCCATCTCGGCATCGACCGCGTGCACAGAGCCGACATGGCGATGCGCAAGCCCGGTGCGGCTACGGATGAAAACTTCCCAGAGCGGGATGTTTTGTTCGGTCATGGTCCCTACTCCGCTGCTTCGCGCATCGCTGCCTCACGGCGCGCCTTGCGCTTCTGCGCATAAGCCATTGCCGCCTCGCGCACCCAGACGCCGGCCTCGGTCGCATCCTGACGCTGCTTCATGCGCTGACGGTTGCACGGGCCGTCGCCGGAAATCACGCGCTTGAATTCGACCCAGTCGATCTCGCCGAAGTCCCAGTGCTTCGTCGCTTCGTTGAATTTCA
>CAZIKZ010000213.1:0-7693 GCA_964539845.1 uncultured Hyphomicrobiales bacterium
ACGGCTCACGCGTCAACGTCGCGGTGCGGCCGGTCGGCGTCGACGGACCGCTGGTCTCGATCCGCAAATTCTCCAAGAAGCCGTTCAACCTGAACAAGCTCGTGGAGATTGACGCGCTCAAGCCGCAGATGGCGGAATTGCTGGCGGCTGCGGTCAAGTCGCGTATCACGACCATCATTTCCGGTGGCACCGGCTCCGGCAAGACCACAATGCTGAACGCGTTGTCTGCCTTCATCTCGGACAAGGAGCGGTTGATCACCATCGAAGACGCGGCCGAACTGCAATTGCAGCAGCCGCATGTCGCACGCATGGAGACGCGGCCGCCCAATGTCGAAGGTAAGGGCGAAATCCGCCAACGCGAGCTGGTCAAGAACGCGCTCCGCATGCGGCCCGAACGCATCATCCTCGGCGAGTGTCGCGGTGAGGAAGCGTTCGACATGCTGCAGGCGATGAATACCGGTCACGAAGGCTCGATGGCGACCATCCACGCCAACAATCCGCGCGAGGCGATCTCCCGTCTTGAACAGCTGATCGGCATGGCCGGTTTGCCGATGACGATTCCTTCGATCCGGGGACAGATTTCCGCCGCGGTCCGCATGATCGTGCAATTGCAGCGGATGTCCGACGGCAAACGCCGTGTCACGTCCGTCGCCGAGATCACCGGCATGGAAGGTGACATCGTGCAGATGCAGGAGATCTACAAGTACGTTCGCACCGGGACTGCCGACGACGGCGCCGTGATCGGTCATTTCCAGGCGACGGGCGTGCGCCCGCGCTTTCTGACCGAACTCACGCAGCGCGGCATCCGCATCCCGGGCACCTATTTCGATCCGAGCCAGCCGTTGCAATAGGAGTGCGCGATGGCCTGGCTCGATTTCGACACCCAATATCTCTTCTACGCCTTCATCGGCATTTCCGCTTTTCTCATTTTTGAAGCGGTCTATCTGCTGTTCTTCCGCAGCGCGTCCTATCGCAAGAGCATCAACCGCCGCATCGAACTCCTGAAGGTTCAGACCGACCGCGAAGGCGTGCTCGCCCAGTTGCGCAAGGAACGCGGTCTGACCAAGGGTGGCGATTACAAGCTGCCGATCGAATATCTCAACCGTCTGATCCTGCAATCGGGATTGTCGGCGGGTGTCGCCAGGCTTGCGATCTACGTGCTCGTCGTCGCGATGGTTGCGGCGGCGGCCATGTACATGATCAAGGGCGATGCTCTCTATGCTGCGCTGACATTCGTCTTCTTCCTCACCATCGCGCCACTGCTCTGGCTCAAATTTCTTCGTGGCCGCCGCCAGAAGAAATTCAGTGCGCAGTTTCCGGATGCGCTCGACATCATCGTCCGCAGCTTGCGCGCCGGCCATCCTGTGCCGATCGCGATCAGCATGGTGGGACGCGAATTGCCCGATCCCTGCGGCACCGAATTCGGGATCGTGGCCGACGAAGTGACTTACGGCGCCGATCTCGAAACCGCGATGCGTAACCTGTATTTCCGGGTCGGGCAGGACGATCTGCCGCTGTTCGTCACGGCGGTTGCGATCCAGGGCTCGACCGGCGGCAACCTGGGCGAAATCCTGGAAAATCTCTCCGCAGTGATCCGGTTGCGTTTCAAGATGCGCCGCAAGGTGCGGGCGCTTGCCTCCGAAGGCCGTGCGTCCGCCATGATTCTCGCGTCGCTTCCGATTGCGATGTTCGGCATCATCAATCTGGTCGCGCCCGATTTCTATTCGAGCGTCTGGAAACACGACATGACCAAGATGGCCCTCGCCGGGGCCGGGGCGTGGATGAGTGTCGGCGTCTTCATCATGTACCGCATGGTCAATTTCAAGATTTGAACATGGATTTCAATTTCACCCTGTTCGGCGATTACGAATCGACCATGCTGACGCTGATGGTCTTTTTGGCCACTGCGATCCTGACCTTTGCGGTGATGGCGATGGTGCGGGTGCATGGCTCCGTGCGCCGCCGCACTGCCGGTATCAGTGATAAATTGACCGCCGACTCGGCGAGCTTCCAGCAGTCACAGCGAAACACCGGCTTGAAGGCGGCCGAGCGCATCATCGCTTACGCGCAGAAGCATTACGGCGAATCCGATTCCAAGGATATGAAGGTGCTGCGCAAGCGGCTGGTGCTCGCGGGCATCTATGACTCGCGCGCCGTGGTGATCTTCTTCCTGACCCGTACCGTGCTCGCCGTCGGTCTCGCCATTGCCGCGATGATGTTCGCGCCCGGTCAGGGCAACTCCATTTACTGGATGATCGTGGGTGCCGCCGGGATCTTCGGTTATGTCGCTCCGAGCATCTGTCTGGACCGGCGGATTGCCGGCCGCCGCGACGAGCACCGTTCCGGCTTCCCGGACTTCATGGATCTGCTTGTGGTCTGCGCCGATGCGGGCCTGAGCATGGAAGCGGCGCTCGATCGTGTCGGGCGGGAACTGGCCGATTCCTATCCGTCGCTCTGTGCCAATATCCATATGGCCAATCTGGAGATCCGCGCGGGCCGGACCATGACCGAAGCGCTCGAGCATCTGGCGGAGCGTCTGGGGCTCGAAGAGGCGCGGTCTTTCGCGACCCTGATCCAGCAATCCGACGAACTCGGCTCCAGCATCACCGAGGCGCTGCGGGTGTATTCGGACGACATGCGTCACAAGCGATTGTCGCGTGCGGAAGAGAAGGCCTACAGCCTTCCGGCCAAGCTTTCGCTGCCGATGATGGTGTGCATCTTTCCGGTGCTGTTCGTCGTCATTCTACTGCCCGTTGCGGTGCGGCTTGCCACCGGCGGATTTCAGTAGAGACGGCTCCCTTCCGCAAAATGGAATCTTAACCACCGCTCGTTACCGTCCGACACACCGGCGCGTAATGCCGGCTGCGTGGGCGGCCTTCCGGGATCCGACACACGTCTGGAGCGTAGAATGCGTGTCGGCCCAGGTCCCGGTTTCATTGTTTCGGCTGTATGCCTCGTCCTGCTGGCCGGCTGCGAGACGACCAGCGAGCATACCGGCTCGATCGCCGGGATGAAGGACGATACCCCAAGCTCCACCGGCCTGATGGGCGAGGACCCGAAAGGCGACCTCGAACTCGGCAAGCGGCATTATCGCGAAAACAGCTTCGGGCTTGCCGAGCAGCATTTTCGCCGTGCGGTCGAGAAGGGCCCGAAGGATCTCGAGGCCTGGGTCGGATTGGCTGCCAGCTATGACAAGCTGCGCCGCTTCGATCTTGCCGACCGCGCTTATGCGCAGGCCATCCGGCTCGCCGGGCCGACCCCGGAAATCCTGAACAATCAGGGCTATTCCTACCTGCTGCGCGGCGACCGTCAGCGCGCCCGCAAGACCCTGCTGACGGCGCAGGCCCAGGACCCCAGTAATCCCTACATCCAGAACAACCTGAACCTTCTGGACGAGAGCCTGCGCGACGGCGCGGCGATCCGCTAGCGGTTCGCGGCGAGCCTTCCTCTCTCCGTTCATTCGCGGGGACGAACGGGCACGTGACAAATTGGTCATGAGGCCTGACACGCTTTACAACCCGCATTCCGATAACCACATTCCGGCTTCATCGCATTTGAGGTTCCATGCTTCAGATTTTGAAGGACTTTCTGAACGAGGTCGGCATCGGCGAAAAGCCGGCAAGCCGCTTCAGCGAGAACGATTACCGGCTCGCCGCCGCGGCGCTGTTGATTCACGTCATGTCGATCGACGGCAAGGAAACCAGTGCCGAGCAGGACAAGCTGCACGATCTGCTCAAGCGCCAGTTCGAACTGGATGACGACGCGGCCGAAGAACTGATCGCCGTCGCAACCGCGGCCGACCGCGAGGCGGTCGATCTCTACAGCTTCACCAGCCTGATCAACCGTTCGCTCGATGAGGACGGTCGTCGTCACATCGTGAAGATGATGTGGGAAATGGTCTATGCCGACGGCCGCATGAACGAATTCGAGGACAATGCCGTGTGGCGTGCGTCCGATCTGCTCGGCATATCGCAGCGCGACCGCGTCGAGATGCGGCGCGAAGTGGCCGAGACCAGCAAGTCGCGCGACGATGCCTGATCCGGTTACGCTGATCACCGGCGCGTCGTCCGGCATTGGAGCCGAACTCGCGCGGGTATTTGCACGCAATGGACACCGGCTTGTGCTTGCGGCGCGCCGGACTGACCGGCTGGAGACGCTGGCCGACGAGCTCGCAAAAGGTGGCGGACCGCGGCCGCTTGTTCTGACGATCGATCTCGCGAAGGCGGATGCCGGCGATCTGGTCGCGGCGGCGCTGGCGCGCGAGGGGCTTGAACCGCAATTCCTGGTCAACAATGCGGGCTTCGGGCTCGCCGGCCCCGCGGCCGCGCGCCCGCGCGAGCGGCTGCTGGAAATGGTCGATCTGAATGTGCGTGCTCTGACCGACCTGTCATTGCGCTTTGCCGATGCGATGGAGCGCCATCGCGGCGGGCTTCTCAATGTGGCGTCGGTCGCGGGTTTCCTGCCCGGGCCGAAGCATGCGGTCTATTACGCCACCAAGGCCTATGTCGTGTCCTTCACCGAGGCGCTGCATTTCGAATGGAAGCGGCGCAATGTGCGTGTCACGGCCTTGTGTCCCGGCCCGGTGCCGACCGAATTCCAGGAGGTCGCCGATACGCCGGACGGGGAGAAGGTGACGCTGATGACCACCTATGCCGACCGGGTGGCCGAGGAGGGCTATCGCGGGCTGATGGCCGGGAAGCGGCTGGTGGTGCCGGGCTTTCTCAACAAGCTCGTGGTTTACGGGATAGGGTTCGTGCCCCATGGGCTCCTGCTGCCGATCGTCGCCGAACGGCAGCGCCGGAAGGGCAGATAGGTCGTTTTGGCATGGCGGTCGTTCGCCGCGGCGCTTGTTTCGCCACACAGACCGGATAGTTTTTGGCGGTCGCACTCCTTCAGCTGGACCCGATGTCGCTGCCCGTCCTTATCATTCTGCATCAGGAAAATTCCACGGCCGGCCGCGTCGGCCAGTATCTGCGCAAGCGCGGCGTGCCGCTCGACATCCGCCGTCCGGTGCTGGGCGACGAATTGCCGGCGACGATGGAACATCACGCCGGTGCGATCATTTTCGGCGGACCGCAAAGCGCCAATGACGACGCCGACTTCGTGAAACGCGAGATCGATTGGATCGGCGTGCCGCTGAAGGAGAACAAGCCGTATCTCGGCATCTGCCTCGGCGGACAGATGTTGGCGCGCCATCTCGGCGGGCGGGTCGACGCTCACGGTGAGGGCCATGTCGAGGTCGGCTATTACCCCATCCGGCCGACGCACCAAGGCCGCGACGTCTGCGAACTCTGGCCGGACCATGTCTATCAATGGCACCGTGAGGGCTTCGATCTGCCGCGCGGCGCGACGCTGCTCGCCGAGGGCGATACGTTTCCGGTGCAGGCGTTCCGGCAGGGCGACCATGCCTACGCGATCCAGTTTCACCCGGAAGTCACGCACGCGATGATGTGCCGCTGGACCATCCGTGGCCAGCATCGCATGGAATTGCCCGGCGCCAAGCAGCGTGTCGCGCATTTCGAGGATCGGCTGGTGTTCGACTACGCGATGCAGAACTGGCTCGCGCATTTCCTCGATCGCTGGCTTTCGCTGTCCACACCCGGGCCAAAGCCCGCGACGCTCACCGCCTGACCGCGAAGGCTTCCACCTCGACGCGGGCGCCGAAGGCCAGCCCGGTCGCACCGAACGCGCAGCGCGCCGGCGCTGCATCCGGAAAAAATTCCAGATAGGCCGCGTTGAAACGCTGCCATTCCGCCATGTCGGCAAGCATCACCTGCACGCGCACGATGTCGGACAGCTTCATGCCGTGCGCCTCCAATATCAGTCGCAGATTCTCGAACATCTGCCGCGTCTCCGGTTCGATGCCGCCGGACGCAAGCTCGAGCGTGCCGGGCTTGATGCCGATCTGACCGGACAGGATCACGAAATTGCCGACCCGCACGCCGTCCGGGAACGGCAGATTGGCGGCGAGCACCGCATTCGAGCGGAGCACTTCGACATCGGGCTTTTCGCCGGGGGGCTTTTCGGTCATCGCGTATCCTTTTGCAGACTTTGCACGTTGAGAAGATCGGGAAACAACTTCGTCCACAACCCGACGACGAGCAAGGTCGCAACGCCGCCGAACACCACCGCCGGCACGGTTCCTGCAAAATGCGCGAACACGCCGGCGCGGAATTCGCCAAGCTGGTTCGACGTGCCGACGAACAATGCATTGACCGAGATCACCCGGCCAAGCATGTCGTCCGGCGTCTGCACCTGCACGAGTGTCTGGCGCACCACCACACTCACCATGTCGCCCGCACCGAGTGCGAACAATGCGATGAGCGACAGCGGAAACGAGGTCGAGAGTGCGAACACGATGGTCGCGCCACCGAACAGCGCGACCGCGACATACATCTTGCGTCCGGCATTGCGCACCATCGGCCAGCGTGCGAGTGCAAGCGCCATCAGCAGCGCGCCGACGGCGGGCATCGCGCGCATGATGCCAAGCCCCCACGGCCCGACATGGAAAATGTCCTTCGCGTATATCGGCATCAGCGCGGTCGCGCCCGCGAATAGCACCGCGAACATGTCGAGCGAGGTGGCGCCGAGGATCAGCGGATTTTTGCGGATGAAGGTGATGCCGGCGAACAGGGTCGAGAAATCCACCTTCTCGCGCTTCGGCGCGACCTGTTCGATCCGGATCAGCGCCACCAGAAGGCTGGCGCCGAGAAACAGCGCGGCGCACAGCGAATAAACCAGCGTCGGGCTCACGACATAAAGGAGCCCACCGACAGCTGGCCCGGTGATGGTCGCGGCCTGGTTTGCCGAAGCCGATCCGGCGACCGCGCGCGGCAGCACCGGCAGCGGAACGAGCCGCGGCAGCAGGGCCTGCAGGGTCGGCGCTTCGAAGGCACGGCCCGCGCCGAGCAAGAACACCAGAGCCAGAATGAGGTCGCGGGTGAGGAAGCCCTGCCATGTGCCGATTGCGAGCATCAGCGCCGCTACGCCTTCGGTCATCTGGGCGAGCCGTACCACCGTGCTGCGGTCATAGCGGTCGGCAACCGCGCCGGCGACCAGCACCAGCAGGAACGCGGGCACGAATTGCGCGAGCCCGACAAGGCCGAGATCGAGTGCGCGGCCGGTCATGTCGTAGACCTGCCAGCCGACTGCCACGACCAGCATCTGCAGCGCGAGGCTCGCCGAGACGCGAGCGAACCAGAACAGCACGAAGCCGCGGTTGCGTCCGAGCGGGGCGCCGGGATCTGCAGATCGGCTCATGGTTCGCGCTAATAGTTCGTCAGCGACTCGCGCCTATGCGGCCGTGCGCCGGATCGTTGGAATTTCCGAAACGTCTTCGTCGCGTTCTGCGTGCCAGACGTCATAGGCCGCCTGCATCCGCACCCAGATTCCCGCGCCATCTCCGAACAGCTTTCCGAGCCGTACTGCAACGGCAGGGGAGACCGGCTTCGCCTCGTTCAGGATGTCGTAAAGATGCTGGCGCGAAATCCCCAGCAGTCGCGCGATTTCGACCTTGCTGCGCCCGGTGGCGGGTATCACGTCCTCTCGCAGCAATGCGCCGGGATGCGTCGGGCATCGGCTTGCGGAACGCTTCGCTGCAATGACCATCGTCATCAGTCCTTCAGTGGTATTGTTCGAAATCGATCTTCGCGGTCCGTCCCTTGCTCCACAATTCCGCAAGGCCCTTATGCGC
>CAZIKZ010000214.1:0-7687 GCA_964539845.1 uncultured Hyphomicrobiales bacterium
AGCCCGTATTCCTCGTTGGTGCCGGCCTCGATCTCGGCGACCACGCCCATGCAGCGGATCAGGTGCTCGTCGACCGTGTAATGATGATACATGTTGAACTGCATCATCGCGACCACGCGGCCGAACGCGCGCACAAAGCTGCCGAGCACGCCGGCCTCGTTCATGCGGCGCAGGACCGTCTCCACATCCTGATGCGACGTAAGAATTTCGAAGAACAGCCGGTTGGCTTCCTCGTTCTCGCGCACGCTCTTGTCGATCAGCGACAAGGATCGGGCCGCGGTTCTGATCGCGTCCGGATGGAAGGCGAGGTTGTGCTTCTGTGCGAGATAGAAAATCCGGATCAGATTGACCGGATCGCGTTCGAACACGTCCGGCTTCACGATATTGATGCGGTTGTTATCGACGATGAAATCGTCCGACTCCGCGAGCGAGCGCCGTCCGGTATTCGGCCGCAGGCGCGCCACGATCCGCCCCAGCATCGGCGCGGATTTGGTGTGATTTGCCTCGAGCGCCGCGCACAGGATGGCGGTGAGATCACCGACATTCTTCGCAGTCAGGAAGTAATGCTTCATGAAGCGTTCGACGTCGCGCAGGCCGGGGTGTTCGGTATAGCCGAGCCGGACCGCGATCTCGCGCTGAATGTCGAACGACAGGCGCTCTTCCGGACGGCCGGTCAGGAAGTGCGCGTGACAGCGTACCGACCAGAGAAATTCCTCGCAGCGCCTGAACAGCTTCAGTTCGTCCTTGTCGAATACGCCGTGGTCGACGAGTTCTTCGACGTTGCGAACCTGGTACACATACTTGCCGATCCAGAACAGCGTGTGCAGATCGCGCAGCCCGCCTTTCCCGTCCTTGACGTTCGGCTCGACCAGATAGCGCGACTGGCCGGTCCGGCGCAGCCGCTCTTCGCGCTCGGCCAGTTTGGCCGCGACGAATTCGGCGGCGGTGCCCTGCACGACATTGCGGTCGAAACGCGTCACCAACTCATCGAACAGCGCGCGGTCGCCGTTCAGGAATCGCGATTCGAGGATCGCGGTGCGGATGGTCATGTCGGCTTTCGCCTGCCGGATGCACTCATCCACGGAACGCGTCGCGTGCCCGACTTTCAGTCCCATGTCCCAGAGACAATAGAGGATCGCTTCGGCGACTGACTCGCCCCAGGCGGTCTGCTTGTAGGGAAGCAGGAACAGCAGATCGATGTCGGAGCCCGGGGCCAGCAGGCCGCGTCCATAGCCGCCGGTCGCGACCACTGCCATGCGCTCGCCTTCCGACGGATTGTCGGACGGATAAAGCTGCTTGCCGGCAAACTCGAACAGGACCCGGATGATCTCGTCCTGCATCGCACAAAGCCGCTCGGCGCAGCTGCGTCCGTGCCGCTCCTTGAGCAGCAATTGCTCGGCCTTTTCGCGGCCGCGGGTCAGTTCGCCCTTCATGAACTGGGCGACCGCGGTGCGTAATTCCCGGTCCCGGCCGGAATAGGTGCCGGCCAGCGCCGCTAGCTCATGGGCGGCTGCCTCGGCGTCGAAAATCTCGCTCGCGGTCCGTGGCGTCTGGTCGGGTGAGAGCATGGCGGATGGGGATAGCCGAGCGCATGGCGGCTGTCACGATCTTAGGCGCGCCAATTGCTGAAGTTTAATGCGGTCCGGCGGCGTTCGGATGCTAAGAAAACCCAGTCTTTTCAGTGTTTAACGACAAAAGATGAAAAGCGCCCGGAAGCGGGTAAGCTCTCGACCAGGTAGGGAGGCGGCCATGAAATCGTTCCAGGTCTGCGAATGCGGGGCGCCGCTTCAGTTGCGTGAGCAGCCGACCCCCGAGCCCGCCGGAACCGAAGTGTTGCTGGAAGTAACCGCAGCCGGCATCTGCCACAGCGACATCCATTTCTGGGAAGGCGTCTACGACCTCGGCGGCGGCAAGGTGATGCGGCTCGCTGACCGCGGGCTGAAGCTTCCCCTGACGCTTGGACACGAGAATGTCGGACGCGTGGTGGCGGTGGGTCCCGAGGCGAAGGGCGTCCGCATCGGCGACCAGCGGCTCGTCTATCCCTGGATCGGCTGCGGCAGCTGCGCCGTTTGCCTGCGCGGCGACGAGCAGCTTTGTCTGAAGCCGCAATTTGTCGGCGCTTTCCGTCCCGGCGGGTTCAGCGATCACATCGTGGTGCCGCATCCCCGTTACCTGATCGATTACGGCGATCTCGCCCCTGAACAGGCGGCGCCGCTGGCCTGTTCAGGCGTGACGGCCTATGGCGCGCTGAAGAAGTTCGGTGACCTCCTGAAAACCGAGCCCGTGGTGGTGATCGGCGCGGGTGGCGTGGGCCTGATGGCCCTCGCGATACTGCGTGCGATGCAAGCGCGGGGCGCCATCGTCGTCGATATTGACCCGAAGAAGCGGGAGGCCGCCATGCAGGCGGGCGCGCTTGCGGTGGTCGATGGCAGGGCCGCCGACGCCGCCGCGCAGGTCCAGGCAATCGTTAATGACCGGATCTGGGCCGTGGTCGACTTTGTCGGCTCAGGTCCCACCGTGAAGCTGGGAACCGATCTTCTGACCAAGGGCGGGCACCTCGTCGTGGTTGGCCTGTTCGGCGGCGAGATCACGATGCCGACGCCGTATATCCCGATGCGCGCCATGACCATCCAGGGCTCATATACGGGTAGTCTCCCCGAACTGAACGAGCTGATCGATCTCCTGCGCAGGACGCCGATGCCCTATATGCCGGTCGAGGTTCGCCCGCTCGACAGCGTGAACGCCAGCCTCCACGATCTGAAAGACGGCAATGTCATCGGCCGGGTCGTGCTCGCGCCAAATTGAGTTTCTTCAATCGTGGACAAGCGGCATACCCCTGTCTCGCTGGCGGGCGAGGGCTAGCGCAAGCCGCGCGACTCCCGTACAAAATAACAACCTCCGGTTACAAAAGACCGCATGTCCCCTTCCGATTATTTCTGGCTCTCGCTGCTGATCAAAGCAGCGCTGACCTCGACGATCATCGTGACCGCCTCGTTGATCGTCGAGCGCGGCGGTGCATTTCTTGGCGCGATGATTGCGTCGCTGCCGACGTCGGTCGGCGCGGCCTATATCGTCATGGCTGTCGAGCATTCGCCGGAATTCATTTCCAAATCCGCCCTCGGGAGCCTGACGGCCAATGCCGCCGGCGTCACCTTTGCTGCGATCTATGCGCTGATGGCGCGGAAATCGTCCCTGCTTTTCGGTCTGGGCGGCGCGCTCCTTGTCTGGTTCGTCTGCGCCCTGGCGTTGCGCCAGTTCGAATTCACGCTGTGGTCCGCGATTGTGTTGAATCTGGTTGTTGCGGCAGTCGCGATATGGGCGACGTCCAAGGCGCGGGCAGCCACGTTTCCGAAGGCGGCCGTCGTACGGCGCGCCTATGACATCCCGCTGCGGGCCGCCGCGGTCTCTGCCTTCGTGATCATCGTCACCACGTTGAGCCATTCGATCGGCGCGTTCGCGTCGGGCGTTTTCGCGGTCTTTCCGATCGCGATGTCGAGCTTCATCGTGATTCTGCATAACCGGATCGGCGGACCCGCGACATCGAACGTGATCGCGCATGCGCAGGTGCCGATGCTGGGGTTGATCCCGGCTTTTCTCGCGGTCTATCTGCTTTCGGAGCCGCTTGGCGAATGGTGGGCGTTGCTGATTGCGCTTATGGCGTCGCTGATCTGGAATGCCGGGCTCTGGGCCTGGCGAACGAAATTCGCGGCAAGATTGCTGATGGACTAGTATTCCGAATCCGAAGTTCGCATGATTTTGCCGCACCTCTTTGCGAACTTCCGATCCACCACACTAGCGGCGACGCCGGTCAGCGCTTCGCCGCGAGTTTTGCCTTCAGTGCGTAAAGCGCCTCCATGGCTTCGCGTGGCGACATCTCATCCGGATGCAGTGCCTCCAACGCCTTGATGACCGTGTCGAGTGACGTGGGCTCTGCCAGCGGCGCGACAGGCCGCGCGGCCTGGAACAGTGGCAGATCGTCGAAGCCGCGCATCGGTTTGCCGCGGTCATCCGCCTCGAGTTCGGCCAACACCACCTTGGCGCGCTCGATCACACTGGCCGGCAGCCCTGCGAGTTTGGCGACCTGGATGCCATAGGAACGGTCGGCCGCGCCCGGTACGACCTCATGCAGGAACACCACCTCGCCCTGCCATTCCTTGACCCGCATGGTTGCGTTGTGGATGCGGGGCAGTTTCGCGGTCAGCGCGGTCAGCTCGTGGAAATGGGTTGCAAACAGGGAGCGGCAGCGATTGACCTCATACAAATGCTCGACGCTCGCCCATGCGATGGACAGGCCGTCAAAGGTCGCGGTTCCGCGCCCGATCTCGTCGAGGATCACCAGCGAACGTTCGGTGGCTTGATTCAGGATGCCGGCGGTTTCCACCATCTCGACCATGAAGGTCGACCGTCCGCGGGCGAGGTCGTCGGCTGCGCCGACTCGCGAGAACAGCCGGTCCACGATCCCGATCTCGGCGTGCCGGGCCGGCACGAAGCTTCCCATCTGCGCGAGGATGGCGATCAGTGCATTCTGACGCAGGAAGGTCGATTTGCCCGCCATGTTCGGGCCGGTAAGGAGCCAGATGCGGCCCGCATTTGCACCTTTGTCCTGGCCGGGCTTCGCGGGCGGCGCCGACAGGTCGCAATTGTTGGCGATAAAGGGCTCGCCGAGCGACTGCTCCACAACGGGATGACGGCCGCCTTCGATGACAAATGACAGCGATCGGTCGATCACGGGACGCACATAGTCGCGTTCGACAGCGAGCGTCGCCAGAGCGGCCGCAACATCGAGCGCGGCCAGCGCCTCGGCTGCGGCCATGACGTCGGCGCTCGCCGTATGAACCTGGGTCGCCAGCCGGTCGAACATCTCGATCTCGAGGCCGAGCCCGCGATCCGCAGCGCTGACGATCTTTGCTTCCAGTTCGCCAAGCTCGGTGGTGGTGAAGCGGACCTGTCCGGCCAGCGTCTGACGATGGATGAAGCGCGCGTTGAGCGGCGCGGCCATCAGCTTGTCGCTATGCTGAGCGGTCACCTCGACGAAATAGCCGAGCACGTTGTTGTGCCGGATCTTGAGAATGCGGATGCCGGTGTCTTCGGCGTAGCGCGCCTGCAATTCGGCGATCACCTTGCGCGACCGATCGCGCAGCGCGCGGGTTTCATCGAGGACCGGATCGTAGCCTTCGCGAATGAAGCCGCCGTCGCGCTTAAAAGCCGGAAGCTCGTCGGCGAGTGCCGCGGTCAGTTCGTCGGTCAGGTGCGCCGCCGGGCGCTTGAGCGCGGCAGCGACGGCGACAATGTCGCGCGGTAAATCGGCGATACTGGAGAGCCTTTTCGCAAGCGCCGACGCGGCCGCAAGTCCGTCGCGGATAGCCGCGAGGTCGCGCGGGCCGCCGCGTCCGATCACGAGGCGCGTCAGGGCGCGCGCCAGATCGGGAGCGGCTTTCAGGCTCGTGCGCACATCGCTGCGTGCCACCGCATCGGCGGCGAACAGCGCGACTGCATCGAGCCTCGCTGTAATCGCCTCGGTCTCGGTGAGGGGTGCCGCGAGGCGCTGAGCGAGCAGGCGCGATCCGGCGGCGGTGACTGTACGGTCGATCGCGGCCAGCAACGACCCGCGCCGCTCGCCGGACAATGTGCGGATCAATTCGAGGCTGGCGCGCGTCGCCGCATCGATCGCCAGCGCGGCTCCGGCGCTCTCGCGCAGCGGCGGGGAGAGCGGCGGGCGCTTGCCGAATTGCGTGCGCTCCACATACGTGACGCAGGCCGCGGCGGCGGTCAGCTCAAGCCGCGACAATGGCCCGAAGCTCTCGCTGGTGGCGACCTTGAAATAATCCGACAGCCTGCGCTCCGCGGTCGCGCCGTCGAACACGTCGCGCGCCAGTGGCATGACATGTTCGAAGCCGCGCAGCATCGGTGCGATATCGGCATCGGCATAGACTGCGTCCGAAACGATGATCTCGCCGGGATCGATACGCGCAATCTCGGCAGCCAACTGCCCGGCCGCGCTCTCGGTGCCCCGAAACTCACCGGTGGAGATGTCGATCCACGCCAATGCGAAACGGGCCTGCGCATCGCCGGATGAGGTGCGTGCACGCGCCAGCGCGAGCAGATAATTGTTGCGCCGCGCGTCGAGAAGCGAATCCTCCGTCAGTGTGCCGGGAGTGACGAGCCGGACGACGCCACGGTGTACCACGCTCTTGCCGCCGCGCTTTTTTGCTTCCGCCGGATCCTCAAGCTGCTCGCAGACGGCAACGCGGTGCCCCAGTGCGATCAGCTTGTGAAGATATTCGTCGGAGCGTTCCACCGGCACGCCGCACATCGGAATGTCATTGCCGAGGTGCTTGCCGCGCTTGGTCAGCACGATGCCGAGCGCGCGGGAGGCGATTTCCGCATCCTGGAAGAACATTTCGTAGAAATCGCCCATCCGGTAAAACAAGAGGCAGTCCGGATTGGCGGCCTTGATCTCGACGAATTGCTCCATCATCGGCGTGACGCGCGTGAGGTCGTCGCCCGCTTTGGGCGTGACGCGGCCGGGTTCGTCGCCGGATTTCAGGGGCGGGCGGGGGAGTTCTGCATCCATCGGGGGCAAACTATCAAACCGTCCCGGGAAAAAGAAATCGCCGGGGCGAACCCCGGCGAGTCATCAACAGAGCAGCTTCTGACGGCCGCATCTCGTCCCGCGTGAACGGGGCAATCAGACAAATGTCTTGCCGGTGATCCGTTCCAGGTTCTTGTAATACACCTTGTCGAGATCGGCCTTTGGCATGCCATATTCGTCGAGAATCCGAAGGGTCTCGCGGATATACATCGTGCCCTTCTCCGGATCGAACGGGCAGTCCGACGCGAAGATCACCTTGTCGAAATCGAAGAAGCCGAAGCCGAGCTTCATCGCGCCTTCCGAGGTGAAGGTCGCGGTGTCCGGATAGAAGTCGTGCTTGAAATAATCGAGCGGACGTTTCTTCAGGCTTTTGAGCAGCGCGCCGTAATCCTCGTCCGAGGTACGCGCCCCAAGCTGATCCCAGCCGGGGCCGACGCGGCCTTCCAGCGTCGGCACGATGGAGCCGAAATGATGCACGATCACCTTCAGCTTCGGATGATCGTCCATGATCTTGGAGAACACGAGACGCGACATCATCGCCGCGGTCTCATAGGCCCAGCCGAACGTCCACCAGATCTCGTAGAGCGACTTCGTCTCGGAGAGATAATCCGGGAAATTGGCGGCGCGTGCCGGATGCGTCCAGATCGGCTTGTCGAGCTTCTCCATCGCGGCGAAGAACGGCCGGAATTCAGGCGTGTCGAGCGGCTTGCCGCCGACATTGGTGAAAATCTGCGTGCCGCAGGCGCCGAGCTCCTTGATCGCGCGTTCGGTCTCGCCAATGCCCGCATCCCGTGCGGTCAGCGGTGTCTGCGCGACGAAGCCTGCAAAGTGGTCTGGATATTTCTGGCACAGTTCTGCCAGACCGTCGTTGCCAATTCTGGCATATTCTACCGCGAGATCTGGATCGCCTTTGGAGAGTTGTTCCAGCGACGGCGCGGCCAGCGAGATCACCTGCTTGTAGTCCGGAAACGAGTCGATGATCCTGCGTCTCACGTCGAGGTCATGCAAAGCCGGGATGTTGGTTGAGCGCTTGCCGATGTCCGGCAGGCCGCTGGCCTGCAGCTTTTCGAAATAGGCCTTCGGGAAGAAGTGATT
>CAZIKZ010000215.1:0-6441 GCA_964539845.1 uncultured Hyphomicrobiales bacterium
GCGATCCCGCGCGGCTCGGTATCCTGATCGCAGTGATCGCGATCGTCATGGTCGCCTGCCTCACCGCGTTTCTGATCGGCACGCGCATTTCGAAATTGCTCGGGGTCACCGGCAATATCGTGCTGGAGCGGCTGCTCGGCGTTGTCCTCGCCGGGCTCGCGGTGCAGTTCGTGATCGACGGGGTCAGGGCGGTGTGGACGTAGGCTAACCCTTCGCCATGCGTTCGCGCGCGGCCTTGAAGCCGGTGACGAAGCGTTCGAGCGTCTGCGAAGTTTCGCCACGCTTCAGCATCACCTCAACCAGCGAGAATTGTCCGCGCCGCACAACGGCGGCGTCGAGTGCATCGCGCAACTCCCGGCGCGTTGTCACGCGAACGCCATGACCGCCGAGCGAGGGCGCGATCGCTGCGAAATTCCAGTCCGACAGATCGTTGAATTTCGATTCCGGCTGAAACACCCGCAGCATTTCCCATGAGCAATTGTTGAATAGCACCACGATCGGATCGAGCCCGTAGCGGCGGCAATTGCCAAGCTCCCAGCCGGTCATCTGAAACGCGCCGTCACCGACGAGGATCATCGGCCGCTCGCCGGTGGCTGCGGCAACACCGATCCCTGCCGGCACACCGAAACCCATGCCGGCGTAATAGCCGGGCGCCGCCAGTTCGGTATTCTCGATCTCCATCGCGGTGAACAGGCAGTCGCCCATATCAGCGGTCATCGGCATGGCGCCGTGGCGGTCGAACAGATCGTTGATCGCGCAGGCAATGTCGGACGGCACGACAGGTGTATTGTCCGCCTTCAGGCCGCGCGGATAAACCACCTGCGGCCGTGACACGGCGAGCGCCCGCGGCGCTTCCGGGGCCCGGGTCACGAGCGCGTCGACCAGATGGTCAAGCGGGATCGCGGGATAGACGTGGTGCCCGACCCGCACATCGCCATCGATTGCGAGCATGGTGCGGCGTGGGTCGAGCTTGCGTCCGGACAGCGCGAAATTGGTATCGGACAGGATGACACCGAGCAGCAGGAGCGTATCGGCATCCTCGACGAGGCGCGTGATGTCCGCGGCACCCGCAGCCCCAAGATAGGTTCCCGCAACGATATCGGGTGCGTCCGCGAGCAGCCCCCGCCCCATGAAGGTGGTTACCACCGGAATGCCGAGCCGGCGGGCCAGCAGCGCAACCCTGTCCTCGATGCCGTAGCGGCGAATTTCCACATCGACCACGATGACCGGCCGGTCCGCAGCCGCGATATGCGCGAGCACGTCGCTGGCGCATTCGGCCAGCGCCTCCTGATCGACGGCTGCGCGCGGCAGCACCGGAACGGCGGCGCATTCGGCCTCCACCATGTCGCGCGGAATCTCGATATAGACCGGAAGCGCGCGCTCGCGCGCGGAACGCAGCACACGCGCGATCTCAGCCGGCGCGGTCGCCGTATCGGTCAGCACCGCCTGATCGCAGGTGATCTCGCGGAACACGGCCAATTGCGTGTCGATGGTGCGGGCCTGATGATGCAGCAGCAGCCCGCTCTGCCGTTCGCGCGCGCCCGGTGCGCCCGCGATCACCACGACCGGCGAACGCTCGGCATAGGCACCCGCAACCGCGTTGACCAAATTGAACGCGCCTGCGCCGTAGGTGACGACGGCAACGCCGATGCCGCCATGGAAACGCGCGGCCGCATCGGCGGCGAACCCCACCGCCGGCTCATGGCTCAGCTCGAAATGCGGCAGGATACCGGACTGCTCGATGACCTTGTAGAACGGCAGCACGAAATCGCCCGGAATGCCGAAGATTTCCCGGGCGCCATGTGCCTTCAGTGCGTGCAGAAGAACGGTTGCGAGACTGGCCATGAGAAAGTCTGGCATGACCACGCCATCGCGACAATCGCTGGCGTCAGTTCCCGGTCACCACGTCATACATGATCCGGCCCGGCCAGAAGGTGAATATGCCGGCGATCACCAACGCACCCACGAAAATGCCGGTCATCGCGCGCTTGTGGCTCGCCACCTGATGCTTGCGCGCATGCATCACCGCGAGCGGCAACATGATCAGCGTGAAGATCGCCAGCAGATGGATCGGGCTCCACTCGCCCCATGTCCGCAGCTGATGGATGAAGAAGGCGCTGACGCACACGATGGTCATGAGTACGACCCAGACCCAGCCGACAGTCCGGTGCGGGAGCGTCCCCTTGGGCGCAGCGAACTGGACGACGCCCAGTGCGAAGGCCGAAAGCGCGGCGGCGGTGTGGATCTGGATCGCAGGCGATGCCTGGAGCAGCGGTTCGAGCGTCATTGTTGTTTCCCGGAATGTCGCTTCACCAGAGCTGCGGCCGCGCGATCATCAGCCAGAAGATCGCGATCATAGCCGCGAAAGCCGGCCAGCCGAGGATGAACCAGATTCTAAAATAGCGATCGTAAGCCGCGGGCAGCGGACCGCCACTCTGCAAGGCCGTGACGGCAAGGTCGCGCATGCGCATCTGAACCCGCAGCACCGGCAGCCAGCATAGCCCGACGAAAATATAGAGCGCGACCGAAGCCACGATCCACGAGTCGAGCAGCGAATGGCCCGCGACATAGGCAAGCGCGATACCGGTGATCGGCTGCAGCACGACGGCCGTCGCGGTGAAGACAGCATCCGCGATCACCACAATCGTCGCGGTCGGCGCGATCGCGGCCACATTGGGCGACCGGTGTGCCATCAGCATGAAGAATGCGATGCCGATACCTGTGCCGAACAACACCGCCGCACCGATGATGTGCGCGAGTTTCAGCAGATGATAGAGGTCGGGCAAGTGTTCCTCGAGTCATTGCCGGGACGGCGCGCATGCGCCGCGACCCGCCAATCCATCTTTAAAAGCTGGACCCCCGGGTCAAGCCCGGGGGTGACGCAATCTGAGCCGGCCGTCACTCAGAACGGAATCTCGTCGTCCATGTCGCGGCCACCGCCGCCGCCAGCCATTGCGGGCTTGCGAGCCCCACCGCCGCCGCTCGGTCCGCTCGAGCCGAAATCGCTGCCGCCGCTATAATCCGAGACGCGGTCACCGCCGCCAGCGCCGCTGCGGCCGTCGAGCATCGTCAGTTGCGAGTTGAAGCCCTGCAGCACCACTTCGGTCGAGTATTTCTCGACGCCGTCCTTGTCGGTCCATTTGCGAGTCTGCAACTGGCCTTCGATGTAAACCTTGGCGCCCTTCTTCAGATATTGCTCGGCGACCTTGCAAAGCCCCTCATTGAAAATCACCACCCGGTGCCACTCGGTCTTTTCCTTGCGCTCGCCGGAGGACTTGTCGCGCCAGGTTTCCGAGGTCGCGATCGACAGATTAGCGATCGGCCGGCCGTCCTGCGTACGACGAATGTCCGGGTCCTTTCCGAGATTCCCAACCAGGATCACCTTATTGACCGAACCCGCCATCGCACATTCTCCCGTTCCGAACACAGCGCGCCATCAGCCAGCGCGCATCCCAAAATCTTCCGCACCCTAGTGCGAAGCCCGTCCCGCCGCGTGCCCTGGTGGCCGCTAAACGTCCTTTTCCACAACTGGGCGTGACGCCTGCCCGTTCAATAGGCCGGCTCATGTCCCGGCTCAGCCGCCATGCCCGTATTGTTCTCTTTTTGTTCTTAACACTCCACCAGCGGGTCCGCAACCACGACGTTCCGTCACTTCAGCTTGGGCAATCCCTGCCGCAACTTGAAATAGCCCGGCCACGGGTCCTTCGCCCCGATGAACCGCTTCACCTCTCCGACCGCGACAGGATGCGCGGTGTCGAGCCGGGCCAGCCGCTCCCACGACACCGGCACTGCGACCGGTGCGCCTTTGCGCGCGCGCGTCGAGAACGGACTGATCGCGGTCGCGCCGCGCTGATTGCGCAGATAGTCGACGAAGATTTTGCCGCGCCGTTTCGCCTTCGACATGTTCGCGATGAAGCGCTCGGGATCATGATCCGCCATCACGCGCGCCAGCGCTTCGGCGAATTCGCGATGCTCATCCCAGGAATGGCCGCGCTTGAGCGGGACCACCACATGCACGCCCTTGCCGCCGGTTACCAGTGGAAAGGATTGCAGCCCGAGATCCTCGAGCATGGTGCGCATCAGCCTGGCGGCTTCCCGGACATGCTCGAAGCCGAGCCCCTCATCGGGGTCGAAATCGAACACCAGACGATCGGGCTTCTCGACCTCGTCGACATGGCAGCACCAGATATGCAGTTCGAGCACGCTCATCTGCGCGGCCGCAACCAGCCCGCGCTCGTCCTCGATGTAGAGATACCGGTCGCTGCCGGACTTTTCGCGGATCGAAATGGCCTTGAACTCGTCGGGCCAGCCTTCGGAAGCATGCTTCTGATAGAACGTCTCTCCGCCGACGCCGCGCGGGGCGCGCACCAGGCTGAGCGGACGGCAGGCGATATGCGGCAACATCAGATCGGCGATCGAGAGATAATGCGCGATCACGTCGCGCTTGGTGATGCCGGCATCCGGATAAAGCACGCGGTCGGGGTTGGTGATCCGAATCCCCGCGATCTCTTCAGCGTCACCTGACGCCTGCCGGGCAACATGAAGGTTGGCCTTGCGCGTGCGCGAAATCGCGGTCTTTGCCGTTGCATCGCGCGTGCTCGTCTTGCGTGCAGTGGTCTTGCGCGCGGCTGTCTTTGTCCCTGTCCCGGATTGTGTGGCCTTGCGTGTCGGCACCGGCGCCTCCCTCACGACCTCGGCGGCTGGCTTGTCGGATCGCAGCCCCTTGAAGGACGCCTGGCGAACCAGTCCGTCATGGGTCCAGCCCCGGAAGGCAATCTCCGCAACGAGCTTCGGTTCCACGAAACGCGCCTGGCGCGCGATAGCCGGCGGCACATCCGGCACCGGCGCGGTCTTGCGGGCGAGCGCCTTGAATTGCTGTGAGAGGGTGCCGAGCCCCTCGCCCGAGTAGCCGGAGCCCACGCGGCCGGCATAACGGAACGCGACGCCCTCGCGCACCGCCAGCAGCAGAGACGAGAACGGCCGCCCGGCCTTGTCCGATGGCCGCCAGCCGATGATGACGAATTCCTGCTCGAAGCCGCATTTACTCTTCAGCCAGCTACGTGCGCGGCCAGAGAGGTACGGCGCGTCGGCCTGTTTGGAGATCAGGCCTTCGAGCTTCATCGCGCAGGCGTTCGCAAACACATCCGCGCCGTTGCCCACGACGTGATCGGAATAGACGAGCGGAGCGCCGGAGGATGCGAGCAGAGTGCGCAGCCTCATCTTGCGCTCCGCTAGAGGCAGACGCCGCAAATCCTCACCGTCGAGCCGCAGCAGATCGAACAGGTAATAGGTGAGCACGCCCTTTCCCGTCGACAATGCGTCCTGCAGCGCGCCGAAATCGGTATGGCCCGTCGTGGCATCCGCCACCGCGATCTCGCCGTCGAGCAGCGCGCTGTCGCATGGAAGGCGCTGCAGAGCGGGAACGAGCCGGGAGAACCTGTCTGTCCAGTCGAGACCTTTGCGGGTATATAGCGCCACCTTGTCGCCGGCGACCGCGGTGACGGCGCGATAGCCGTCATACTTGATCTCGTGGACCCACTCGTCTCCCGCGGGCGCTTCATCGATCAGTGTCGCGAGCTGCGGTTCGACGAAGGCCGGAAGCTTCACGTTTGCGGTTTGTCTTCGCGACGCTCTTTCAGGCAGTTCTCTTGCGGACCGATTGCTTGCGGGCTTTTTTTTTGAGCCGCTGCGGCTCGTGCTCCTTGTCTTTGACGGTCCGGCAATGATTTCAGGATCAGATTGCGAGGCGCCACCGCTCTTGCGGTTGGAATGCCACACCGCCTTGCCTTCGCGCTTTCCTTGGGCGATCTCGTCCATCGTGAGGCCGGACTTGACGCTGGTTCGTTCGGTCTCGGTCGATGGCGTCCCTCCACGCCGCATATAGTCGTCCAGCTCCTTGATCAGGAGCCAGTTATTGCCCTTGTCCTTCGGCGAGCGCTTGCGCAGCTTCACCAGTGCCCATTTGCCGTGCAGCCGTTCGCCGTGAAGGATGATCGCGAGCTTGCCCTTCTTCAGGGATTCCTCGACATCGGGTTCCTGAGGCGTCCAGGTGCCGCGATCCCACAGCATGACGGTGCCACCGCCGTATTCGCCTTCCGGGATCGAGCCTTCAAAATTACCGTAATCAAGCGGGTGATCTTCGGTCCGCACTGCGAGGCGTTTGTCGTCCGGATTCTCGCTCGGACCTTTCGGAACCGCCCAGCTCATCAGCACGCCATTCCATTCCAGACGGAAATCGTAATGCAGCGCGCGTGCGGCGTGCTTCTGGATCAGATAGCGAAGCTTCGACGTCTTCTGCTTGCCGACGACGCCTTTCGGTTCCGCGGTGCGCGCGAAATCACGTTTGGCGTGATACTCGCGCAGCGATCCACGGGCCATGGCTCCGGTCCTATTCCGTTGCCAAGCGGGCAGTGCGCTCCCTCCCCCTGAAAGGGGGAGGGT
>CAZIKZ010000215.1:6451-7653 GCA_964539845.1 uncultured Hyphomicrobiales bacterium
GGCAGTCGACCTCCCCCTTTTAGGGGGAGGTGAAGAAAACATCTCGCGCGGTTCGTTCGCACGTTCCGTCACGCCGCCTTGCGGCGGGCCGTCTTGCGCGCGGGCTTGGAGGACTTGGTGGCCGCCTTTGCGGGCTTGACGGACTTGGTCTTGCCTGCCGTCTTGCGCGCCGGCTCCCTCTCTTTCGTTGTCTTGGCAGCGGGGGCGGACGAACGCGCCTCGCCGCCGCTCTTGCCAACGCTGTTCTTCCCCACGCTGCGCTTAAGCGCGTCCATCAGGTTGATGACGTTGGAGACCGGTGGCGCCTCCTCGATCTCGCGCGGCGGCCGCTGCTCTTCCTTCGCCTTGATCAGTTCGCGCAATGCGGCGGTGTAGGTATCCTTGAACTTCTCGGGCTGGAAATCGCCGGCCTTTTTCTGGATCAGTTCTTCGGCCAGCGACACCAGATCGGCGTCGACCTTCTTGGATGGCAATGTGTCGAAAGCCTCACCCGCCTTCTTGATCTCGTCGGCGTAACGCAAGGTCTCCATCAGCAGGCCCTTGCCATACGGCTTGATCGCCACGATCGAGCCCTGCCCGCGCAACACCAGCTGCCCCAGCCCGATCTTTTTGGTTTTCCTCAACGCGTCGCGCAGCACGATATAGGCTTCGGCGGCGTCTTCATCTTCGTCCGACGGCACAATGTAGAACGGCCGATCGAAATAGACCGGGTCGATCGCGTCCTCGTCGACGAATTGCGAGAGGTCGATGGATTTCTTCGCCTCGAGCTTGACGTCGTTGATTTCCTCATCGGTCAGCAGAACGTATTTGTTCTTCTCGACCTCGTAGCCCTTGACGATGTCCGCGGCTTCGACCGGGCCGATACCGGGGACCACTTTCTCGTAGCGGATCCGTTTTCCGCTCGGCTCATGGATCTGATTGAACGAGATCCGGCTCGTGGTTTTTGTGGCGGCAAGGATTTCGACCGGAATCGAGACCAATGCGAGCCGTATCCGGCCCGACCAATACGCACGCGTGGGCATGTGGAGAAACCCTCTACAGCACTAGTGTGGTGGATCGGAAGTCCGCTTCATTATTGCCGCAAGCTCGTTAAGCGGATTTCAAGCGGATTTCCGATCCAAACCACACTGGAATCGATACGATGCTCGTGTCCTTCGAACCCGAAGTTCGCAAAAGAGGTGCCGCAAAATCATGCGAACTTC
>CAZIKZ010000216.1:0-7647 GCA_964539845.1 uncultured Hyphomicrobiales bacterium
CGGCAAGAGGCCGAGCGAATGCAAGCCTTGTCCGGTCGCGCGGCCACGCGCAAGACGGAACTCGATGGTGCGCTCGCGTCGGCCAGAGCTGCGAACGATCAGGCACGGATTGCGTCGCTTGAAAGCCAAAGCGCAGCCGCTGCCGAAGAGGCAACCTCCCTCGGCGCGCGCGCCAGGGAATTGTTCGACGATGTTGCCGGGCTCGAAAGCCGATACCAGAACACGGCCGCGCCCGAAGTCCTGAACGACCGTGCGCCGAGTCTTCTGGTTGCCATCAATGGTGGCGTGATGAAGGTCTCGGAGGTCAGCGCCACCAGCGTCAAGGGTGAAGCCTATCTGCCGCTCGCATCGATTTCTCCTGCCGGTCCGAACACTTGGCAGCTTGTGACTTATGTAACGCCCGAGAGCAGCCGCCGTCTGAACGACCGTGTTGTGACGTGGCTCGAGCGCCTGAAGGAGAGGGGCGAGGTTCAACGGCAGTTCAATTGGCGCTTCTTCAGTGCCGGCGACAGCCGCGAGCCCGAGCTTGCCGGCATTCGCGGAGCGCTCGTCGGCTCGGCGTTGACGTTGCTCGTGACGCTCGTGCTGTGTCTTCCTATCGGTGTCGCCGGGGCGATTTACCTTGAGGAGTTCGCGCCGAAGAATTGGATCACCGAAATTATCGAGGTCAACATCAACAATCTCGCGGCGGTGCCGTCGATTGTGTTCGGCCTGCTCGGTCTTGCGGTGTTCCTGAACTTCTTCGGATTGCCGCGATCGGCACCGCTGGTCGGCGGCCTGGTGTTGGCACTGCTGGTACTGCCGACGATCATCATCGCCGCGCGTGCGGCTCTCAAGGCTGTGCCTCCGTCCATCAAGGAAGCGGCACTCGGAGTGGGCGCGTCACATCAGCAGGCGATCTTCCATCACGTCCTGCCGCTAGCCATGCCAGGTATCATGACTGGCACGATCATCGGCATGGCGCATGCGCTCGGTGAAACAGCGCCGCTTCTGATGATCGGCATGGTTGCGTTTATCGTCGAGCCCGCGACCAGCGTCGTTGATGCCGCGACGGTGCTCCCGGTTCAGATTTACCTGTGGTCCGATCTGCCGGAAATCGGCTTCCAGGCGAGGACTGCCGCGGCAATCATGGTTCTGCTGGGGTTCCTGTTTCTCATGAACGGGACTGCTATCATCCTGCGCAAGCGGTTCGAGCGGCGCTGGTAAATCATTTGGAGTTGGAGATGCTGGCTATGGACGCAATGGTGCAACCCGCCGCTTCGGCTGGCGCTGGCGAGGTCTTGCCTGTGTCGGGCAAGCCCAAGGTCGGCGCGCGTAACGTCAACGTATATTACGGCGACAAGCATGCCCTGAAAAATGTCAGTGTGGACGTCCCGGAGCGCTCCGTGATGGCCTTTATCGGTCCGTCCGGCTGCGGCAAGTCGACTTTCCTGCGCTGCATCAACCGGATGAACGACACCATCCCGATTGCGCGGGTGACCGGCAAGATCGAGATTGACGATCTCGACATCTATGACAAGTCGCTCGATGTGGTGCAGTTACGCGCCCGCGTCGGTATGGTGTTCCAGAAGCCGAACCCGTTTCCGAAGTCGATCTACGAAAACGTCGCCTACGGACCGCGCATCCATGGGATTGCCCGCTCGAAGTCAGAGCTGGACGAGATCGTGGCCTTCAGTCTGAAGCGCGCCGGTCTTTGGGAAGAAGTAAAGGATCGGCTCAACGATCAGGGCACGGGACTGTCCGGCGGCCAGCAGCAGCGGCTTTGTATCGCGCGTGCGATTGCGGTCGGGCCTGAGGTGATTCTGATGGACGAGCCCTGTTCGGCGCTTGACCCGATCGCGACCGCCCGCATCGAGGAACTGATCGACGAACTGCGGCAGAATTTCACGATCATCATCGTGACGCATTCGATGCAGCAGGCTGCGCGCGTGTCGCAGCGAACCGCATTTTTCCATCTCGGTGTGCTGGTCGAAGAAGGCCAGACCGAGACCATCTTCACAACACCGAGCGACCGCCGGACGCAGGATTACATCACCGGCCGCTTCGGCTGACCGGACTGTGCGGCGGTGGTGACATAAGAAGGGACCAAATCGATGTCCAACCATATCACCAAGGCATTCGATGCCGATCTGCAGGACCTCAACCGCATGGTCGCGGAAATGGGCGGTCTGGCGGAAAAGGAAATTGCCGATGCCGTCCAGGCATTGACGCGGCGTGACGTCGATCTTGCGCGCAAGGTGATCGCCTCCGATTCGCAGATCGATAAGCTGCAGCTCGAAATCGAGGAGCGCGCGATCCTCACGATTGCGCGCCGCCAGCCCATGGCGATCGATTTGCGGGAGGTGGTGAGCGCACTGCGTGTCGCCAATGAAATCGAACGCATCGGCGATCTCGCGAAGAATATAGGCAAGCGCGTCCTCGATTTGAACGGAGAATATCCGTCCCTGAAGCTGATCCGTGGCGTTGACCACATGGGCAGCCTGGTGCTCGACCAGCTCAAGCGCGTGCTTGATGCCTATGCGGCTCGCGACGTCGATGAAGCCATGGATGTCTGGAAGCGTGACGAGGAAATCGATGCGATGTGCGTGTCACTGTTCCGCGAACTGCTCACCTACATGATGGAAGACCCGCGCCACATCACCTTTTGCATCCATCTCCTGTTCTCGGCGAAGAATATTGAGCGCATGGGCGATCACGCCACTAACATCGCCGAGACCGTTCATTACATGATCAAGGGCGAACCGATCGCTCTCGAGCGGCCGAAGGCCGACACCACCAGCTTCGCGCCAGTGGCCGCGCAAGGCTAACGGAAGCGTGGACATGAGCGGCCAGAACGCACGCATCCTGATTGTCGAGGACGAGGAGCCGCTGTCGCTTCTCCTGCGGTACAATCTCGAATCCGAAGGATACGAAGTCGAGACCGTTGCGCGCGGTGACGACGCCGATACGAGATTGCGCGAGAGCCCGCCCGATCTCGTGGTGCTGGACTGGATGCTGCCAGGTCTGTCCGGTATTGAACTCTGCCGCAGGCTCCGGGCCCGGCCGGAAACCAAGTCCCTACCGATCATCATGCTGACTGCGCGCGGCGAGGAGAGCGAGCGCGTGCGCGGCCTATCGACCGGCGCCGACGATTACATCGTCAAGCCGTTTTCGGTTCCTGAGCTTGTGGCCCGCGTCCGTGCCTTGCTCCGCCGTTCGCACCCCGAGCGGGTTGCCGAAGTGCTGACGATTGGCGAGATTGAACTCGATCGCGTCAAGAAGCGCGTGTCGCGTGCCGGCCGTGATGTCGAACTCGGGCCGACCGAGTTCCGTCTGCTGGAATTCCTGATGGAGCGTCCCGGCCGTGTCTTCACGCGTGAGCAATTGCTCGACGGAGTCTGGGGGAGTGAGGTCTATATCGACGAGCGGACCGTCGATGTGCATGTCGGGCGTCTGCGCAAGGCGCTCAACCGTGGCCGCGACGGCGATCCGATCCGGACCGTGCGCGGCTCAGGCTATTCCATCGACGATCGCTTCGGCCGCGCGAACTGATCGGAGTTCGCGACAGCCTTTGAGTGTCAGCGGCCGGCTGGCCGTCTGTCGCGCCGTGCGGCCGGCGGCTGATAGGCGATGCGCGAATGGTAGGCGCAATAGGGCAGGCTGGTCACCGAGTTGCCCCCGCAAAAATAGAATTCCGCCGTGGCCGGATCGCCGATCGGCCATTTGCAGGTGTGCTCGTTCAGTTCCAGCAATGTGCGTCGCTGACCGATCGGCACCACATTCTCAACCTGGGTCGGCTGGACCTCAACTTCATAGTCGTAGGCAAAAGCTTGGGCGAGCGCCGTATTGCCGCGAATGGCCGGACGGGCCACGCGCAACATATGGGATGCCCTTGGCTTCCGCTGCCGCGGCGCGCTGGACGAGGGGGCTTTGGTCCGGCCGGACAGACCAAGTCGATGCACCTTCCCGATCACGGCGTTGCGCGTGATTCCGCCGAGTTCAGCGGCGATCTGGGAGGCCGAGAGACCATCGGACCAGAGCTTCTTCAACTGTTCGACCCGTTCGTCGGTCCACGTCATGGGTTTCTCCTGTTACCCGCGGACGGCTGCCGTTCGCGGAATCCGATCCCGTCACCGGACAGCCTGAAGCTGCCGGCGTGACGCCATACACGCAGAATGTACTGACTTGGTCTGTGCGCCGCACGAGATGTCGTATCTGACGGGGCAGACACTACACAATCGGTGGACTCGGCCGCAAGAGTCCGGGACCTAAGCGTCCCCACCCTCGTTGCGGTCTGGGCAACCTTTTCCACGCCTTATTCGCGGTGTTGCAGGATTGCCGTACCGTTTGCTTCGGTTGACACCCACCGGACCACACCTAATATGCAGTCGAAGTGCCGCCCGGGGGGCGGCACATTTCGTTTTATGCTCTGACATTGTCTGTCTTTGCTTCGCCGGATGATCTGCCGTGGTCTCGCATCTTCTGCCGACCTATACCCGTGCCGACCTTGCTTTCGAGCGGGGCGAGGGCGCGTGGCTGACCACCACCAGGGGCGAGCGTTATCTCGATTTCGGATCGGGCGTTGCGGTCAATGTGCTTGGTCACGCGCATCCGGTGCTGGTCGAGGCGCTGACCGGTCAGGCGCAGAAGGTCTGGCACGTCTCGAATCTGTTCCAGATGCCGGAAGCCGAGCGGCTGGCGGAGCGGCTATGCGCCGCGAGTTTCGCGGACCTCGTTTTCTTCTGCAATTCCGGCGCCGAGGCGCTGGAATGCGCGATCAAGACCGCGCGCAAGTATCAGGCGGCGTCCGGTCATCCGGATCGCGTCGATATCATCACGTATGAAGGCGCTTTCCACGGCCGCACGCTCGCGACGCTCGCGGCCGGCGGCCAGAAGAAATATCTCGAAGGCTTCGGCCCGGTTGCGGGCGGCTTCGTCCAGGTGCCGTTCGGCGATCTCGAAGCCACCAAGAAGGCGATCGGCCCCACCACCGCGGCGATCCTGATCGAGCCGATCCAGGGCGAGGGTGGCGTGCGCGTGGTGCCGCCGGAATTCCTGCGGCAATTGCGCAAGCTGTGCGACGACAACGGTCTGATGCTGGTGTTTGACGAGGTGCAGACCGGCATCGGCCGCACCGGCGAATTGTTCGGCTACATGCATACCGGGATTTCTCCCGACATCATGGCGCTGGCCAAGGCGCTCGGCGGTGGATTCCCGATCGGCGCCTGCCTCGCGACCGCCGAAGCGGGCAAGGGCATGACGGCCGGCACCCACGGCTCGACGTTCGGCGGCAATCCGCTCGCGACCTGCGTCGGCAACGCCGTGCTCGACGTGGTGCTGGCGCCGGGCTTCCTCGACAACACCCGCAGGATGTCGCTCCTGCTCAAGCAACGGCTGGCCGAGCTGAAGGATCGCTATCCGTCCGTCATTGCCGATATCCGGGGCGAGGGATTGCTGCTCGGCATCTGTTGTGTCGTGCCGAACGGCGACATGGTTGCGGCGCTTCGCAACGAAAAGATGCTCACGATTGCGGCCGGCGATAATGTCGTGCGGCTGCTGCCGCCTCTCATCATTGACGAAGCCGCCGTCGCCGATGGCATTGCCATGATTGACCGCGCCTGCGCGAAACTCTCTCACGCGGCCAAGCCCGCAAGCCCGGCTGCTGTGTGATGGCGAAGCGCAGCATCCGGCACTTCATCGATTTGATCGATATTCGCCCTGTCGATCTGCGGGCCATCATCGCGTCTGCGCGCGCGATGAAGAAAGCGCGTGGGCGCGGCAAGCGGCCGCTCAGCGGCAAGATGCTGGCGATGATTTTCGACAAGCCTTCGACCCGCACGCGGATCTCATTCGAAGTTGCGATGCGGCAGCTTGGCGGCGACACGATCATGCTCACCGGGCAGGAGATGCAACTCGGCCGCGGCGAGTCCATTCCCGATACTGCGCGGGTGATGTCGCGCTTTGTCGATGCGGTGGTCATCCGCACGCTCGAACACGATCTCGTCACCGAGCTTGCGCAACACGCCACCGTGCCGATCATCAATGCGCTGACCAAGCAGTCGCATCCCTGTCAGGTGATGGCCGACGTGATGACCTTCGAGGAGCATCTCGGCTCGATCAAGAAAAAGACCGTGGCCTGGACCGGTGACGCCAACAACGTGCTGACATCGTGGATGCACGCGGCTGAGCGCTTCGACTTCCGGCTCAATGTGGCGACGCCGCCGGAGCTGAAGCCGCAGCCATGGCTGCTGGACTGGATCGCGAATTCCGGTGCCGCCATCCACATTGGAACCGATCCTGAAGCAGCGGTGCGGGGCGCTCATTGCGTGGTCACCGACACCTGGGTCTCGATGGGTGACGAGGCCAGCGAGGTCAACCGGCACAATCTGCTGCAACCCTACCAGGTCAATGCGCGGCTTATGGCGAAGGCACGGCCGGACGCCATCTTCATGCATTGTCTGCCCGCGCATCGCGGTGAGGAAGTGACGGACGAGGTCATGGACGGACCGCAATCGGTGGTATTCGACGAGGCCGAGAACCGCTTGCATGCGCAGAAGGGCATTCTTATTTGGTGCCTGAACGCGACCTCGCGATAGAACTCTCCGTCATCCGCTCATTCCCGTGAAAGCGGGAATCCAGTGTTCTTGGTTCTGGGTCCCCGCCTTCGCGGGGACGATCGGGTCAATTTCATTTGATCGGTCCATGTTCTAGGCACACTGGGCGGGACCAAGGCTCCAACCGTCATGCGCCGATGAACATCGAAATCCCGACCCGCACCCCTTCCCCCCGTTCGCCCGACGACACCATCCTGCCCTTCGAAGTGGCAGCGCTGGATCTGCGCGGCCGCGTGGTGCGCCTGGGACCGGCAATCGATGAAATCCTGACCCGGCACGATTATCCGGCACCGGTCTCCAAATTGCTTGGTGAGGCGATTGCGCTTGCCGCGCTGTTCGGCTCCTCCCTGAAATTCGACGGCCGCTTCATTATGCAGACCCAGGGCGACGGCCCGGTGCGAATGCTGGTGGTCGATTACGTAACCGGCGGCCGCATCCGCGCCTGCGCCCGCTTCGATCAGGACCGCGTGGCGGAAGCCATTGCGGCCGGCAAGGTCTCGGGTGGTGAGTTGCTTGGGCGCGGCCATCTTGCGATGACCATCGACCAGGGTGGCGACATGAACCGTTACCAGGGGCTTGTCGCGCTCGATGGCGGCGGCCTCGAAGGTGCCGCGCATGAATATTTCCTGCGCTCCGAGCAGATCCCGACACGCGTGCGGCTCGCGGTTGCCGAGGAGATGCGCGCGGGCGACAGCGGCGCCACGCATTGGCGCGCCGGTGGCATCATGCTGCAATTCCTGCCGAAGTCGCCGGATCGCATGCGCGTCCCTGATCTCGATCCGGGCGATGTGCCGGAAGGCGTTACGGTTGAATCCGTTCCGGAAGATGACGCATGGACGGAGGGCAGGGCCCTGGTCGAGACGGTCGAGGATATCGAACTGATCGATCCCGAGCTTTCGACCGAGCAACTGGTCTATCGGCTGTTTCACGAACGCGGCGTGCGCGTGTTCGACAGTGCCAATATCGAGGCGCAATGTTCCTGCTCGCGCGACAGTGTCGAGGCGATGCTGAAGAGCTTTTCGCAGGATGACCGCGATCACATGGTGGAAGACGG
>CAZIKZ010000217.1:0-7647 GCA_964539845.1 uncultured Hyphomicrobiales bacterium
TGTCGAACTCGTGCTTGCGGTCGACATTTCCTATTCGATGGATACGGACGAACTGGCGCTGCAGCGCGAGGGCTATGTGAAGGCGCTGACCTCCACCGAGTTTCTCAACGCGTTGCGCCAGGGCATCCATGGCAAGATCGCCGTCACCTATTTCGAATGGGCCGGTGCAAGCGAGCAGCGCGTGGTCGTGCCATGGCGTGTCGTGGACGGCCCGGAAAGTGCGGGATCCGTCGCGAGCGACATTATATCCGCGCCGATCCGGCGCGCGGCCCGCACCTCGATTTCCGGCGCGCTCCTGTTCGGGGCGGCGTTGTTCGATACCAGCGGCCAGCGCGGCATCCGGCGGGTGATCGATATTTCCGGTGACGGCGCCAACAATAGCGGTCAGATCGTGACGATCGCGCGCGACGAGGTGGTGTCGAAGGGCATCACCATCAACGGGCTGCCCGTGATGCTGAAGCGGCCGAGCTATTCGACCATGGATATCGAGTTGCTCGACGATTATTACGAGGATTGCGTGATTGGCGGTCCGGCGGCGTTCGTCGTGCCGGTAAGGGATCGCGACAAGTTCGTTGAGGCGATCCGCACCAAGCTGGTGTTGGAAATCGCGACGCTGACGCCGCAGACTCGCGTCATCAAGGCATCGGCTGCCAATCCGCGCGTGTCGTGCACGATCGGCGAGCGGATGTGGCAGGAGCGGTGGGGAAATTGACTTCCCTTTCCCCGTTTCACGGGGAGAGGGAAAGGTTACCGCACAAACTGCGCCACGATCTCAACATGCGCGGTGTGCTTGAACTGATCCACCGGCGTGACACGCACGAGGCTGTAGCCGCCACCGATCAGGATCGCCGCATCGCGCGCGAAAGTCGCGGCATTGCAAGACACGGCAACCACGGTCTTCGCTTTGCTCTTCGCGATCTCGCGCGCCTGTGTCTCCGCGCCCTGCCGCGGCGGATCGAACACGATGACCTCGAACGGCGCGAGGTCGAGCCCTGACATCGGCAGCCGGAACAGGTCGCGCTTCAGGGCGGTCACCTGTTTCAGTCCGGACGTGGCCTGCGCCGCTCGCGCCAGCGCGTCGATCGCCCGCTGGTCGCTGTCGATGGCGGTGACGCGGCCGCGCTCCGCGAGCCGGAGTGAAAAAGGGCCGAGACCGCAGAACAGGTCGAGCGCTGTCTTGGCCTTGCCGCTCGCGTTCAGCACAAGGTCCGCGAGCGTCTGTTCACCGAGCGCCGTGGCCTGCAGAAACGGTCCGGGCGGCACGACGACCTGCGCCTTTCCCATCTGCACCACCGGCGGGGCGATCAAAGCCACCATCTCGCCGTGCCGTGTGATCCTGGCGATCCGCCGCGAGGCCGCGACACGCGCCAGCGCGGACGCACGTTTCGGATCGAGCGGGCCCGAGCCGCGCACATCGATGTCGAGACCGTTCAACGTTGCGGTCGCATGAATATCGAGCGGCTTCTTCAGCGGTCCGAGCACATCGGCGATCGCCCAGGCGGCGTCGATTGCGCCTGCCATCGACGGTGCAAGCACCGGACAGCGGTCGATCGGCACCAGCGTATGCGCCCGCAAAGCGGAAAAGCCGACCTCGACAATCTCCTTCGTGCCTTGCCGCGCATGCAGCACCGCGCGGCGTCGGCCATCTCCATGCGCGTCAATCAGATCGTCGACGGGGGCGGCGATGCCGGCCTGCTGCAAGGCGGTCACGACGAGATTGCGCTTCCAGCTACGGTAATGCGGCTCCGCCCAATGCTGGATCGCGCATCCGCCGCAGACACCGAAATGCGGACAGAATGGAGCGATGCGGTCGGGGGAGGGGACAACGACGCGCAACAGATGCCGCCGGTCGGGATGGCCGGGCACCGCGTCGGCGTCCACCGTCTCACCGGGGAGGGTATAGGGGACAAAGAGCGGCCCTTCGGGCGACGCAGCGACGCCGTCGCCGCGATGCCCAATATCCGCAATGACGAGCCGGTCAACCATGCTAGTGCCGCCGATTTGAAGTTCCTGCACCGCCTGCCGCAAGCTCCCGTCAGGAACTTCAAATCGAAAGCGGCACTAGGATCATAGACTTGCTAGTGCCCCTTGGTTTCCGAAGTTCGTGTAAGAGATTGCTGCGACGTATCACGAACTTCGGAAACCGGGCACTAGTGTCATGCCCGGATTTTGCCGTTCAGGGCAAGGCTGCTCCTGTCCTCATCCGATGTCGGCCATGCTAACGTATCGGTGAGCGAGCAGATTGCTTCCACGCAATGGATGAAGGAGCAATCGGGAGAATTACGATGCACATATTCGCGATCGCCGCCGTAGGGATCGCCGTGATTCACCTCGTGGCCGGATGGCAACGGCCGCGTCTGGCCGTGATCGTGTCGGGTATCCTGTGGCTGGCCTACGCTTACTACGAGCATCTGGTGGCGACCGGCGTCCTGTGCGAAGCGGACTGCAACATTCGCGTCGATCTTGTGTTGTTCCTTCCGATATTGGGGCTCGCAACATTCTGGGCCTACCAGTCATACATGGGGCGACCCGGCCCGCAGAAGGTCGCCGCCACGGTTCTCGGCATCATTGGCCTGATTGTTTTTGGGCTGGTGGCGGAGAGCTTTGGTTACAAATATCTGTCGGGCGCCGCTCTCTTGGGCATTCTGGCGCTCGGTTTCTATGCGCTCAAATCGAAGTTCACGACCAATCGATCATGATGCCACGGTGAATGGCCGAACACTAATGCGCCGCTGCCTGCGGCACGTCCGGCATGTAGCCGCGGGCGGTCAGGATCTGGAATCGGATCACGAGCATCAGCGCATACACGATGACGGACAGCGACAATCCGATCCAGACGCCGAAAGCGCCGTAATTCAGTACGAAGCCGAGCCAGTAGCAGGCCGTAACTCCGATCACCCAGAAGCAGATGAAGGAGAACAGCAGCGGGACGCGCGTATCGTTCAGCCCGCGCAGCGCACCGGCCGCGATCGACTGCACGCCATCGCAGATGAAGAAGGTCGCGCCCACGATCATCAGCGTCGCGGCCAGCGTCGCGGTCTGACTGTTCTCCTCGGTGATCGAACCCAAAAACACCGCCGGCAGCATGTCGCGTGTCGCGATCACGACAAGCGTCATCGTGAACATGAAGGCGACGCCGAGCCAGATCGCAACGAAGCCGGCGCTGCGGGTGCCGGCGCTGTCGCGCCGCCCAACCGCATGACCGACACGCACGGTCGCTGCCATCGCGATGCCGAACGGCACCATGAACATGATGGAGGCGATCTGCAGCGCAATCTGATGCGCAGCAAGTGCGGTGGTTGATATCCAGCCCATCATCAGGCCGGCCGCGGCGAACACTCCGTATTCCAGCGTGAAGGTGCCGGAGATCGGCGCGCCGATCACCAGCAGCTTGCGGAAAAGCGGCCAATCCGGACGCCAGAAGCGGCCGAGCACCTGGAATTTCCTGAAGGGGCGCTGCGCATAGCAGACCCAGATCGCGGCTGCGCACATGGCGATATTGACGATGGTGGTCGCGATCCCCGCGCCGAGCAGGTCGAGCCGCGGCAAACCGAATTCGCCGTAGATCAGTCCGTAGGCGAGGAACAGATTGGCCGGGATCGCGACGAGCGTGATCCACAAGCCGGGCTCGGGACGGTTCACCGCTCCCATGAAGCCGCGCAAGGCGATGAACCACCATGCCGGGATCAGGCACCAGGCAAGACCCTGGAGATAGCGCGCGGCAAGTGTCGCGGCTTCTTCTGCCTGGCCGAGCGCGAGCAGGATTTCCTTGCCGTAGAGTTGCACGAGGCTGAGCGGGATGCCGAGCAAGGTCGCAGCCCATAGACCGACCCGCAATGCGCGGCGCACCATCCGTGGGTCGCGCGCGCCGAACGCCTGCGCGGCAAGCGGCGCGACGGCCGATACCAGCCCCATCCCCAGCACGAACACGGCGAACAGGACGGTGTGACCGAGCGCCGCAGCCGCGACGACGTGATCTCCCAGCCGGCCCAGCAATGCGAGGTCGCTGGTCATCATTGCAATCTGGCCAAGCTGGGTCAGCGCGATCGGCCAGGCAAGCCGCAGCGTCTCAACCAATTCGGTGCGCCAGCGCGACGCGGGTTCGGCCAGGGCAGGGGCCCCGGCGATCAGGGTATTTTGCATTGTCAGTTGATATGGCCGTCGGCGGAGCCCGGCAACGGGCCCAGCGCCACAGCCTGTGATCGAGATACGTGAAGCTTGCGTGACGGCTGCCATAACGGCGAAAAGTGTTAGAAATCTGCCCGGTTCAAACCTTTCTGGTGTCCCGGTTTCGATGCTCGGATCTGGCGTTCCTGCGATGGGCTCGCTGCGAACACTGATACGACCGTCGGATCCGCGCGCTGGCGATGAATGGACGCGGCGGGACTGAGCGAATCAGGCGCCCGACGCACGCGGGCCGAAACGAGGATTGCCGATGGACAATATTGTCCTCGCCTTGCGTACCTTCCTGCGCCTGGCGCTTCCCTATTTCCGTTCGGAGGAGCGCTGGACGGCAAGGCTCCTGCTGTTCGGCGTCATCGGCGCCGAACTGGCGCTGGTCTATGTGGCGGTCGCGGCCGTGAACTGGAACGCGCGTTTTTACAACGCGCTCGAGCGGCGCGACTGGGACACGTTCTATGCCGAGCTGATCTTCTTTGGCTTCATCGTGTTATGCGCGGTCCTGGCGGGAGCCTCGCAATATTTCTTCGGCCAGATGCTGCAGATTCGCTGGCGGCGCTGGCTGACCGCAAATTACGTATCGGTCTGGATGGCGCAGGGCCGTCATTATCGTGTGCGTGTCGTCGCGCCTCAGGTCGATAACATCCATCTGCGTATCGCGAGCGACGTCTATCTGTTCATCCAGCGCACGCTGGAGCTCGCGACCGGGCTGCTCGGCAGCACCGTCGCGCTTCTGTCGTTCGCCTATATCCTGTGGGGATTGTCGGCTGTCACGCCGGTGCCAGGGCTCGGAGGCGGCACGATACCGGGCTGGCTGATCTGGGCCGCTCTTGTCTATGCCGGGTTCGGCACATTGTTCGCGCATCTGATCGGCTGGCGGCTGATCCCGCTCAATTTCAACCAGCAGCGCTTCGAATCCGATTTCCGTTTTGCGATCGTGCGGGCCGCCGATCATTCCGAACCGATCGCCCTGATGCAGGGCGAGCCGGTCGAGCGCGCCGATCTCAGCCACCGCTTTTCAAATCTGGTTGCGAACTGGACGCGGCTGGTGGTTACGCAGACGCGTCTCGTCGGTTTTGTGGGAGGCTATGCGCAGGCCTCGACCGTGGTGCCGGTTCTGATCGTCGCGCCGGCCTATCTCGCCGGCGCGATCCCGCTCGGTGCGTTGATCCAGGCGGCGCTGGCCTTCACCCGCGTCGAGGGCGCCTTCGCCTTCTGCATCAGCGCCTATCCGAAGATCGCCGAATGGAAGGCGATGGTCGACCGTCTGGCCGGCTTCGAAGATGCGATGGTCATGGTCGACGAGAGCCGCGCGGAGACGGTCGGGACCATTGCGGTGTCGCGCACAGGCGGCGACGAACTCGAATTCGAGGGACTTTCGATCCGCCTGCCTGATGGCTCGGAAATTTCCGGGCTGCCGGCCATGGGGCTGCGGCCGGGTGACCGGTTGATGATCACGGGGCCGTCCGGATCGGGCAAATCCACGCTGTTCCGGGCGCTGGCGGGTTTGTGGCCGGCGGGATCGGGCAAGGTCGAATTTCCCAAGGACGGCCAGGTGCTGGTCATGCCGCAGCGGCCCTATTTTCCGCTCGGCACGCTGCGCACGGCGGTGGCCTATCCGCTCCTACAGGAGCAGGTGCCGGAAGCTGAACTCGTGGCCGCTTTACAGGCCGTGGGACTGCCGTACCTCGCCTCCCGGCTGGACGAAGAGGCCGACTGGAGTGTCCTGCTTTCAGGTGGCGAACAACAGCGCATCGGCATTGCGCGCGCGCTGATCCGCAAGCCGACGGTCCTGCTGTTTGATGAGCCGGTGGCGGCGCTGGCCGACGCGTCCGGCCGCGAGCTTTATCTGACACTGCTCGAAAAGCTGCCCGGTGCGGTTGTGCTGACCATCGACCGGCGCGAGGTTTTGCGGGACTATCACCCCAAAATCGTCGAATTGAGCCGCGACGAAGCAAGGGTGTTGCCGTCGGCCGGGCCCTTGGCAACCATGCCGGCATAAGTTAGCGGATGGACTGATTAAACAGTTTTTACTCCGTTCGTCCCCGCTGAAGCGGGGACCCAGAGCCAAGAGTGCTGGATTCCCGCTTTCGCGGGAATGAGCGGACGAAGGAGCGGGGAAACGCCATGCTGCAGATGAATTACTGGACGGACAAATGGGATTTGCACGAGGACGTGTGTCCCTGCGACGTGCATTTCAACGACTGGGTCGCGGACCAGGGCCTGAAGAACAAGTCGATCTTTCACTTCGGCACCGGCACGCATCATGTCGTGGGTATCGAGCAGGCGCGCAACGGCTCGAATAACGCAGTGCTCTCGATCACCGCTTCGATCGAGGAATACGAGGCCTATATCAAGCTGGTCTCGACCAACTCAGCGGTGGCGAAAAGTTACGTCGCGTATTTCGGCGATATCTATCTGACCAACCCGCGCCTGTTGCCGGAATTCGACATCGTCACGATGGTGCATCTGTGCGAGTTCTTCTTCCCGAATACGGCAAGCCCCGAATATGGCGGCCTGACCGATCGGCAGGTGCTCGACCTGTTCACCGACAAGACACGGTCGGGCGGCTACCTGATTTTCTACCAGAACTCGATGGGCAAGGATCGCACCGCCGAGATTCTCCCGGTGTGGGAGAAGGAGAAGCCGGTGGAGCGCGTCGCGGATTTCAAGACGCTGATTGTTTATAAGAAGAAGTAACGTCATTTGTCATGGCCGGGCTTGTCCCGGCCATCCACGCCATCATTTGCGGCAAATTCGTTAAGACGTGGATGCCCGGCACAAGGGCCGGGCATGACGGTGGACAGGTCGGCCGACGCCTTTACTTCACATCCAGCGGCGTCGTGCCCTTGGCCTTGCCGTCGGCGCCGGTGGTGATCTTTTCCACACGCGCCTCGGCGGCCTTCAGCAATTCCTCGCAGCGGCGCTTCAGCGCTTCGCCGCGCTCGTAGATCTCCACGGATTCCGCGAGCGGCACCTTGCCCTCTTCGAGCCGCTTGATGATCGATTCCAGTTCATCGATCGCCCGCTCGAAGGGCATGCTGATGACGTCGGGATTGTTGTTGTCAGCCATGTCGGTCCCAGTTTCGAATCCGGATGAGTTCATACGTCATTCCGGTGCGCGAGCGAACCCGGAATCGGGGCAGCTTGCTCCGTGCTTGGCGCTCTGGATTCCGGGTTCCGGCTTACGGCCGGCCCGGAATGACCGCGACCTATTCCGCCGCATCGGCCGGAGCGGGTAGGGAGACCAGCGCCACGATGTGATCGCGCAAATCCTCGGCGATAGACGGATCGCTTCTCAGCGCATCAAGCTTTCGCGGTCGAGGAAGCGGTCTCTGTTCCCTTGCAAGCGACTCCGCGTAAAGCGCGATCGCTTCGGGTGCGTTGCGGAGCGCTTCGTCCAGGTCGTCGCCAGCGGAAAAGCAGCCGGGCAGGTCTGGAAACCAGACCCCGATGGCTTTGTCCGGC
>CAZIKZ010000218.1:0-2802 GCA_964539845.1 uncultured Hyphomicrobiales bacterium
TCCTGCACCAGCCGCTACCGGGAAGCTTCATTTCAGCAGTCAACATGCCCGGGCCGGCTCCTGTTGGAGGCCGGCGGATCTCCGCGCAGCCTTGCTGGCCTCCCGCCTCCGAAAAGAGAGCCGCGCTGATTCGTATCGGCACAATCTTTGCGCAAACCTCCGCCGGGACTTCCTGGTGCACACCGCTCCCTGCCGCCTGAAGCCCTGACCTGCCACGATGCTCGGGGTGCCTGTAACACCTGGGGATCAAATTCCGACCACCCGCTCATTGAACGCGGACTGGTTCCTGACGCTTGACGACACCAGACCAACGTCGGAGGATTAATGCGAATACAACAAGAAAGAGCAGCCGCGTTGGCCGATCGGCAACAAGCCGCGGGTTGTCCTACTGACGATGATCATGGATCAGACATTTTCCCTACACGAATCGAATCGCACCGCCTCCACAGCAACACTGATTGAATTCATCACAACAGCGATCGGCGCCGCGAATGTCGAGCAGAAGCCGTTCCAGCATCTCGAATTAAGAAACATCTTCCCCGCAAATCTCTACGCGGCATTGCTCGATGCGATGCCGGACCCAAGCAACTACCGGTCGATGAATGGACGCAGTCGAAACAACGATCTCGCCGACGGCACGCACACCCGCGTCAAAATCGATCTGTTTCCAGAATGCATTCGCCATTTAAGCACGGAAAAGCGGCTGATCTGGAGCATTGTCGGCGCGGCACTACGCTCGGACGAAGTGAAGGATGCTTTCCGGCGCAGTCTGGCCCAGGCGCTGGAAAAACGGTTCGGCAGGGACCACGCTTCGGTTGGTTTGTACGCCGTTCCGATTTTGACACGCGACTTTCCCGGCTATCGTATCAAGCCCCACACCGACACCCACTGGAAAGGCATTACAGTCCAACTTTACCTGCCGCGCGACACGACCAACAGCGACATCGGCACCATCTTTCATCGGGTGCTGCCGCGCAATGCGCTGCTCAACGCGAAGCAGATGCCGTTCGTCCCGAACTCCGGATATGCGTTCGCTGTGAGCGACGATACGTGGCACTCTGCCGAGCAAGTGCATGATCGTGTGAAGACGCGGGACAGCATCCTGCTCACCTATTTTGTGGATCGGAATCCGGTGCAGCGCCTGAGCAATCGTGGCAAGCGACTTGGCAACTTCCTTCTCAACGGGTTCCGCAACCGGACTTGAGACAGAGCCTCGATCGGAAGTGTCAGCGGCACGAAGCGGCCGCAGAACTTTCTGGCGTACGCAGCGACAGTCGCTGAACCGATACCCACTTTAATACAGACATCACAACTCGATCACATCGATTCGCCGCCCAGGCATTGCTTCTGCGATCTCGGCAACGTGTCTGTGATGCGTGAACAAAATGATCTGTTGCCTTTCACCCGCAGCCGCAAGGAGCCGCAGCGTCGCGCCAGTGCGCGCTTCGTCGAAGCTCGTCAGCAGATCATCGCCGATAAACGGCATTGGCTCGGACGGCCGCTGCGCCAGAAGCGCAAGCCGCAGCGACAGAAATAGTTGATCCCGCGTTCCTTCGCTCAAGCCATCGACCGTGACGGATTCGCCGGAGGCTCGTCGCGACACCAATATCGGCTGATCGTCATCGCCATGGCCGATCGCAAGCCCGGCAAACGCACGATTGGTGGCCTCGGCAAACAACGCTCCGGCCGACGCGATCAGCGGGTCCTGCACCTTTGCACGATGGCGTTCGATGGCAAGCACTCCGAGCCGCGCTGCGGCCGCTCGCCGGAGCCAGTTTTCGGCAATCGACAATAACTCGGTATTCGCCTCTGCCCGCTCCGCGGCAGCGACCTCGGCATTGCGTCCGAGCGTCAGCGCTTCCAAATATCCCTTCTTCTGATGCTTGAGTGCGGACGCCTCCTCGATTTCCTTCAGCAGTTCTTTTTGCCGCAATGTCTCAAGCTCGATGCGGGATTGAAGGAGATCGAGGTCCAGGCCTAAACGCTCCTGACGCAGAGCCGCCTCGTCGCGGCCATCTGCGATTTGGGGCAGGTCTCGCCTGATCTTGGCTTGCTCATTCTCCAGATCTTGCCGAGTGGCAATCCGATCCAGAACGGCTGGCAGCGCCATGATGTCGTGCGCCGCAGCACACCGGCACGCGTCGTGCAGCAACGCAGTTACGGCGTCCAGAAGACCAGCAAGAGCGCAGAGCTTTGTCGTGTGATCCAGTTGCGCCTTCTCAAGCCGTTGACGGCCCTCTCTATCTCTTCTCGTCTTGTCCAGATCCGCCATAAGCTTGGCCAGACTCTCCTCAGCGGGGCGGCCGCGCATCTGTGGTGCGACGTGATCGACGATCCTGAATACGTCCCGGTCGAACGCCTGCAGATCATCCTCAATCGTCTTCACGCTCCTGCCCTCCCGCTCATAGATGAGCTTCGGGACCGGAACCGACTGCCAAACAACCATCGCTGCGTCGGCCTGAGCGGCTGTCGTCTCGGGGCCGAGGCCAATACCATCCATCGCGGCCGGCCATAACGCCGCATACTGCGCCAGCAGGTCTTGCGCCCTCGTCCACGCGGCGTGAGCCTCAGCGAACTCGCGCTCGATACGCGCTTTGGTTACCGACCGGGTCTGCGCTTCAGTCCACGCTGCCTGCAATTCATCGAGCCGGGCCTTTGCCTCCCGGTACAGGACGGCGGGCGACAAGGCGCCGTCAGCAACGCGGCCGGCACTCTCAAGAAAAGCGGCAATGGCCCCCCTGCAGTCGGACAGACTCATTTCCAGAACGTCGATCTCCATCTTCCTGGCGTCACAAGCGTTCA
>CAZIKZ010000218.1:2902-7619 GCA_964539845.1 uncultured Hyphomicrobiales bacterium
CGGTGTGGAGGCTGGCTTTGAGACCAACGATAGCGACGTCACGTTCCTGGCGAGCGAGCGAGAGGTTCGCGCGCGTTACCGCCGCGCCATCGCGCGACAGACGCGCCAATTCGGCTTCGTCTGCCTCAATGGCCTTCGCCTTTGCGGAGACACTGCTTTTGGCAAGCGCCAAATCGCTCTCAAGATTCGAAAACCGCTCCGCATATGTCGTAATGACGGCCGCATCCGGAATTGGCAGCCTGCGAAGATTGTCGAGCGGCGCCACAGGCGGCGTCATTGCGCTCAGAGCCGCGGCAATGGCATCGACCTCGGCGGCGAGCGCCACTTTATTCCGCAGCAATCTCTCGGCCTGCGCAGAGACGTCACCGAGAGCTTCAAACCGTTGACGCAGATGACCGGCGTCTACGATATGGACGCTCTGGTCTTGCGCTACGTGTTCGTCACGCTCCTTTTGGAGCTTTGTGCATTGTACACCCGCCTCGTCGATCGCGCGCTCAACGACACGCCGCTTCTCCAAAAGATCGCGGGCTTGCGCCAACGCCATGTCATTCGGCAGCATCTTGAGGACATCGGCATGCGATGACAGCCCAAGCTTTCTCGCGGCTTCGTCGAGCGCAGCGATGGCGCCATCGCGCGCCTGACGGCGACGAGGCAAGTCATCCGCCGCCTTCCGAACGGCCCCGAGGCGCTCACGCAATGCGTCAATTGTTGCGCCTTCTGACAGCAGGCCTTCGTCAACCCTCAGCGCCTCCAGCTCGGATGCATTGGTCGCCATTGCGGCTTCGAGCGCCCCGATCTGCTGCTGGAGGTCGTCGTGATCCGAGATCGCTTTGCGCCACTCGGACATTTGTCGGTCAGAGATGAGTGGCAGGTCAGACAAGGCCGTGAGTTCGCTTTCGGTACCGTCCAGCCGGGCAAGCGACGGGCGCACGCGCAATGCGCGCTGACACAGCGCCAATGATTTTCCCAGAGAACCGTGCGACTCATTCAGCCTCTCGAGACTGTCGGAGGCCGCTTCAAAGGCTTCCTTTGCCTGTTTGATCGCGTCCCTCGTGACGATCGAATCGCGCAGCTTTTGGTCGGCTTGATCGCGGCCCTCGACAGCCGTGTAGAATGGCTTGCTGCCCGATTTGCGCGAGGTGAAAAGCTCGTCGGCCTCAGATTTCAGACGAGCCGTCAGCCCCGACAGCGCGCTCATGCCCGCAGAACTCGCTGCGAGCGTTTCTGCAAGTCTTCCGCCCGCATCGAGCAGTTCTGCCCCACCGCTGCGCAAGGACTCGGCGGTCAATCCGAATTCACGGCGAAATGTTTCTCGCGACATTCCCGCCGTGAAAGCGTCGAACAGGTTGTCCGGTAGCGGCTCGTCGTTATCCCCGACAAGGGTATTCTTGTTGCCCTTGCGCCGACGCGCGGCAATGGCGCGGCCATCGGAGTGACGCAGCGTTCCGCCAATACGCAGCACTTTGCTGTCATGTTTGAAGTCATAGACTGTGCGAGCACCAAAGCCAAAGATGAAGTCGCCGATGGCGGACAGTGCCGAGGTCTTTCCGGCCTCATTGGCGCCGAGTACGATGTGAATCGCCGCCTCGGGATCAAACGACAATTCCCTGTCGGTGAAGATACCGTAACGCTCGAAGACGAGACGGTCGATCCTCACGGGAGACGCCCCAGCAAAAGTGCGCGCGCGTCTGCGCCGAGCCTCTTGACTACTTCCGACTGAACGAAGTCGTCGCGCAGATCCTTCGGCAGTTTGTCGGCGATGGTCATCACCAGATCAGGCAGCGCAGCGCCAAATTCCCGGTCCATCTCGACTGCCGCCAAAAGTCCTTCGACGTCGATGCTATCGGCATCGGCCGCTCGCTGTACGACTGGTGGCGGTGACGACGTCTTTATCCTGACCTGCTCGACCCAGCAGTCCGATGCGATCTGGAATCCGGCCGCTCGGAGGTCATTGAGCAAGGGCTCTTGACCCGCGACCAGCCTGTTATGCAACGGCGTATTGCCAACCAGCGTGACACGCACTGCCAGGGGCCGGCCCGCGCAGTTCGCGTGAGCGTCTTCAAGCGCCAATTTCAGCCGGGAAAAGATCTCGTCTTCAGTAGCATCTGCCGCGACATTAATCGAAAGGTGATCCCAGCGCGCCCCATCGAGGACCAACGGCGCAACGTCGATGATGCGTCCATCCTCGACGGTAACCCGCATTGCGCCTTTGGCACCGATCTCACGCGAATTACGGCCCTGCAGGTTTCCGGGAAATACAATCCACGGATCGCGGCTGACGATCTCTGCCTCATGGACATGGCCGAGCGCCCAATAATCGTAACCGTAGCGCTTCAGGTCTTCGACAGAGCATGGCGCGTAGCCCGCATGGCCGCGCGTTCCGTCAAGCGACGTATGAAGCACTCCAATGTTGATCCAGCCATCGCGGCGCGCGGGATACGTATTGACAAAATCGGCGGTCAGACGGGTTGGAAAGCTGCGGCCGTGCAACGCAACTCTGTAATCGTCCAGCGCAACAGTCTCAGCTTTGCTCGAACTGAACAGCTTGACGGAGTCGGGATATGGCAAGTCGCGCGACATCAGACTGTCCGCGTCGTGATTGCCCCGCACCATAAACACCGGGATGCCTTTTCGGTGCAGTTCACTGACGGTGCGCACGAAGAAAAGACCTGTGGTGACGTCTTTCCAGTCGCCGTCGAAAATATCGCCCGAGATCACGAGAAACGCCGCCTTGCTCGCGATCACCTCATTGATGAGCGCTTCGACGGCGCGGCGCCCTGCCTGCGCAAACCGGGCAGCGACCGCCCGATCCTTATGGCTCAGGCCGACCAGCGGACTATCGATGTGAAGATCGGCCGCGTGTACGAAACTGAAGCGCATCATCCCCCATTTTCTTGATCAGCTCTTACGGCGATCGCGGCGCGCACCAAAACCTGATGCGTGTCCCACCAGTAATTAACTCTTGTAAGTAGAAACAGCTCTTGCGATCAAGCTGGCATTACCCAAAATGGCGCCGGCAGGTGATTGGGTTGGGGACAATGGACAATATAGAAATCGAGCCAATCGATCGGAGCGAAATCGCGCCTCCGCAGTCCATTCAGATCGAGGCCAACCTTGCCGATACTTTCACCTTTGCATCGCACCAGAATTCAATTCCGGTCATCCGCTCGATCCGGATTAAGAATGCGACGACCGAACCCATCCAGGGCGTCCGGCTGGAACTGACGGCCAGTCCGGCCCCTCTAGCAGATGGCAGACAACCGACACGCCGCTTACAGCGCCCCCACGATCAGCACCTGCTACTCTCGGATCGTCGGCCGCTCCCTTATGAAACAAGGCTGCAGCGTCGCACGCCGGTGCCTGGCGCAATTTCGGCCTCCGCTAAGATACTCAGGCGTCTTCACCGTCTCTCGCGTTCTTGAACAGGTCGCGCAGAATGCGACCCTCGAGCGCCGCGATTTCCGGCGCACCACGCTCGCGTGGCCGCGGCAGATCGACCGCAAGATCGAGCGATATCTGCCCGTCTTCGATCACCAGCACGCGATCTCCCAGGGTAACGGCCTCCGCGACATCGTGCGTGACCAGCAGCGCCGTGTAGCCCTGATCGAGCCACACCCGTTCGAGCAGACGCTGCATGGAAATGCGGGTGAGCGCGTCAAGCGCACCCAGAGGTTCGTCAAGCGCCAGAATTCCGGGCTCGCTTACAAGCGCGCGCGCGAGTGCGACGCGTTGCTTCTGGCCGCCGGACAAGATCGCAGGCCAATCGTCGCGACGATCCTCAAGCCCGACCTCGCGCAACGTCGCTAGTGCGCGCTCTCGCGCATCGGCTGATTTGCGTTCCGCCCCCAGACCGACCTCGACATTCGAGAGTACGCGCGCCCAGGGCAGCAGCCGCGGCTCCTGAAACATGACGCGGATATCATCCCGGTGCAGTGACGTTTCGGCCTTCTCACCAAACCAGAAGGTGCCGCTCGTCGGCTTTTCAAGCCCCACCAGCAGCCGAAGCAGTGTACTCTTGCCGCAACCACTGCGGCCGACGATGGTCACGAACTGACCTGGCTCGATCTTCAGCCCGATGCCACGCAATACTTGTTGGTCCCCGAACGACTTGTGCAGGTTCTCGACCGTGATCGAGAGGCCGTGCGCGGGCGCTCTGGGTTGCAACACAGTCGTCGTTGGCTTCGCTTCGGCGTGCTGCGGCGGAATGACGTGTTGGGTCATGATGGTCACGCCTTCTGGAATGCCGGATGCCAGGACAGGCAAAGCCGTTCCAGCAAACGTGCGGCGCTATCCGCTAGCTTTCCGAACAGCGCGTAGATCACGATGCTGAGGACGACCACATCGACCAGCAGGAATTCCCGCGCCTGCATCGCCATATAGCCGATGCCGGAGGATGCCGCGATCGTCTCGGCGACAATCAGCGTCAGCCACATGATGCCGAGCGCGTAGCGCAGCCCCACGAAAATCGAGGGAAGCGCGCCCGGCAAAATCACGCGCCAGAACAGCGTCGTCGGCGACATGCCGTAGGTACGCCCCATCTCGACAAGGTGATTATCGACCGTCCGAATACCGTGCAGCGTGTTGATGTAGATCGGAAAAAACACGCCGAGCGCGACCAGAAAGATCTTTGCCTCCTCATCGATTCCGAACCAGAGGATGACGAGCGGGATCAGTGCGAGATGCGGCACATTGCGGATCATCTGCAGGGTCGAGTCGA
>CAZIKZ010000219.1:0-7613 GCA_964539845.1 uncultured Hyphomicrobiales bacterium
ATCGTCTCGGAATATGTCGATGTGGCGAACGCCTTTGTCGACCGCGACGAGACCGGTATGGTGAATGCGGTGCTCGACATGCTGGCGCGGAGCGCGCGGGCCGAGGAGTTTAGCGCACCACGATAGGAGTCTCCGCTCGTCCCTGCGCAAGCGGGACCCAGAATCGAGCGGACAGGAAGTCTGGGTTCCCGCTTGCGCGGGAACGAACGGAAACCGGGTGCCGCCCCATGCCGTCAGGCGAAGACAGACTGATCGCCAAATATTTCAAGCCGCTGGCGACAGCGCCGGGCGCGCTCGGTCTGACCGATGACGCGGCGTTCTATGCGCCGCCCGAAGGCCATGAACTCGTTCTCACCACCGACGCGATCGTGTCCGGCATCCACTTCCTGCCGGACGACCCGCCGGAGACGGTGGCGCGCAAGGCCCTGCGGGTGAATCTTTCCGATCTCGCCGCCAAGGGCGCGTATCCGGCCGGCTGTCTGTTGACGCTCGCATTGCCGGAGGCGACCGGGCACGGCTGGCTGCATCCGTTCGTGTCCGGGCTGCAATCGGATTGCGGACTTTTCGCCTGTCCGGTCTATGGCGGTGACACGGTCCGCACCGAGGGGCCGCTCTTTGCGTCGATCACGGCGTTCGGCACGCTGCCGCGCGGGACCATGGTTCGCCGGTCCGGCGCCAAACCAGGCGACGTGATCGTGGTGACGGGCACGATCGGCGACGCGGCGCTCGGGCTTCGGCTGCTACGGGAGCCGAACCATATCGGTCAATGGGCGCTTGGCGAGGACGAAGCCGGACATCTCGCCGGACGCTATCGCGTGCCGCAGCCGCGCACGGCGATGGCGGACGCGGTGCGCATGCTGGCGTCTGCGGCGATGGACGTATCGGACGGGCTGGTCGGCGATCTCGCAAAGCTTTGCGAGGTGTCCGGCGTATCGGCGCGGATCGAGGCGGCGCGTATTCCGTTGTCGGCGGCGGCGGCTACGGCGCTCGATGCGGAGCCCCGGCTGATTGAGGTGATCGCGACCGGCGGCGACGATTACGAGATTCTGGCAGCGATACCCGCCGACAGGATCGCGGCGTTTCACGATCTGGCGCGAGCCGCCGCGGTTCCGGTGACGGAGGTCGGCGAGATCGTCTCGGGCGGTGAGCCGCCGCAGATGATCGATGCGAATGGCGCAGCGCTCACATTCGCGCGCGGCGCGTTCAGCCATTTCTGACATTTGCAATGTGACGCACGCGTTATAGTGACGTCCGGGAGATACGTGATGCATGACCGCACCGCCGTCAAAGGACCGGCGACCCACTGGGGTGTCGCAGGCAATTCGCGCGAGGCGCAGTTGCGCCGACAGTTTCCGACGGTCGAGGATCTGCGCAAGGCGTCGGAGCGTCGCATCCCGTCGCTCGGTTATGAAACCGTCGCGGGCGGAGCGGGGCAATATCTCGGCGTGAAGCGCAATGCGGATGCGCTGGATGCGATCGAGCTGGCGCCGCGTGTCGGCGCCGACAAGGGTCCGGCCGCAACCGACGTGACGCTGTTCGGCCGGCATTACGCGGCGCCGATCGGTATCGCGCCGATGGGCTTGCAAAGCGTGTTCTGGCCCGGCGCGGAGCGGCATCTCGCGCGCGCCGCCCAGCGTGCCCGCATTCCCTATACTGCCGGCACCGTGAGCGGCATCGCGCTGGAGGAAGCGGCGCAACTCGCGCCCGATGTCGTCTGGTTTCAGCTTTATCGGTTGCCGCGCGACGATCACAAGGTCGGCTTCGATCTGGTACGCCGGGCGCAGGATGCAGGTGTGCATGTGCTGGTGGTGACGGTTGACACGCCGGGCCGCGCCAAGCGGCCGGGTGAGTTGCGGAACGGATTGACGCTGCCATTCCGGCCGACACTGCGCACCATCATGCAGGCGGCGGTGTCGCCGCACTGGGTGTCGGCACTGCTGAAGAACGGGCAGCCGAGTTTTCCATGCCTTGCGCCTTATTGCGGAAGCAATCCGAGCAAGGCCGATATCGCGTGGTTTGCGCAGGGGGAGGTCGGCGGCGCCTTCACATTCGAAGAGCTCAAGCGCTATCGCGATGTCTGGAAGGGCCCGATGGTGATCAAGGGCGTGATGCATCCCGCCGACGCGGAGAAAGCTGTCGCGATCGGTCTCGACGGCGTGCAGGTCTCCAATCATGGCGGCCGTCAGCTTGAGGCGGCGCCGGCTGCAATCGATGTGCTGCCTGCCATTGTGCGCGCCGTGGGGGACAAGGCGACGGTGTTGTTCGATAGCGGTGTGCGATCGGGCCTCGATGCGGTGCGCGCGGTCGCGCTCGGCGCACACGCGGCACTGGCGGGCAGGGCGTTTCTGTACGGCGTGGGCGCTGCCGGCGCTGACGGCGCAAATTATGTGACGGACATGCTGATCGAGGAGATTTCGGTTGCGATGCGGCAGCTCGGAACGCCGGATATCGCCGCGCTGCGGGGGCTTTCGGTCCGTCATTCCGGCGCATGGCAGTTCTGACCTGCATTTTGCAGGCTGGTTTACATTCAATCGACCGGATATGTAGGCGACCCTTGCCGGGGACTCACCTATGTCGGTTGCCGACCAAAGCCTGCACCATCTGATCGACGATAAGCTGGCGCGCCGCAATGCGATCGTGCTGTCCGTCGCGCAGGCCATGGCCGGCGGGAACAATACGGTGCTGCTTGCAACCGGTGCCATCGCCGGTGCGATGCTCGCGCCCGACAAGGTGCTCGCGACCGTACCCATCACGGTCTATGTCATCGGAATGTGGCTCGGTACGCTTCCGGTCGGGGCGTTGGCGCGTCGCTATGGCCGCCGCACCGCGTTCCAGATCGGCACCGTCTGCGGTGTGCTGACCGGCCTGATCTGCTGCGCCGGCGTGCTCTACGGCTCGTTCTCTTTGTTCAATATCGGCGCATTCTTCTCCGGACTCTATGCCGCCGCCCATCAGGCTTACCGCTTCGCCGCGGCCGATACGGCGAGCGATGCGTTCCGGCCGAAAGCGATCTCATGGGTTCTCATCGGCGGCGTGTTCGCGGCCATTGTCGGCCCGCAGGTCGTGATCGCGACCAAGGATATGCTGCCGCCCTATCTGTTCGCCGCGACCTATCTCGCGCAGGCTGCGATCGCGGTGATCGCCGGCTTCGTGCTGATGTTCCTCAGAATTCCGATGCCATCGGCGGCCGCGAAGGCTGTTGCCGGACGCCCGCTCTCCGAAATCGCGCGGCAGCCGAAATTCATCGTGGCTGTCGTCTGCGGAATCGCGAGCTATTCGATGATGAACATGGTGATGACGGCAGCGCCGCTCGCCATGATCGAATGCAATCACAGCGTCACCGATGCCACGCTCGGACTGCAATGGCATGTGCTGGGCATGTTCGTGCCGAGCTTCTTCACTGGCACGCTGATCGCGCGCTTCGGCGTCGAGCGGGTGATCGCGGCCGGTTTTGCGATATTGCTTCTGAGCGCAGCGATCAGCATATCCGGCATCACGCTCTGGCATTTCTGGATCGGCCTCGTGCTGCTCGGGGTCGGCTGGAATTTCGGCTTCATCGGCGCGACCACCCTGGTGACGCAGACACACCGGCCGGAAGAGCGGACGCGGGTGCAGAGCTTCAACGACTTCCTGGTTTTCGGCTCGATGGCGATCGGTTCTTTCGGCTCCGGCAAGGTGCTCGCATTGTTCGGCTGGGCGGCGGTCAACGAGATTGTGTTCCCGGTGGTGCTGACCGCGGCCGTGATGCTCGGCTGGCTCGTGATACGTCAGCGCCGCAACCCGGCCTGAGATACGCAACCTTCGGGTGCTCTTGCGGCAGCCGCGGCTCCGGCGCAATCTGGCGGGCAGGCTGCCGGGCCGTCGTTGAGAGAGCATTGTCCCATGCACATATTCGCTCGTTACCTGTCCGCCGCAGCAATCGCGCTGTGTCTCCCGTTCGCCGCCGGTCCGGTACAGGCTCAGACCTATCCTTCCAAGCCGATCACCATGATCGTGCCGTATGCTGCCGGCGGCAGCGTCGACGCGGTGGCCCGGCTCGTATCCGACCGGCTCGCAGCAAAGCTCGGCGGCAACATCGTGATCGAGAATGTCGCGGGCGCGGGCGGTGTGATCGGGACGCTGCGGGCATCACGCGCGCCGGCCGATGGCTATACGCTGCTGTTTTCGGTCGAGAGCACGATCGTGATCGCGAAACTGGTCTCGCCATCGATCGTCCAGTATGACGCGATGAAGGACTTCGTGCCGATCTCGATGGTCGGCTCATCCCCGCTGGTGCTGCTCGGGCGCAAGGACTTCCCGGCCAACACCATCGCCGAGCTGATGAAGCTGCTGAAGGACAATCCCGGCAAATACAATTACGCGACCTCCGGCGTCGGCACCTCGCTGCATGTCGCAGGCGAGATGATCAATGCCGAGGGCAAGGTCAACATGGTACATGTGCCCTACAAGACCGGCGCGCAGATCCCGACCGACCTGATGGGCAACAACATCGATCTTGCCGTGCTGCCGCTGGTCATGGCGATGCAGAACGTGAAGGCCGGCAACATCAAGGCATTCGGCATCACCGAGCCGAAACGCTTTGAACTCACGCCGGACGTGCCAAGCCTCGCCGAACACCCGGACCTGAAGAATGTCAGCGTCACCGTCTGGTACGGGCTGTTCGCGCCGGCGAAGACCGATCCCGCGATTGTCGAGAAATTGCACCTGGCGCTGGCGGATGTGGTGAAAGAGCCCGGTATCGTCGAGAGGCTCAAGGCCTCAAACCTGATCCCGGTCGGCAATTCACCGAAGGAGTTTGCCGATTTCCTGAAGGCGGAGAGCGAGAAGTTTTCCGCGCTGGTGAAGGCGGCCAACATCAAGGCCGAATAGCTGTGCTGGAGCCGATTTCGTTCGATATCCGCAAGCGCGCGATTGCAGCCGCGCAGGGCAGGGCGCCGTTTGACCTTCTCCTGCGCGGCGCGCGCATCGCCGATGTCGCGACCATGGAAATCCGCGAGGCCGATATCGGCATCGTGGGTCCGATGATCGCGAGCGTGCACGCCCCGGGCGTCTTCACCGATGCAAAAGAAGGACACGATCTTGCCGGGCTGATCGTTACGCCCGGTTTCATCGACGCGCATGTGCATGTGGAATCCTCGCACATGCTGCCACATCGCTATGCGGAGGTGGTGGTGCCGCAGGGCACGACCACGATCTTCTGGGATCCGCACGAACTGGCGAATGTGATCGGTCTCGACGGCATCCGTTACGCGGTGGAGGCAACGCGCAATCTGCCGCTGCGCTTTATCGTGCAGGCCTCGTCCTGCGTTCCCGCCGCGCCCGGCCTGGAAATATCCGGCGCCGATTTCAAAGCCGATGAGATTCGCGAATTGATGGGCTGGCCGGACGTGGCCGGTCTCGCCGAAGTCATGGACATGCGTGCGGTGCTGGAAGCGCAGCCGCGCATGATGGGCATCCTCGAAGCCGCCAATGCTTCGGGCAAGATTATCGAGGGGCATGCGCGCGGTCTGACCGGTCCGGGCCTGATGGCCTATCTGTCGGCCGGAATTTCCGGGGATCACGAGATCACCTCGGGCGCGGACGCGCTGGAGAAGCTGCGTGCGGGTTTCACGGTCGAGATCCGTGGTTCGCACGATTACCTGCTTCCGGATGTGGTGGCGGCGATCAACACGCTGCCGGTGATCCCGACGAGCCTGACGATCTGCACCGATGACGTGTTTCCGGATTATCTGGTCGCGTTCGGCGGCATCAATGACGTGCTGCGCCGGCTGATCCGCTACGGCATGGAGCCGCTGCAGGCCATCCGCTGCGCGACGATCAACAATGCGATCCGGTTGCGCCGCGACGACCTTGGCCTTGTCGCTGCCGGACGGCGGGCCGATCTTGTCGCTTTGTCCGACCTGAGCGAGGTGAGGGTTGAGGCTGTCTTTACCGGCGGCCGCCACGTCGCGCAGGGTGGCAAGCTGATTGTGCCTTTGGCCGAAACGCAACCGCCGCTCGACAACACGATGAAGGTCGCGCCGCTGACGGCGGATGATTTCCGCATCCGGATACCGGGCGTCGCCAATGGCCGCGCGCTGATCCAGACTATCAAGGGTGCGCGCTTCAATTCATGGAGCGAAATCGAGGTGGAGGTCCGCGACGGGTTCGCGGTTGTGCCGCCGGATCTCAGTGTGATGGCGATCGTGCATCGTCACGGCCGCAATGACCCGACGCCTCAGCTTGCCATCATCGAAGGTTGGGACCGCTGGCGCGGCGCGTTCGCAACGTCCTATTCGCACGACTCCCACAACCTGATCCTGTACGGCCACGATCCGGCGGAACTCGCGCTCGCCGCCAATACCGTGATCGGCATGCAGGGCGGCATCGTGGTGGTCAAGGATGGGCAGGTGGTGTCCCAGCTGGCCTATCCGGTGGCGGGCATGCTGTCGCTCGGCGATCCGGCCGAAGTCGCGGAGGCCCACAAGCGCATCGTCGAGGCCGCCGGCGCGATCTGCACCTGGCAACCGCCCTATCGGACCTTCAAGGCGCTGAGCGGCCAGTCGCTCGCCTGCAACCCCGGTCCGCACCTGACCGATCTTGGGCTGACGGATGGGACCACGAAGGAAATACGGCCGGCCCTGATCCGAATCGTATGAGGCCAGAGGCCGGCGAAAAGGCTTGGAAACCCTGCAAAAAACGTCGGGAATCCGGCCGTTTGCCCGGTTGCTTTGCAAATTCGTTTTTGGCAATGTCCGCGCGATTTTGAGGCCGGGCGGAGGCGATTCCGCGCGCCCGGTTTCAATAAAGTGTCAGCCGGGCTGGCCCGGCTTTTCCAGATTTATCGGGGACTTCTATGACAGCTTTGTGGGTGATCATCGCCTGCGGTTTGCTTGCTATCGTGTACGGCATCTGGGCCACCATGTCGGTGATGAAGGCCGATGCCGGCTCCGCGAAAATGCAGGAAATCGCAGCCGCCGTCCGTGAGGGCGCGCAGGCCTATCTGAAACGCCAGTACGCCACGATCGGCGTCGTCGGCGTCGTGATTTTCGTGATCGTCGGGCTGCTGCTCGGCTGGCTCGTTGCGATCGGTTTTGCGATCGGTGCGATCCTGTCCGGTGCCGCTGGCTTCATCGGCATGAACGTCTCGGTGCGCGCCAACGTCCGCACGGCGCAGGCCGCGGTGAAATCGCTCGCGGGCGGCTTGGACATCGCCTTCAAGGCGGGTGCGATCACCGGCATGCTGGTGGCCGGTCTCGCGTTGCTGGGCGTCGCCGTCTATTACATGGTCCTCACCGGACCGCTCGCCCTTGCTCCGAACAGCCGTGTAGTGGTTGACGCGCTGGTCGCGCTCGGCTTCGGCGCCTCGCTGATTTCGATCTTCGCCCGTCTCGGCGGCGGCATCTTCACCAAGGGTGCGGACGTCGGCGGCGACCTCGTCGGCAAGGTGGAAGCCGGCATTCCGGAAGACGACCCGCGCAACCCGGCCACCATTGCCGACAACGTCGGCGATAACGTCGGTGACTGCGCCGGCATGGCGGCCGACCTGTTCGAGACCTATGCGGTGACCACGGTTGCCACCATGGTTCTGGCTGCGATCTTCTTCGCCGGCCAGCCGGTGCTCTCGTCGATGA
>CAZIKZ010000220.1:0-7609 GCA_964539845.1 uncultured Hyphomicrobiales bacterium
TGTTATGACCGGCCGCCTTCAGCGCGGACTTGAGCGTGTGGAAAATCTCCGCGCCCGTACGAAGCGCTTCCGCGAAAGAGGATGCGCCGACCGGCATCACCATAAATTCCTGAAAGTCGATCGGATTATCGGCATGGGCGCCGCCATTGACGATGTTCATCATCGGCACCGGCAACGTGCGTGCGGCCGTGCCCCCGACATAGCGGTAAAGCGGCAGGCCGCTCGCGTTCGCCGCAGCCTTGGCGGTGGCGAGCGAGACCCCGAGCAGCGCATTGGCGCCAAGCCGCGCCTTGTTGGGCGTGCCGTCGAGAGCGATCATGGTCTCGTCGATGAGGACCTGATCCTCGGCATCCATCCCGCCGATGGCATCGAAAATCTCGCCATCCACAGTGTCCACCGCTTTGCGGACGCCCTTGCCGAGATAGCGAGCCTTGTCGCCGTCGCGAAGCTCCATCGCCTCATGCGCGCCGGTGGAGGCGCCCGACGGAACCGCCGCCCGGCCAAACGAGCCGTCCTCAAGCAACACATCCACCTCGACGGTGGGGTTGCCGCGGCTGTCCAGGATTTCGCGGCCGACGATATTGACGATGGCGGTCATGGGCTAGTGTCCCGTATCCGAAGTCCGCTTCAATCCATGGCTTGCTCGTGAGCGGACTTCGGATACGAAGGACACTAGCAAACCTATGATTTTTGGTGTGGCGGTTCGGAAATCCGCTCGAAGAGCGCGCGGCAAGGACGAAGCGGATTTCCGAACCAACACACCTAGTCCGGCTGTTTTCGTTGTCGGCGCCGCTTTTACAGGATGGTCCCGTCCGCGCAAGTCATGGTCCTGTCCGCGCAAGTCGGCGACCGGCGATGGAGCAATCGTGACCAGCCGCGCGCTTGACGGGGATCGGACGGGCATAGGATTTTGCGGTCAGGACAAACCGAACGAGGCCACCATGCGGCTGCTGGCTTTCCTGACCCTGCTCGTTACTGTCACATTGGCTTCGGCAGCATCGGCTGCGGAGCGCGTGGCACTTGTGATCGGGAACAGCGCCTATCGCAGTGCGGCCGTGCTTCCCAATCCACGCAATGACGCGGCCGACGTTGCGAGCGCATTGCGCAAACTGAATTTTGATGTCGTGCAGGGGCTCGACCTTGATCGGCTCGGCATGGAAAACGCAATCCGGAACTTCACCGACAAATCGCGCGGCGCAAAAGTCATCGTCTTCTTCTATGCGGGGCACGGCCTGCAGGTCGATAACACGAATTATCTGGTCCCGGTCGATGCCAAGATAAGTGCGACGACGGACCTGAATTTCGCGGCGGTTAGCCTCGATTATGTCCTGCGCCAGATGGACGCCGAGCAGCGCGTCAACCTGATCTTCCTCGATGCCTGCCGCGACAACCCGTTCGTCGACGGCATGGACCGCAAGCTCGCAACGCGATCCGCGAGCGTCGGGTCCGGGCTCGCATCGGTCAAAGGCTCGATCGACACTATGATCGCCTTCGCGACCCAACCCGACAACGTGGCACTCGACGGCGACGGCCGGAATAGCCCGTTCACCGCAGCGCTTCTCAAGCATATGCAGACACCCGGCCTTGAAATTGCCAGCGTGCTAAAACGCGTGCGCACCGACGTCGTGGCCGTCACCAAAGAGAAACAGATCCCCTGGGATCATTCCTCGCTCCGCAACGACGTGGTGCTTCAGCCGCAACCGGGCAAAAAGACCGGCAGTATCGCCGAGATCGTCGCCGCAGATGGGCTGCGCGCGACCATCCCCGAGGCCGAGCTGATTTCCGGCGAATGCGACCGGCTTGCCGCGGACCCCTATTCTCCCAACAAGCCCGCGACCGTGCGTGGCGTGCACTACAAGAAAGTCACCAGGGCCTCGGTGCAGGCCTGCGCGAAGGCGGTGGTCGCCGACCAGAACAATGGACGGCTGCACTACCAGTTTGGGCGCGCGCTCTATTACGGAGCCGGCGACCATTCCAAGGCGCGGATCATATTCAAGGGCGCGTATGACCTCGGTGCTACCGAAGCGCTCACCGAACTCGGGCGCATGGACTTCTTCGGTCATGGCGGTGCGCAAAGCTTCGCCAATGCCATGAAGACCTTCGAGAAGGCGGCCAAGGAGGGCGACGCCAGCGCCATCAAGAATCTCGGCTTCATGTATCAGGTCGGCCGCGGCGTGAAGGTCGATTATGCGCGCGCCCTCAAATATTACAGCCTGGCGCCCGAGCATCCCGTGATCATGAACAACCTCGGCGTGCTCTATTCGCAAGGTCTCGGCGTTCCTAAGGATCCGGTCCGGGCGGTGCGGCTGTTCGAGCAGGCCATGCTCGCGGGCGACGACAGCGCACCGGCCAATCTGGCGTCACAATACGAGCTTGGCGAAGGCGTTCCCAAGGATCTCGCCAAGGCGCGCATCCTGTACGAGGTCGGTACGACCTATGGCGATCAGATCGCGCAGCAGGCTCTGGCGCGGTTGAAGGGCGCGCGCTAGAGCAAGGCGCATGACCCGCAAGAACAAGGCCCGCGGCATCACAGCGCCGTCCCAGCTCGGTAAGCCGACCCCGATTCCCGCCTCGCCCGAGGCGGCCCAGCTCGACCGCGTCCCGAATCCGCATCCGGACACGAATTATGTGACGCGCTTCGTGATGCCGGAATTCACCGCGCTCTGTCCGATCACCGGCCAGCCCGACTTCGCGCATTTCGTGATCGACTATGTTCCGAACACGTTTCTGATCGAGTCGAAGTCGCTCAAGCTTTACCTGAACTCCTTCAGGAATCACGGTGCCTTCCATGAGGACTGCACCGTCGCGATCGGCAAGCGCCTGAACCAGCTTCTCAAGCCGCGCTGGCTGCGGATCGGCGGCTATTGGTATCCGCGCGGCGGCATGCCGATCGACGTGTTCTGGCAGGCGGGCAAATTGCCGAAAGACGTGTGGGTGCCCGATCAGGGCGTCGCCCCCTATCGCGGGCGCGGCTAGACCGGTTGCGCGGGCGCGCGCCGCAGCTTTCGCGAGCACACGAAGCCGACCAGCGCGATAATGACGGCCCCCGTGATCAGCAGCGGCGTCTTTCCCACGATCACGAACCCGGCGCCATAAATGACGGGACCGGCTGCCTGTCCGAGAAAGAATGCCATCGAATGCAGCGCCATCGCGGAGCCGCGGGCCTGCGGGGCGAGTTCGGTCGCGAACACCTGGATCGAACCATGCAGCCAGTAGAAGCCGAAACCCATCATCGCGAAGTTGGCGAATTCGAGCGGCCACGGTAGCCGCAGCGTGAGGATCAGCAGAAAGGCCGCCATGATCAGCCCGCCGCCAAACATCAGCCGCCGTTCACCGAGTGTCGCGAGCAGAAAGCGCACAACGATGGTGTAGACGACCGCGCCGATCCCAAAGCCCGCAAGCACGATGCCGGCGATCGAGGCGCGGGTTTCGCCTGCCTCCTGCATCATCGCGGCCATGTGCGGAAACACGCCGAAAACCACGAGCGACTCGAGGAAAACCGCGCCGAAGCAAACCTTCGCATGAGGATTGGCGAAGATAGCGCGATAATTTGGAACGATGGTCGTAAGGTCGAATCCAGGCGGCGTTTCCCGCGGCACCTTGCGAAATCCGATCAGCGCCGCGACCGTCACGATCAGGCCGAGCAGACCGGTCACGACGAACACCGCGCGCCAGCCGGCGATGTCGCCGACCACACCGGCGAGCGAAGCTCCGAGCAGGTTGCCGCACATCGTGGCCGCAAGCATCCTGCTGATCGCGATCTGCCGTTGCGCGACGGGAATACGATCGCCGATGGTCGCGAGCGAGATCGGGAAAATGCCGCCCGAGGCAATGCCCGCCGCGATCCGCGACAGCACCAGAATGGTGAAATTCGGCGCGGTCGCGCTCACCGCCGCAGACAGAACCAGCACGACAAGGCTGATGCTCATCAGCTTCGTCTTGCTCATCATGTCGCCGAGCGCACCCAGCACCGGCTGGATCAGCGCATAAGGCAGCGCAAAGGCGGTCGAGAGCAGTGCCGCGGTCCCGACCTGAACCACAAGACCGTCCGCGATCAGCGGCACCACAGGATCGACCGAGCGGGTGAACAGCGACGTGACGAAAACGATCGACGCTATGATGATGAGTTCGCGATTCATTTTCGGTATCGCCGGGCGCGCGTTCGGGCGCCGACGCGGTCAGCTCTTTGCAAGGCGGTCGAATGCAATCAGTGTCTTCAGCAGTGGCTCAAGATCCTTGAGCGCGATCATGTTGGGACCATCCGAAGGCGCACGGTCGGGATCCTGATGTGTTTCGATGAATACGCCGGCGACTCCCACGGCGACAGCGGCACGCGCCAGCACCGCAACATATTCGCGCTGACCGCCCGAGACGGTGCCCTGCCCGCCCGGCTGCTGCACGGAATGCGTTGCGTCGAAAATCACCGGCGCGCCGGTCTTGGCGAGTTCCGGCAACGCGCGCATGTCCGAGACCAGCGTGTTGTATCCGAACGAAACACCGCGCTCCGTCACCAGCACCCGCGCATTGCCGGCATCGGTGATCTTGGTCACGACATTCTTCATGTCCCAGGGTGCGAGAAACTGCCCCTTCTTCACATTGACCGCGCGCCCGGTTTTCGCGGCTGCGATCAAAAGATCTGTCTGGCGGCACAGGAAGGCCGGGATCTGCAACACGTCGACGGCTTCCGCCGCCGCCGCACATTGCTCGGCGTCATGCACATCGGTGAGCACCGGCAGTTCGAGCGATGAGCGTATCTCGGCGAAGATCGGCAGTGCCGCATCGAGGCCGATACCGCGCGCACTCTTGCCGCTCGTGCGGTTCGCCTTGTCGAACGATGTCTTGTAGATGAGCCCGATGCCGACGCGCTGCGCAATCTCCTTCAGCGCAGACGCCATCTCCAGCGCATGCGCGCGGCTTTCAAGCTGACAGGGGCCGGCGATCAGCGCGAGCGGCAGATCGTTGCCGAAGCGTGCCGTGCCGACATCCACGACCGGGTTCGGAATCAAGGGCTTGTCCATAGGTCCTCGCAGAGCATGAGCCCGAAACATATCAAGCGATCTTCGGTCGGGCTCACATTCGGAACTGGCTCGACCATGCGCCGGGCAGGCTCAGGAATCAACGTTCGGTCTCGCATGCGCGAAATGCCCGGCAACATAGGTGGTCCGGGAAATCGGTCAGGATTTCGTCGCGGCCTCGAACACGAGCGTCCCGCCGAAAGCATCCGCTTCCGGCACGATCAGGCGGTCCATGCGTTGGATCGGCGAGAACGCGCCGGACACGAGGCTCTCCATCGTCGTATCCATATTCGAGGAGACAAGGCGCAGCGCGGCAAGCCGCGCGCCGTTTGAAACGTCGGGCGCGACGGTGCCGAAATGGTCCGCGAATGCGGCCGGCGCCATGACCTGAATGTCACCGCGCGGCGTGCTCACCGTGATCCCGGCCGAGGTCGACAGTAATTCGCGCTCACCGGCAAACGCCGAGAAAAAGATGTGATGATCGCTCGGATTGTCGGCGACCATTACCACGCCGCCGACATGCGTCACGGCGTTCGGGTGACGCTGGTATGCGGGATTCCAGAAATTTTCCGGATAGTGCTGCTGGCAGACCGCGAAGCTGTTCGCGGGCGCAAGTGCGTCCCGGGCAAAGGCCAGCGAGAACGCGACCTTGACCGGCGAACCGTCGGGCCGCTTGCCATCACGCTCGAAGCGCAGGGCATCGGACGCCGCGATTTTCGCGGCCGCAAAGGCGCGCGCGTCGGCGACGGCATCCGTGCTTTCGAGAATGAGCAGCGAGAAGCCCTCGCCCGCCTCAAGGAAACGCCGGTTGAAATCACCGAACAGCGTCGGAATGCCATCGTCGCCGAGTTTTTCCGGTTCGGCCAGCGTCAGCACTTCGACGAAGAAGCCGGGCAATTGCACGATGTGATTGTGTGTGCCCCACGGATGGCGATTGCGCGCACCCACGGTGAATCCAAGTCGGCGGTACAACGCCGCGCCAGCATCAAGATCGCGAACGGCGTGAACGATATGATCGAGACCGCGGGGCATATCGCAACTCTCTTAGTGTTCCGCTCGTCGCCGCGCCGCTCCGGACACCGCTGACTAAACCAACCGGCTCCGCTCAACCGCCGCCTCGATGAACGAAGAGAACAGCGGATGCGGGTTGAACGGCCGCGATTTGAGCTCGGGGTGAAACTGTACGCCGACGAACCATGGATGGTTCTCGTATTCGACGGTCTCCGGCAACAGGCCGTCGGGCGACATGCCTGCGAAACGCATCCCGTGTTGCTCAAGGCGGTCCTTGTATCGCGCGTTGACTTCGTAGCGGTGACGGTGCCGCTCCGAAATCTCGGTCTCACCGTCATAGATCTGCGAGATACGGCTGCCGCGCGCGAGAGCGGCCTTGTAGGCGCCGAGCCGCATGGTGCCACCGAGGTCGCCGCCCGCTTTGCGCGTTTCAAGCTCGTTGCCGCGCATCCATTCCGTCATCAGGCCGACGACCGGGTTGGGAGTTTCGCCAAACTCGGTCGAATTGGCATTCTCGATGCCGCACAGATTGCGCGCGGCTTCGACGACCGCCATCTGCATGCCGAAGCAAATTCCGAAATAGGGCACGTCACGCTCGCGCGCAAACTGCGCCGCGCGGATCTTTCCTTCGGCGCCGCGTTGACCGAAACCGCCCGGCACCAGAATGCCGTTGACGTGTTCGAGGAACGGCGTCGGGTCCTCGTGTTCGAACACCTCCGACTCGATCCAGTCGAGATTGACCTTCACCTTGTTGGCAATGCCGCCATGTGACAGTGCCTCGATCAGCGACTTATAGGCATCCTTCATGCCGGTATATTTGCCGACGATCGCGATCGTGACCTGCCCTTCCGGATTGCGGATGCGCTCGTTGATCAGGCGCCAGGTCTTCAGATCGGGCGGGGTCTTGTCTTCAATGCCGAAGGCGGAAAGGACTTCGCGGTCGAGACCAGCGGCGTGATAGGCCTCCGGAACGGCGTAGATATTGTCCACGTCGCGCGCTTCGATGACCGCGCTCTCGCGCACGTTACAGAACAGGCCGAGCTTGCGGCGCTCTTCCGGCGGGATCGGACGATCGGTGCGGCACAGGAGAATGTCGGGCTGGATGCCGATCGAGCGCAGTTCCTTCACCGAGTGCTGGGTCGGCTTGGTCTTCAACTCACCCGCGCTCGGAATATAGGGCAGCAGCGTGAGGTGAATGTAGATCGCGTGACCACGCGGCACTTCATTGCCGAACTGGCGGATCGCCTCGAAGAATGGCAGCCCCTCGATGTCACCGACGGTCCCGCCGATCTCGCACAAGACGAAATCGTAGTCCTCGTTGCCGTCACGGATGAAATCCTTGATGGCGTTGGTGACGTGCGGGACCACCTGAACCGTCGCGCCGAGATAGTCGCCGCGACGTTCCTTGGCGATGATGTCCTGATAGATCTTGCCGGTCGTGATGCTGTCGCGGACGGTTGCCGGACGGCCGGTGAAACGCTCGTAATGGCCGAGGTCGAGATCGGTCTCGGCACCATCGTCCGTCACGAAGACCTCGCCGTGCTGATACGGCGACATCGTTCCGGGATCGACATTGAGATAGG
>CAZIKZ010000221.1:0-6326 GCA_964539845.1 uncultured Hyphomicrobiales bacterium
TTCGATGCGCGACGACGAGGTGATCAAGGCTGCGGACGACGCCGGCATCGCCATGGTGTTCACCGGCACGCGGCATTTCCGGCATTGAGGTTTTTACCTCTCCCCGCGGCCTCTTCCCTCTCCCCGTGAAACGGGGAGAGGGAAACACGCGGCATCACCATGCGCTTCGCAACTACCGTCCCGCCAAATCCCCCAGCAAACTCGCCGCCACCGAAAGCTTCGACAGCGTCAGGCCGGTATCGGCAATCTCGTGCATCGAATTGCGGATGCGTTCGACCTCGGCCGCGCGCGGCTTGACCCAGCCGTCCACCGCATCCGCGCCAATGCCGCCATTCAGCACCTCGCCGGTGAGGTGCCGCGCGGCACGCGCGAGTGAATCGCGCGCGCGATCGATCGCAAGACGATCGAAATAGTCCGTCGCCCCGATCGCGCGTGCGTCGTTGTTGATCCGCTCAAGACGGAAATAGCGGACCACGGCGAGGAAGGTGCGGGCCACATCGGGCACGCTGCGGCCGGTCTTGTCTGCGACCAGCACGATATCGGGCGCGACCGTAAGCGCAGGCAAACTCGCGAGCTGCATCGCGAGGCGCTCCGGCACGCCGGACTTCACCAGTTCCGCGGCGCGACCGTTACGCGAAATCGCCGCTTCATCGGTGAGCGCCGCATCCAGCGCGCGCTTGACCTGTCCGATTCCGTCCCGGTAATGCTCGACGATTCCCATCAATCCCTGACCGAGATCGACGTTGCGGATGAACCAGGCCATGCGGTCGAGCAGCAGGCGTTTGACCGCGGCATAGAGGCTGAGTTGCAGCGCGCCCGCGACCTTGTTGTCGAGCGCGTCGATCTCGGCATTGAGTTCGACCATTCCATAGCTGTCGCGCACCGCGGCGAAGGCGCGCGCGATCTTGTCTGCGGACGCGCCGGTCTCGTCGGTCATGCGCGCGATCAGCGAGGGGCCGCCGCGATTGATGATCGAGTTGGTGAGCTGCGTTGCGATGATCTCGCGCCGCAGACGATGATGGGCCAGTGCCTCGGGGTAAAGCCGCGACAGCTCGGCCGGAAAATAGCGTCCGATCTCCTTGCCGAGATAAGGATCGTCCGGCACCGATGTCTCGATCAGGTCGCTGAACAAGGTCAGCTTGGCATAGGCGAGAAGCACCGCAAGCTCCGGACGCGTGAGCGCCTGCTGACGCCGGCGGCGCTCGGCGATCTCCATATCGTCCGGCAGGAACTCGACCCCGCGGTCCAGCAGCCCGCGCCCTTCCAGCGTCTGCATCAGGCGCTGGCGCGAAGCGAGATCTTCCAGTCCGTTCAGTTCGGCGAGCGAGATCGCAAGCGTCTGCAGATAATTGTTGCGCAGAACAAGCGCCGCCACCTCGTCCGTCATGGCCGTGAGCAGCGTGTTGCGATCAGGCAATGTCAGCGCGCCGGATCGCACCGGATTGCCGAGCGCGATCTTGATATTGACCTCAAGGTCGGAGGTGTTGACGCCCGCGGAGTTGTCGATCGCATCGGTATTGAGGCGCACGCCGTTCTGCGCCGCCTCGATACGGCCACGCTGGGTCATGCCGAGATTGGCGCCCTCGCCGATCACCTTGCAATTCAGGTCCGAGCCGATGATACGGATCGCGTCATTGGCGCGGTCGCCGACCTGTTCGTCGGTTTCGCTCGCAGCGCGGATATAGGTGCCGATGCCGCCGAAGAACAACAGGTCGGCATTGCATTTCAGGATCGCGCTCATCACCTGCGCCGGCGTCGCCTTGTCGGCCGTCAGGCCGAGGATCGCTTTCATCTCCGGCGAAAGCGGGATTTCCTTCAGCGAGCGCGAGAATACGCCGCCGCCTTTCGAGATCAGCGCCTTGTCGTAATCCTGCCAGCTCGAACGCGGCAGATCGAACAGCCGCTTGCGTTCGGCAAAGCTCCTGTCCGTATTGGGCTCCGGATCGATGAAGATATCGCGATGATCGAAGGCAGCGATCAGCTTGATGGTCGTCTCGCGCAGCATGCCGTTGCCGAACACATCGCCCGACATATCGCCCACACCGACGACGGTGAAGTGCGTCACGCCGATATCGACGTCCATCTCGCGGAAATGGCGCTTCACCGCTTCCCAGGCGCCGCGCGCGGTGATGCCCATCTTCTTGTGGTCGTAACCGGCCGAACCGCCGGAGGCGAATGCATCGCCCAGCCAGAAATTGCGCGAGATGGAGATTTCATTCGCGGTGTCGGAGAAGGTCGCGGTCCCCTTGTCGGCGGCAACCACCAGATAGGGATCATCGCTGTCATGGCGCACGACATTGTCCGGCGGCACCACCACGCCTTCCGGTGAGAGATTGTCGGTGACGTCGAGCATCGAGCCGATGAACAGCTTGTAGGCGGCAATGCCTTCGGCGGCGATTGCCTCACGCGTCCCGCCAACCGGAAGATGCTTCGGCACGAAACCGCCCTTGGCGCCGACCGGCACGATCACCGCATTCTTGACCTGCTGCGCCTTCACGAGGCCGAGAACCTCGGTGCGGAAATCCTGCGGCCGGTCCGACCAGCGGATGCCGCCGCGCGCGACCTTGCCGAAGCGCAGATGCACACCCTCGACCCGCGGCGAATAGACGAAGATTTCGTAGAGTGGGCGCGGCGCCGGCAACGTGGTCAGCTTGCCGCTCTCATACTTGATCGCGACCTGTTGCTTCGGGTGGCCGTCTTCGCCGATCTGATAGAAGTTGGTGCGAAGCGCCGATTGTACGGCGTTCACGAAATGCCGCAGGATCCGGTCTTCGTCGAGCGATGGCACCTTTTCGAGCGCAGCCTCGATCGCGGCGACAATCTCGGCCTCCTTCGCCGCTCGCGCCTTGCTCTCGTCCGGGCGCGGATGGAATCGCGTCTCAAACAGCGCAACAATCTGCGACGTGATCTGCGGATGAGCGCGCAGTGTCGCCCACATGTAATCCTGCGAGAACGGCAGGCGGACCTGCCGCAGGAAGCGTGAGATGGAGCGGATCAAAACGATGTCGCGCCATTGCAGACCGGCCTTCAGCACCAGCGCGTTATAGCCGTCATTCTCGGCGATGCCGCGCATCACCATCAGGAAGCAGCTTTCGAGTGCCGCCTGCTGCGCTTCGACATCGATCGGCGTGCCATCCGCGCTTTCGAGCGACATGTCGTGCAGCCAGACATGCGTGCCGGCCGGCGTACCCGGACGGATTTCGTAGGTGCGCTCGTCGACCACCTTGAAGCCCATATTCTCCAGCATCGGCACCCGGCTGGAGAGCGGGATCGCGCCGCCATAGCTCCAGACCTTCAGTCCGACGCAATGGTCTTCGTGGCCGTGCCGCGCGTGGAAATCGACGCTGAGCGGCCGCTCCGCGGAGAGACTTTCGATCGTGCGGATATTGTCGACCGCAATCTCGGGTGAATAACGGTCGCGGAAACTCGCGCTGAAGGCCTTGCGGTAGCGCTCGAACAGCTTGCGTGCGCGGCCGGGCTCCTGGCTGCGGGCCAGTTCCTCGCCGAGCCCATCGCCCCAGGTGCGTACGATTGCGGAGACACCATTCTCCAGTTCGTCGCGATCGGGATCTTCGATCGGCTCGGCCGAGCGCGCGATGATGAAATGCGCGCGGACCATCGGTCCTTCCGGAAAGAACAGGTTCAGGCCGCTGACATGGCCCTTGTAGCGCGCGGCCAGGAGATCACCGACCGCCTCCACGACATCGTTCGAGGAGCGCGCGCGCGGCAGATAGACCAGCACCGACATGAAGCGATCGAAGCGGTCGCGGCGTGCGAGCACGCGTACACGCGGCCGCTCGTCCAGTTGCAGGATCAGCATCGCGAAGTCGAACAGGAGTTCGTCGCCAATGCGGAACAGGTCGTCGCGCGGATAGGTCTCCAGCACATTGACCAGCGCCTTTCCGGAATGACCGGATGGCGTGAAGCGCGTGCGTTTCAGGAGGGCATCGACCTTGCGGCGCAGATACGGGATCGAGCGGGTCGAGCGCGTATAGGCGGAGGAGGTGAACAGACCGACGATACGGACCTCGCCGGACACGTTGCCATTCGCATCGAAGCGCTTGACGCTCACCATCTCCATGAACACGCGGCGATGCACGCGCGAGCGCATGCTCGCCTTGGTGATCAGAAGCGCACTCGGCTCACTGTAGAAGGTGTGCAGACCGCGCAGGATGACCTCCTGCCCGGATCGCCCCTTCAACTCCTGGGCATCGGCTTTACGCAGAACGCCAAGGCCCGATTCCGGCACGACGACGGGATCGCGATTCGGCCCGGCAATCCGATATTCGCGGATTCCGAGAAAGGTGAAATTCTCGGCAACCAGCCATTCCAGGAAATCGACGGCCTCTTTCTGCTCGGCTTCCGGCACCGGCACCGGACCAGCCTTCAGCTCCGCGATCACCTCACCGACGCGTGCGAGCATCGGCCTCCAGTCCTGCACCGCGACGCTGACATCGGCGAGAACCTGTTCGAGCCCGACGATCAGCGTATTCTGGGTTGCGACGTCCTGAATGCGGTCGAGATGGACGTGAATGAAGCTTTCGCGACGTCCCCTATCGGCCACGGGCTCGTCCGCCGACACTTTCTCGATATTTCCGGCGGCATCGCGCGACACGGCAAGGATCGGATGCACGACGAGGCGCACCTGGGCGTGGCGCGCGGTCAGTTCGGACATCACCGAATCGACGAGGAACGGCATATCGTCGTTGACGATCTCGAGCACCGAGACCGATCGGCTCTGGCCGGACGCGGCGCCGCCCTCGGGCGCATAGATGCGAATCTTCGGCGCGCCCGGCCGGCGCTGCGCGAAGAAGGCATAGGCCTGCGCGGTAAAGGCCGCGATCTCATCCGCGGTATAGACCGCGAGATCCTCGGCGGAGGCGCGTGCGAACAGACGCGTCGCGAAGCCATGCGGGACAGTGCCACCTTGCGCCCGCAGCACCTCTTCCGCCCGCTCGACCAGGTGTTCGATGGACCGCTCGGGGGCGGCCGCGGGCGCCTTCTGGATATTCATGGCGGGTGTCCCGAATCCGAAGTCCGCTTCAATCTGTAGCCTGCCCGTGAGCGGACTTCGAATTCGAAGAACACCAGCAAGCTAATGTATCTCGTGCGCTTCCGAGACCTGTGAGTGTCGCTTACCTACGGACATCCGTCGAGGATGCAACCGCACCAAATGACACGGTCGTGAGTATTGCGGCGCAACATACAATCTAGCATTTCGTCAGACCGGTGCGAACGATACGCTTCGGCGCGACAGCAGGGAGCGACGAGCGTGGCAAAAGCACAGAACAACCCGGACCGGCGGAACCCGCGGGCCAACGGAGCGCCCCCGTCTCGCGCGCCGACAAAAGCATCGCGTGATGACAAATCCAAGACAACTTTGTCCAAGACAGAATTGTCCAAGACAGCGTTATCGAAGACAGCGTTGGCCAGAACAGCCTCATCCAAGCCGGCATCGCGAAAGACTGTCGTGTTCAAGCCGGCGCCGCCCTCATCGTCCGCGGCGGACGACACCGCGTTCGTCGCGTTGTCGTTGCCGGAGCCCGTTCTGAACGAATCGATGCAGGCATATTTTGACAAATGCATGGAGAAGCTCGGCTTCATTCCGAATGTGCTGAAGGCCTACGCCTTCGACATACCCAAGCTCGAAGCCTTCGTCGCGATGTATAACGACCTGATGCTCGGCGCCTCGGGCCTGAGCAAGCTCGAGCGCGAGATGATCGCGGTCGCGGTGTCGTCGCAGAACCGATGCTATTATTGCCTGGCCGCACATGGCGCAGCGGTGCGGCAGCTTTCCGGCGATCCGCCGCTTGGCGAACTCATGGTCATGAACTACCGCGCCGCACGGCTCTCCAGGCGCCAGCGCGCCATGCTGGATTTCGCGGTGAAACTGACGAACGAACCGTGGACGGTCGAGGATCACGATCGCGAGGGACTGCGCCGCGCGGGCTTCACGGATCGTGACATCTGGGATATTGCCGCAATTACCGGCTTCTACAACATGTCGAACCGGGTCGCGACCGCGACCGACATGCGGCCGAACAGCGTCTATCACGGTATGGCGCGGTAAATCTGCACTTGAGGGGCGCGCACAGGCTTCCGTTCGGTTCCGCGCAGGCGGAAGCGGCGGCTGGATAGACAACTGACATGATACGAGTCCTCGCTCTTCTCGCGCTCCTTGCCTCGCCTGTCCTCGCGCAAGAGGCGAGCCCGGTTCACGACAAACCGCTTTCCGAAGCGCCGCGCGCGCGCGGCGTGACCGCCAGGAATGGCATGGTGGTCGCCCAGGAGGCGATGGCGACACAGATCGGCGTCGACATTCTGAA
>CAZIKZ010000221.1:6426-7593 GCA_964539845.1 uncultured Hyphomicrobiales bacterium
CGATCTCGCCAACACACTGGAGACAATCGCAAGGAAAGGACCGCAGGGGTTCTACGAAGGCGAGACCGCAGAAAAAATCTCGGCGGCCGTGCGCGAAGCCGGCGGCGTGATGACTGCGGCTGATTTGAAGAATTATCGCGTGAAGGAGCGCAAGCCCGTCACCGGCACATACCGCGGCTACGGCATCGTCTCCATGCCGCCCCCCTCTTCCGGCGGCACGCATCTGATCGAGATGCTGAATATCCTTGAAGCCTACGACCTGAAGAAGACCGGCCCGTCGAGTGTCGAGACCGTGCATCTCATGACCGAGGCAATGCGTCGCGCCTATGCCGACCGCGCAGTGTATCTCGGTGATCCGGATTTCGTACGCGTCCCGGTGCGCGGGCTAACGTCCAAGCGTTACGCGCGCATAATCGGCAAAACGATCGGCGAGCGCGCGACGCCATCGTCCGAGATCCGCAACGGCGATCCGGTCGCGGCCGAAGGCGACAACACCACGCATTTCTCCGTGGTCGACCGCTACGGCAACGCGGTCGCCAATACCTACACGCTCAATCTCAGCTACGGCAACGGACTGATCGCGGACGGCACCGGCGTGCTGCTCAACAACGAGCTTGATGATTTTTCCGCCAAGCCCGGCGTGCCGAATGCCTTCGGTCTGGTCGGGGCCACCGCCAATGCACCGGCGCCGCGCAAGCGACCGCTGTCGTCGATGACGCCGACCATCGTGCTGAAGGACGGCAAGCCCTACATCGTCACCGGATCGCCCGGCGGCAGCCGCATCATCACCACCGTGCTGCAGATCATCGTCAACATTCTGGATCACGGGATGAATGTCGCTGACGCCGTGTCCGCGCCACGCGTCCATCATCAATGGCTGCCGGACGAGGTGTTCGCCGAGCGCACCTATCCGGAGGAAACACTGAAGGGTCTTGAAGCGCGCGGGCACAAGATCGCGACGCGCGTGCCGAACACATCCGCCAACTCGATCCTGATCACGCCGGAGGGCTTCACCGGCGCGGCGGATACGCGGACAAGGGGCGCAACGGCGGCGGGGTATTGAGCGCGATTTTGCGAAGCCAATTCGGCCTCATCCTGAGGAGCGCCGCAGGCGCGTCTCGAAGGATGGGGCCGCCCTCGTCCTTCGAGACGGCGCTTCGCGCCTCC
>CAZIKZ010000222.1:0-7591 GCA_964539845.1 uncultured Hyphomicrobiales bacterium
TTCCGCGCGCCCTTGGAATTTCCAGGGCAAGTTGCGGCGAATGGAATACGGGCGCACCCGCGCCGGCCAAAAAATCAGGGGCGGCGGAGCTTTGCCCGATGGCCGGACGCGGACCGTACGGAACTCTGGGCCGCCGGAACCCGCCATCGGGCGACCCCGTCCGCTTCAAGCGGCCCGACTCAAGCGGCTTGCCGAATCCTGCTATCAACCGCCCCATGCGCGTCCGCCAGCTTTCCGAGGCCCTCGTCAACCGCATCGCCGCCGGCGAAGTGGTGGAGCGGCCTGCGAGCGCGGTGAAGGAACTGGTCGAGAACGCGCTCGATGCCGGCGCGAAAAAAATCGAAATCGTGACCGACGGCGGCGGACGGCGCCTGATCCGCGTCACCGATGATGGCGCCGGGATGACGTACGCCGACCTCAACCTCGCGGTCGAGCGCCACGCGACCTCGAAGCTTGCCGATGATGACGACCTGATGACGATCGCAACGCTCGGGTTTCGCGGCGAGGCCTTGCCGTCGATCGGTTCGGTGTCGAAGCTCTCGGTAACGACACGGCACGCCAGCGAACCGCATGCCTGGGGTCTCACGGTCGATGCCGGCACGAAGTCCGCGCCCGCGCCCGCCGCGCTCAATTCCGGGACACGTGTGGAGGTGCGCGATCTGTTTTACTCTACGCCCGCGCGGCTGAAATTCATGAAGAGCGAGCGCGCCGAAGGCGATGCGGTGCGCGAAGTGGTGCGGCGCCTCGCGATGAGCCGGCCAGACGTCACGTTCATTCTGGCGGGCGAGGAGCGGGCGCACGTGACCTGGCCCGCGGCCTTGCCCGGCCCGGCCGGACGGCTGGTGAGGCTGGGTGACATCCTCGGTGCGGATTTTCGGGAGAACGCTGTCGAGGTCAGGGCGGGACGCGAGGGGCTGAATGTCGAAGGCTTCGCGGCCTTGCCGACCTACACGCGCGCCAATTCCCTCGGGCAATATCTGTTCGTGAACGATCGCCCGGTGCGCGACAAGCTTCTGGTCGGCGCGGTGCATGCCGCATACGCCGATTATCTGCCGCGCGGACGCTATCCGGCTCTCGCGCTGTTCGTGTCCATCGATCCGCGCGAGGTCGATGTGAATGTGCATCCGGCCAAGACCGAGGTGCGGTTCCGCGATCCCGGCCTTGTCCGCAGTCTGATCCTGGGTGCGCTGCGCGAAGCCTTGACTCGCGAAGCGGGGCGCGCGTCATCGACTGGTGGTGACGCCACTGTGAGTGCTTTCCGTCCGGCCGTATCGCCTGTGCGGGGCGGCTGGGACTGGCGGCGTTCGCCGGCGGCGCCCTATCCGGCGCAGGGTTTCCCCGCGCAGGGCAATGCAGGGCTCGGGCTCGCGGAAGCGGCGCAAGCCGTGTTCGATGTGGGGTCTGCGGCTGCGAGCGCGCGCGTGGAAACGGTTGCGCCATCCCCCGAAGCGCTCGACAAGCCGCTCGGCGCCGCGCGCGCACAGGTGCACGACAATTACATCGTGTCGCAGACGCGCGATGGCCTTGTCATTGTCGATCAGCATGCCGCGCACGAGCGGCTGGTCTATGAGCGGCTGAAGGCCGCCGTGGATCGCGACGGTGTTGCGCGCCAGATCCTGCTTATCCCCGAAGTCGTCGAGATGGACGAGACCGATGTCGCGCGGCTGACCGCGCGCGCCGACGAACTCGCGAAATACGGTCTTGTGCTGGAAGGATTCGGTCCGGGCGCTGTCGCTGTGCGCGAGACGCCATCGCTTCTTGGCGAGATCGATGCCGGCGCGCTGGTGCGTGACCTCGCGGAGCATATGGCGGAATGGGATGACGGCCTGCCGCTTGAGCGCCGTCTGATGCATGTCTCGGCGACGATGGCCTGCCATGGCTCGGTGCGTTCCGGACGGCGGCTCAAGGGCGAGGAAATGAACGCGCTTCTGCGCGAGATGGAAGTCACGCCCAATTCCGGGCAGTGCAATCACGGCCGGCCGACGTATGTGGAGTTGAAGCTGAGCGATATCGAGCGGTTGTTCGGGAGGAAGTGAATCTCTTGCAGACCATTCGCGTTATGATGATCGATGGATTGCTTCGTCGCCGCGCTCCTCGCAATGACGTATTCCTGTGTCATTGCGAGCGAAGCGAAGCAATCCATAAGAAATTACGTGGATTTGAGAATCATAATCTCCGTGTCACCGTAATCCCTGCGCTCGATCTCCTCGAACCCATCCGGCGTTGCGAACGCGCCCTTGGTTTCTTCAACCACGATCAATGCATCGTCCGTCAGCCATCCGCCGGCACGCGCGGACGCCAGCGCCTTTTCCGCAAATCCCTTGCCGTAGGGTGGATCGAGGAAGACCAGCGAGAAGGGTTCATTCGGATGCACATCGCCGAGCCTGGTGGCGTCGCGGCGGAAAATGCGGCTGACGCCGGCCGTGCCGAGCGTCTCCACATTCTGCCGGATCAGCGCGCGTGCCTCCGCCCCGTCATCCACGAACAGCGCGACGGCAGCGCCGCGGGAGAGCGCTTCAAGCCCGAGAGCGCCGGTGCCGGCGAACAGGTCGAGCACGCGTGCGCCCGTCACCGGATCGCCATAGGCATGCATGAGGATGTTGAAGATGGATTCGCGGGTGCGATCCGAGGTCGGCCGGATCTCCTGCGACTTCGGGCCGGTCAGTGTGCGCCCGCGGAAGCTGCCGCCGACGATCCGCATCAGCGCTTCCGCTTGGGCCGGTTGCCGGTCCGGTCGCGCTTGGTGCGGCCGGTCGCCGGTCGCTCCGATGTCCGGAAGCGCTCACGCAGTTTCTGCGCCTTGGTTTTTTTCGGCCGTTCGACTTCGGCGTCCTTCTTTGGCGCAGCACCGCGGGCTTTTCGCTCGACCGGCTCTTCCTCCATCTCGGTGATGGCGATCGGACCCGTGAAATCCGCCTCTGCCTGTTGCGCGATGCGCTCGCCGAGCTGTTCGCGCAGGTGCCGCGTGCGCACTTCTTCCACATCGCCTTCGGGAAGGTCGCCGAGCTGGAACGGTCCGAACGATACGCGGATCAGCCGGTTCACCCTGAGACCGAGATGCTCCAGCACATTGCGCACCTCGCGGTTCTTGCCCTCGCGGATCGCAAAGGTGAGCCATACATTGGCACCTTGCATGCGATCGACCGTTGCTTCGATCGCACCGTACCGGATGCCGTCCACGGTCACGCCCTTGCGCAGAGCGTCGAGCTGCGGCTGCAGGATCGATCCATGGGCGCGCACGCGGTAGCGGCGCAGCCAGCCGGTCGCCGGCAATTCGAGCACGCGCGCAAGTCCGCCATCATTGGTGAGGAGCAGGAGGCCCTCGGTGTTGAGATCGAGCCGGCCGACACTGACGACGCGCGGCATGGTTTTCGGCAGCTTCTCGAAGATGGTTGGCCGCTTCTCGGGATCGGCATGCGTGGTCACGAGCCCGCGCGGCTTGTGATAGAGAAACAGCCGCGTGCGCTCGCGCAGCGGCATCGGCTTGCCGTCCACCGCGATCTTGTCGCCTGCGCCGACGTTCAGCGCGGGGGAGGCGATGGTCGCGCCATTGACTGAAACGCGCCCCTCCGCGATCCAGGTTTCGGCCTCGCGTCGCGAGCAGAGGCCGGCGCGAGCCATCACTTTGGCGATGCGGTCGCCTGCGGGAGTCGATTTTGCCGGTTCAGCCATGCGTAGCCTTATGCCGGGCATTGGCGTGCGAATAAAGCGCGCATATAAGGCCGCAAATGCCGAAAAGCTTCATGGAACAGGCTCTGGACTTGGCCCGCGCCGCAGCGGCTGGCGGCGAGGTGCCGGTCGGCTGCGTGGTGGTGCGGGACGGGGAGGTCATCGCGGGTGCGGCCAACCGTACGCTCACCGATCATGATCCGACCGCCCATGCCGAGATGCTGGCGATCCGGCAGGCGGCAAGGGCCCTTGGCACCGAGCGGCTTCTGGATTGCGACGTCTATGTCACCCTTGAGCCCTGTGCGATGTGCGCGGGCGCTATCTCCTTCGCGCGCATCCGCCGTCTCTATTACGGCGCGGCCGATCCAAAGGGTGGGGCGGTGGATAGCGGTGTCCGCTTCTTTGGGTCTCCGACCTGTCATCACCGCCCGGAAGTCTATGGCGGTATCGGCGAGATGGATGCCAGCGTGTTGCTGAAGGATTTCTTCGCTGCGCGGCGCTGAGATCAATCCGCCAGCAACGCACCCAGCTTCTCGCGCAACTCGGCTTTGATGGGCTCGGCTGCGCGCAGAATTGCGCTTGCGCGCAGAAAATCGAGCGCACGGAAAATGCCGACATTTGGCCGCAGCACAATGTCCGGCGCGCCATGCTTGACCTTCTCGTCGATGATGGTCTGCGCCATCACCAGAATGGTTGCGAGATAGCATTCGATCGAATTCGGCATGTCGATGCAATCGTCCGCCGGCGCGCCCGCGACGTCGACCGCGATCACGATGTCGGCCAGGCCACGAACGCGATCGAAGGGCAGCGGGTTGGTGGCGCCGCCGTCCACCATGACACGGCCCTCGACCATCACCGGACGGCTGAGGCCGGGGATCGCCATCGAGGCGGCCACCGCACTCCGCAGCGGGCCCGATGAGATGGCGGCCTCACGCCGCCCGTAAAGATCGGAGGCGATGATCGTGAGCGGAATCGGCAACGCGCTGAAATCGTCCGGTACGCTATCGGGCAGGAACTGAGCGCAGAATTTCTCCGCGTCGATCAAGGTGGCGCTCCGAAACCCGGACGCGATCAGCGATCCGATGCCGCCGCCGGCACGCGCGGCGAGGAGTTTGCTGAACAAACCGGAACGGTCGCGCGCGAGCGCCGTAACATGCGTTCGGATTTCCTTTCCGTTCATCCCGGCTGCGTAGGGCGCGCCGAGCAGCGCGCCGATCGACGTGCCGGCAATCGCAACCGGGCGGATGCCCATGTCGTCCAGCGTCTCCAGCACGGCAATATGCGCAAGCCCGCGTGCGCCGCCGCCTCCGAGTGCGAGCGCAACTGTCTTCATCGTGCGCCTGCGTCCTGTGCGAAGCACCACGCGGTCGCGGCAAGCGGGTGGATCATCGCGGCCTTCGCCGGGGCGTGATCGCTTGTCGCTGTGCCGTCGCGAACACGGCCGATGATCCCCTGCAGGATCGCGGCGATCCGGAAGAAATTGTAGGCGAGATAGGCCGGAAGATGCGGGCGCGGATCGAGCCCGGTGCGCGCAACGTAAAGATCCACATAGTCGGAGAGCGGCGGCAAGCCAAGCGCGTCGAGATCACGTCCGAACAGAGATCCGGTGCCCGCACGGCTTTCGGAATGCGGCATGTGCCACTGCATCAGATGATAGGAGAAGTCCGCGAGCGGATCGCCGAGCGTCGACAATTCCCAGTCCAGCACCGCAATGATCCTGGGTTCGCGGTGCGAGACGACGGTGTTGTCGAGCCGGTAGTCGCCATGCACGATACGCACGGCGCGTTGTGGTGGAACGTTATGCGGCAGCCAGTCGATCAGCCGGTCCATGTCGTCGATGGTTTCCGTCTCGGATGCGCGATATTGTTTCGACCAGCGATCGACCTGTCGCGCAACATATCCTTCACCGCGGCCGAAATCGGCAAGCCCGATTGCAGCCGGATCGAATGAGTGCAAGCGAGCGAGTGTCGCATTCATCGAGTCATAGACGGCGGTCCGTTCCATGGGATTCGAGCCCGGCATGTCCGGCTCCCAGAATAGGCGGCCGTCGACATGGCCCATCACATAAAACGCGGTGCCGGCCACGCTATTGTCGTCGCAGTAAAGAAATGGCTCGGGGACCGGAAACCCCTGCTGCCAGAGCGAGGAGATGATCCGGAATTCGCGGTCGACGGCGTGAGCGGAGGGCAGGAGCTTGCCCGGCGGCTTTCGCCGCAGCACGTAGCGCCGCGCGGGCGTCTCAAGCAGATAGGTCGGGTTCGACTGGCCGCCGCGGAACTGCCGGATCGTCAAAGGACCGGAGAATCCCGAGATTTTCGAATGCAGATAAGCTGTCAGCGTGTGCGCATCGATCGCAAGCGCAGGCGCGACCTCTTTCGTTCCGGAAAAGGCCGCCTGCCTGTCGGTGCCCGTCATGGCGTCAGGGGCGGAAGAATTCGAGCAGCGCCCGCGCGGTTGCGTCGGGATTCTCCTCGGCAACGAAATGCCCGGAATCGATCGGCTTTCCGGAGGCCTCCCGTGCCCAGTCCTTCCAGATGGTCAGCGGCGAATTCTCGCTCGGTATGCCGGCCGCACCCCATAGAGCGAGCAGCGGCGCGGTGATCTTGTTGCGGGCGGCGTGGTCGAATTCGTCGTGACCGAGATCGGTGCTTGCGCCCGCGCGATAGTCCTCGCAGGTCGCGTGAATGCGCAGTGGATCGGAGAAAAACGCACGGTAATGCGCAAGCGCGCGCGGATCGAACGCGGAAAGGTCCTTGGTCTTGGTCCAGCTTGCCATTTTGTAGTCGAGATACTCGATCGGTGCCTTCTGGATCAGCATTTCCGGCATCGGGTATTTCTGCGCGAGGAATTGCCAGTGCCAGACCTTCATGGCGAGCGTGTGGTCCATCCGGTGCCACATCTCGAAGGTCGGGATGATGTCGAGAACCGCAAGTTTGATCAGGCGTCCGGGATGATCGAGCGCGAGCCGGTAGGAGACGCGGCCGCCGCGGTCATGGCCCGCGAGATAGAAGCGCGCATGGCCGAGTTTCTCCATCAACTCAATCATGACTTTCGCCATCGAGCGCTTGTCGTAGGGCGCGTAGCCTTTGCCGGAGCGCGGCGCGACCGACCAGCCATAGCCGGGCAGGTCGGGCAAAATCAGCCTGAACTTCGCGGCAAGCGCCGGCGCCACCTTGTGCCACATCACGTTGGTTTGCGCATAGCCGTGCAGCAGCAGGAGCGGCGGGCCATCGCCGCCCGAGCGCGCGAACATGCGGCCGACGGAGGTGTCGATCCAGTGCGATTCAAATCCCGGGAACAGGTCGGCGAGGTCAGTCATGTGGACGCTATTTTACTTTGAACGGCCAGCAGACGCCAGACTCAGGCGCCGCGCTCGACCGCCCGCTGCCCGATATCGCGGCGGCAGAAGCCGCCGGGCCACTTGATCTGGTCCACGGCCGCATAGGCCTGCTTCTGGGCCTCGGCGACGTTGCGGCCGATCGCGCAGACATTCAGCACGCGGCCGCCATTCGCGAGAATCCGTCCGCCGTCTGTTTTGGTGCCGGCATGAAAAACCTGCGCGCCTTCGACCTTGGCGGCCTCGTCGAGGCCTTCGATGACCGTGCCTTTCTCGTAGTCTCCCGGATAGCCGTTGGCTGCCATCACCACCGTGAGTGCCGCGTCGTCGTACCAGCGCAGGTCAAACGACTTGAGGACTCCGTCGCGCGCCGCCATCAGTGCGGGCACGAGGTCCGACATCAGGCGCAGCATCAACACCTGCGTTTCGGGGTCGCCGAAGCGAACGTTGTATTCGATGAGTTCCGGACCATCCCTGGTGATCATCAGTCCTGCAAACAGCACACCCGTGTAGGGTGCGCCCATTGCCGACATCGCGCGCAAGGTCGGCTCGATAATCTCGGTCATCGTGCGCCGGGTCATGTCG
>CAZIKZ010000223.1:0-5168 GCA_964539845.1 uncultured Hyphomicrobiales bacterium
GCAAATGCTGGATATGCTTCTATCAAACCGTGAACCGCTCTAGCTAACGCGCCGCGCCTTCGCCGACCACGACGAAAGGCGCCCAATAGGCCGGATAGGCGTTCTTAGGGTCGGACGGATCGTTCATGTAATCGAGCATCGCCTGCCGCAGCGCCTCGGAGCGGCCGAGTTTGGGGGCAGCCGCGATCTTGTCGAAGGTTGCGACCGCAAGCCGTGTCGCCGCGGCCGAATCCACGGCCCAATGCGACACGAGAAGTGCCCGCGCGCCGGCATAGAAGAAAGCGCGGGCAAGTCCCGACAGCGCTTCCGCACCGGGCTTGTCGCCGGCGATGGTATTGCAAGCCGACAGCACCACCCAGTCCGCATTTAACCTCAGCTGCGCAATCTCGCTGGCGGTGAGAAGTCCGTCGTCGATCTCCGTCGGCTGCTTGGGCATCGAAAAGGCGAGAGAAGGTTCGGCGAGGCCCTTCACGTCGCCTGCGACCAGTCCGTGTGTCGCGAAATACACCACGCGATAATTCGAGAGTGCCGCTTTTTTGACGGCCGCTTCGGTGGCGTTGCGGCCGAGCGCGATATCGCTAGAGGGAGCACCGAGTTTCTTCGCCACCGCCTGCACCTCGTCCGCGGTGTCGGGCAGCTGCGCCAGCGCCTGCGCGATCGCCGCGCGGTCGACGCCTGCGCCTTTCCAGAACTCGGCGAACGAGCGCGTCGTAACCTTTCGGGTCGTGCCGTTCGCGCTGCGGGTTGCCGTTGCGGGTGTATCGGGGTTGAACAGCGGGTCGGCGAAGCCGATCATCGGCTTTGCGGCCTGCTTCCTTGCGCCAAATCCGCGCAGCGCTTTCAGGCTCGCGATCGAGGGGAGCACCGTCACCGCCTGTCGCTTCAGCAGCCAGGCTGCGTCACGATAGCCGGACGGCTCCGCCGGGATGGCGGCGCTCGGCTTTTCGGTCACCAACAGGTGAAACGGCAAGGCGGTCATTGAGCCGGACGGTACGACCAGCAGATGCTTCTTGTCCTTCAGCAACGCTTCGACAGGACTGAAAAGATCGGCATAGAGCTCGTGTGCGGCGCTCAGGTCGAACAGGTCCGGTTTCTTTTTCGCGACTATGGCCTCGTTGATCCGGTCGATATCGAGACCCTCGCGGAAAGCCGCTACCTTCTGTGCAAGCCTGGGGCCACCGAGCGAGATGGGCGCCCACTGAAAACCGTTGCTCGTGATTGCGAAAACGTAGCTTTGCCGGTCACCCGCCTGCGCGAAAGTCACCAGCGCTTCGTCATCGGACAGGAGTGCCGCGATCTCCTTTGCGTTCAGCGGCTGCGGGTTCGTGAGCGCCGCGTAATCCGGGAGTTCGGAAGCGAATGTCCTTTCGAGGCCTGCGCGCTCTTTTCCGATCGCTGCGAGCCTGTCGCGGATGCGCTGCTCTGAAGCCACGTCCCGTTTCGACGGCTCGCTCGATGTTGCTGCGATGATCGCCTTCTCGAACCGCTCGGACTCGGCGGTGAGGTCCTGCTCCTTGCGCACGAGTTGCGCCAGCCGGTCGCTGCCGGCTGCGAACCTTACGGCGAGATTGTTGACGGCTGCCGCGACCGCGGTCTGCAACGATCGTTGCGCCACGTTCAGGCTTGCGTTGAGCGCCTGCTCGTCCGGAATGATTTTTGTGCGCGCCGCGGCTGCAAGAGCCGGGAGAACGGCGGCCGGAAGCGCGCGTCCATTCGCGATCACGCGTTGCACCAGAGGGAGCGCGTCGCCGGGGCGGCCCTGCGCCTGATACATCGAGATGAGGTTGTTCAGCACGAGTGCGACTTGGGGATGATCGGAAGTGAGTGTTTTCTCGCGGATCGCCAACGACCTGATCAGCAGCGGCACCGCATCGGCCGGTCGGCCCTGATCCTCATACAGCACAGCCAGATTGTTCAGCGAACCCGCGACGTCCGGATGATCGGGTCCCAGGGTCTTTTCGCGGCTCGCGAACGCGCGCCGGTAGAGCGGCTCCGCTTCGGCGTAGCGGCCCGAATTCCGGTAAAGTGCACCCAGATTGTTGACTTGCGTCAAGACCGCGGGATGGTCGAGGCCGAACGTCTTTTCCGAGATCGACAATGCCCGCAGGTAAAGCGGCTCAGCATCTTTGTAGCGCGCCTGATTGTCGTAAAGCGCGGCGAGGTTGCTTAGTGTCGAGGCCACGTCGGCATGCGACGAGCCGAGAGTCTTTTCTCGGATGGCGAGCGCTCGCCGATAAAGCGGTTCGGCGTCGGAATAGCGGGCCTGCGCGTTGTAAATCACAGCCAGATTGTTAAGCGCCGTCGCGGTACCCGGATGTTCGTGTCCAATCGTCTTTTCGCGGATGGTGATCGTCCGCCGGTAAAGTTCTTCGGCATCGATAAAACGGCCCTGGGCGTGGTAGAGCGTGGAGAGGTTGTTCAGTGCCGTGGCGACATCAGGGTGGTCGGGCCCGAGCGCCTTTTCGCGGATCGCGAGCGCCTGCTGCGCAAGCGGAATTCCTTCGGCGGAGCGACCCTGATCGTTGTAGAGCAAAGCCATGTTGCTGAGGGATTGCGCAACGTCGGGGTGGTCCGGACCGAGCGCCTTCCGACGGATCGTCAGCGATCTTTGGTAAAGCGGCTCGGACTCGGCGTAGCGGCCCATGTCCCTGTAGAGGGCCGCCAGATTGTTCACGGAAATCGCTAGCTCGGGATGGTCCGGTCCAAGTAGCCTTTCAAAGATTTCGAGCGCGCGGCGGTAGAGCGGCGCCGCTTGCTCATTGCGGCCGAGTTCGTTGTAAAGCAGGGCAAGGTTGTTCAGCGATTGTGCGACGTCGCTGTGGTCGCGCCCGAGCGCCTTTTCCCGAAGCGCCAGTGCGCGTTGTGCCAGCGGTATGGCTTCGGCGTATTTGCCCGCGTGATAGAGCTTCACTATCTGAGCGTTCAGTGCAGCCGCTTCGGCCGGCTGCTGCGCCCGCGCCGATGAAGGCGCGGTGACCGTCAGTGCCGCCGCAAGGCACGCGCTCACCGCGAAATACCGCAGCCCCGAAATTGTCAATGTCATCCCGGAGAAGTAACTTGTATTCCGGTGCGCAACAATCATCGTGCCGCGCCTTCGCCTACCACGACGAACGGCACCCAATAGGCCGGATAGGCATTCTTCCGGATCGGGCGGATCGTTAATGTAATCGAGCATCGTCTGGCGCAGCGCTTCGGGTTCCACGCTGAATCCTAGCCTGCAGGACGTATTCGAGATAGAGAATATTCGCGTCCCCGGCATCTTCCCGGACTATCAGGCACCGATCGTACGAACCGGCGAAGACGGACAGCGGGAGCTTGTGATGGCACGCGGAAGTATGCCGTCATCACCAAAAGCACTCCTGGACGCGAAATCGAAGCGCACCGACAAGCTGCGCGCGGAGGGTATCCGATCCGCCCATCCGGCATGACCACCCAATTGGAAATGGCTCTTGGCACAATGCCGTCACCGGTACCAAAATCGAAGCCCGGGTGGTTGGTTGGAGAGCGTGGGATTAGCAGTCGGCGCCGGTAGGAATGGTACGAGCGAAACGCTCTGTTAATATGAGGCCGCAGTAGATTCTTCGAGTTACGATTCGTTCCTCTAGAACAAACGGGAGCGAAAGCGGGCCGCGGACTGGAACAGCTATCAGCCGTGTCGAATCCGCGGCGGGGCCCATAGAAAATTCTGACTGTCCCACCACATGTCTGTTAGACGTCAGTCCCACCGTACGGGGCGATCAACTTACGCAAAAGGATTCTCTGTTGGCAAAGAAATCAAGGGCACCTGAAAGCAAGATTGCCTTCCGGGGAATCACGGGTGACGGGAAACTCAGGCACCCCTCTTTCAAGGGACCGATTTAGCTCGTCGGCTTGTCCAAAGAGTAGCGCAGAACATCAGACTGAACAGGAAGACCCCGTCAAATAGACCGAATGCTCTTCCGGAGAAGTGGCTGATCAGTGCGCTGCACGCGCAAGCCACGACGCCGGCAACGAGCGATTTGATGATGTCTAGCTGCACTCGACCCTCCTAACTTGACCGTTAGTCAGGAAAGCTGGGCTCCCGGTTCAATTGGCCTGACGCGCGGTACCGCCCGACACGGTTCTAAAACGCCAGTTCCCACTAGGCGGCGATAGCTCGCTACTTGCACCCATATCTTTGATCCGGCTCTTTGATCCGGCAAAATTTTGCGGATGGAGGGACGTTTGTCCCGGTTAACTGGTCTACAAGAACTAGCGAAATAGGAGGTCGCCAATGCCGAAGGGCGCAAGCGCAAACCGATGTTGATGCCGTGCTGCAAGGCCGCCGGATTTGATTCGGTTACCAGCACGGATGTGATGGTGGCGCGATTTATTATGCGTACGTGGTCGTCTTCTGACCTCGTAGTTCGCGGCAAATCATGCAGGCGTTTTTGATGTCTACGTGGTTTGTGCCGCCCCTCGTCGTACCAGTTGGTCTGGTCGCCTTGCTCATCGTGGGGTGTTGAAACACGACTGGAAATGAAGGGCGCGCAGCTCACCTCATCAGTCCGGCTGCCCTCAGCGCGTTATTGATAACCGCGCCAACATCAAACTGATGTGGTGGCGCCTGCCTCCGGTCGGACCATTCATCGGTTTCCGGAGGACCCAGAATCTCGCCCTCCAGCACTTGAGCCTCCGGTCGCGGCGTGTCGAACCCGCTGCGTTGGCGCGGTCCGGCGGACACAATCGCTCCGCTTTCCGCTGACTCGCGGCGGGCACCGGCCGTGATGCCGAAGAACTTCGCAATATGATACGACGACGATATCCCCACCTCCAGCAGGAACGGTCCGGCAGCGCCGCATTCATGATCGGCCTCGCCGGTCGCAAGCGGAGTGCCGTGCGCCATGTTGGTGATGGTGTAGGACTCGATTACCTCGTCTCCCGCTGCATTCACCCACACCCGACGCGGATAGCCATCGACAATCGCCTTCGCGGCTGGCGTCACCGGCAGTCCGTGCACATCGGTCCATTGCTTGATGATCTCGCCGGCATTGGACGGGATCACGGTCGCATCGACCCCGCCATGCCAGACCGACACGCGCGGCCAGGGTCCGGCATGCGGCGACGCGCTTCGGACCAGATCGCCCCAGGCGTGCGCATCGCGCGGTGGCGACTGGAACATTGTCTGGAAAGCCTGCTGCACATTGTTC
>CAZIKZ010000223.1:5178-7565 GCA_964539845.1 uncultured Hyphomicrobiales bacterium
CGCAGCGCCATACGGCAGACCGGCAACGATCGCACCGCCTGCAAACACATCGGGATAGGTCGCGAGCATCACCGAGGCCATTGCGCCACCGGCCGAAAGTCCGGTGACGAACACGCGCCGCGGGTCGATGTCATGATCGGCCATCATCCTGTCAACCATCTGCCGGATCGATTCGGCTTCGCCGCTCCCTCGGCTGCTGTCGTCCGGCTGGAACCAGTTGAAGCAGCGATTGGGGTTGTTGGAAGCCTGCTGCTCCGGGAGCAGCAGGTAGAACCCGAAGCGGTCGGCCAGCGTCGACCAGCCTGCACCGAGGTCGTAATCGGCGGCACTTTGCGTGCATCCATGCAGCACGACGATGAGCGGGCATCGGTCCGGGACTTGTCGCGGAAGATGCGCCAACATGCGTAACGCGCCCGGATTGGAACCGAACGAACGAATTTCGTTGAGGTGGCTTTGCGAGGGGCGATCCGGCGAGCCTGCGGACTTCATTCGGGCGGTTGCCTGCAACAACTTCGCCCACTGGCGCCGCTGCACAGCGTACTGGTCGAATGTCTTCCTCATTGGAACTCCCAAGGTTTTCGTCCGAACCGGGATAATCATGGACGAGCGAGAATGTTTCCGCATCGCAGCATTTTATATCTATCGGAATATTGGTGATCTTTTATGCGCCACAGCCATTTTTTGTTGCAATGCAACATTGGTATTCCCATCTTTGGATTTCAACCAAGGAGAGTTTGCGATGACCGAAAACACCAACCAGAAGTCCAGGACCACCGATCGGCCGGCACAGGCGATGAAAGATTTTGCCCAGCAGGGCGTCGATTACAGCAAGAACCTCGCAGAAAAGTCCGAAGCGGCCGGGAAGTCGTTCCAGCAGAGCTATTTGACCGCCGCCAGCGGCGCGGTGGAATTCAATGCGCAATGGATCGAGACGGTCCGCGAAAACACGAACGCCTCACTCGACTTTGCCCGGAGGCTGCTTGCGGTGAAGTCGCCGTCGGAGTTCTTCGAATTGTCGGCCGCTCACACGCGCCAGCAAATGGAAACCTTCGCGCAGCAGGCCCAGCATCTCGCGGGGCTCGCGCAGAAGGCGACGACGGACGCGGTGAAGCCGATGCAGGCCGGCATGAAGAGCGCGTTCGACAAGGCAGCCTGATATGCTTCTGTTCTCGGCAAGGATTGATTGCGCGCCTCCCTCATTGGGGGAGGCGCTTTCTTTGGTCTGCAGAAAAGTCGGCCGCCGCTAAAGCCGCCTAACCACCACGAGCACCACGTCCCCGCCATAACCGGCGGGGGTTTTTATTCTTGGATTAGCGTGCTGATCGGACTTAGCCCCCGCACTACAAAGTCCCGCTAGCCCACGACCAATACAGGCACGCTTCCGTCCGCCAGAACTTCGGAGGTTTGACTTCCTAAAAATAGCTTGCTGATGCCGCGACGTCCATGAGACGACATGACGATTAAGTCGCAGCCTCTGGACTTTGCTGTTTCAACAATCGCAGTTGCGGGGTGAGCATTCTGAACATGCAAGAGTTCCGCAGATATCCCGATTTGCTCCGTCATAGATCGAACTTCATCGAGGACTTCTTCCGCATTTTCCTTGCGGGCTGCTTCAAAGCTATCGCGCGCTTCTTGTGGTGGAATCCATCCCCCGGCGTGTCTGCCCAGCTGGTCGATCGGAAACGGTTCCGTCACAGTGATGATTGTCACTTTAGCGTTCAAAGCCTTCGCCAAGGCAATCCCATGCTTAATGCCTTTTCGCGCGACTTCCGATCCATCAGTACTCAATAGAATATTGGCGTACATCGGGGCCTCCCTGCCATTCGGATTCTTAGTCATCACTAACACCACGCCCCCGCGAAAGCGGGGGCTTTTTGTTCTACTAAGTGCGCATGAACTGGCGAGGCGGCCCAACCGGGGCTAGTTCGGTCCATTGGTTGAACCCGACCTCGTAGCCTAGCTCGATCCAGTATTGTCCTGTTTCGCGATCAATAAATAGCGAAGGCTCATGATACTCATTGAGTGGCGCACTGTTGTTCCGTGGCGCATTCGCGACAATTTCGCGCAATGTCTCATCTGCAAGCGGTCCCGGTGCCGATGTCAACCGAGGCTGCAAACGCCGGTAATCCGCCCTGTCTTGAGGAGATCCCGTCAAACTCAAACGTCGTGGAATGACCCACGGAGGGTTTTTCCGCGACCCGCGTATCGCAGCCGGATAACCGTCGCGCCAAGCCTCAAGCAGACGATCGAGCGCCGATCCTGCAAAAATCCATACAATCCCGGCAAAGACCGCGGCGAGGAGGATGGCATTGAACCAACCGAGACCTGCGAGGATGGCCCGGGTCGCGTCCGGCCAGTACAAAGTCATAAAGATGCTGGCAGCACTC
>CAZIKZ010000224.1:0-7548 GCA_964539845.1 uncultured Hyphomicrobiales bacterium
ACCGCCGAGGAAGCCGACGGTGATGCGGCCGCCCTGCAGCCAGTAGCGGAACATTTCCGGCACCGACACTGTGGTCAGCGCGGTCTCGCAGAGTTCGCCATCACCGATCGAGAGCGGCAATACGGTCGGCTTGGTCGCCAGCGTACCGGACTCGTAGATCAGCGTGACTTCGGGCGCATGCGTCAGGCGCGCGAGGTTCGCCGCCGCCGAAGGCATGCCGATGCCGACGAAGGTCACGTCGCTGTTCTTCAGCGCGCGCGCCGCGGCGATGGTCATCATCTCATTGGGCTTATAATTGGCCATGCGCGCCTCCCTAACCGCGGTCATTCCGGGACGCACTGAAAGCGCGGACCCGGAATCCACTCACACGTACTGAGCTCTCGACTGGATTCCGGGTTCGCGAGCTTCGCTCGCGTCCCGGAATGACGGAAAAACAAGAAGTCATGACCGTTACTCCGCCGCCGTACGCAGGTTTTCGACATGGCGCGCAAAATCGTCAGGCGTCTTGTCGAGCACATTCTCCTTCATCCAGGCGAGGAACGTATCGCGATCGCGCGCGATAGTGTCCCATTGCTTGTAGAAGGCGTTGAAGCGCTTGTAATAGCCCTGCGCATAGGACGGGAACGCTCCACCCGGCACGACCGCAATCGCACCCAGCGCCCAGCCCGGAATGATCACCGCGTTGAGATTGCGCGGTCCGAAATCATCGACGATCTCTTCAACCGTTACGATCGACTTCTTCGCAGCCAGTATGGCTTCCTTCTGCACACCGAGGATGCCTTCGAGGAGGATGTTGCCTTCCTTGTCGGCGCGCAGTGCATGAATCACCGAGACGTCCGGGCGATGCGCGGGCACGGTTGCCAGCGTCTCGCCGGTATACGGGCAGTTGATGTACTTGATTGCCGGATTCACTTTCGGCAGGTCGGTGCCGATGTAACCGCGGAACACCGTGAAGGGCAGGCCGGCGGCGCCGGCGGCATAGGCATTCGCCATCGCGGCATGCGAATGTTCGACGATATCGATCTTGTTGGGCCAGCCATGCTCGACCGCATCGCGCAGCCGGTGCAGCGAGCCGACCCCCGGATTGCCGCCCCAGGAGAAGATCACCTTGTCGGCGCAGCCCATCCCGATCATCTGATCGTAGATCAGGTCGGGCGTCATGCGCAGAAGCGTCAGGTGCTTCTTGCCCTGACGGATGATCTCGTGCCCGGCGGCATGCGGGATCAGATGGGTAAAGCCTTCCATCGAAACCGTATCGCCATCCTTGATGGTGGATGACACGGCCTCGGCAAGCGACATAACACGCGACATATCGGACGATTCCTCGTGCGCGGCGGACCGCGCAACCCTTCATTTTTCAATTTACGGAGCCGGTTTAGGGGGGTCAAATGCCAGCGAATCCACGCCAAGTCCAATATTTTTGGCCGCGAACCTCCCGCCCGAGCGAATGCCCGCCATCCGGATATGACATGAACCTGATCTCCCCCGAGCCGATCCTGCGCGTTCGCGCCGAGCTTGCCGACATCCTGCAATTCGGAGCCACCCCGATCGGGGAGCGGCGCGTGATCAACATTCTCGGCGGAACAGTTACCGGAAAGTTGACCGGCCAAATTTTGCCGGGCGGAGCGGACTGGCAATTCATCCGCGCCGACGGCGCCGCCCATGTCGAGGCGCGCTACACGATCCGCAGCGACAGCGGGGCGCTTGTGCTCGTCTACAGCGAGGGCATCCGGCACGGGCCGCCGGAGGTGCTGGCGCGCCTCCTCACCGGTGAAGATGTCGACCCGTCACTCTATTATTTCCGCACCTGCATGCGGTTCGAGACCGGCGACAAGGGGTTGGACTGGCTCAACCGCGTCATCACCATCGCGCGTGGGCAGCGCGAAAAGAACGCAGTGAAGCTGGACGTGTATGAGGTGTTGTGACGCGGCGGTTCTTACCCTCCTCCTTGTGGGGAGGGTCGCGAGCGAAGCGAGCGGGGTGGGGTAACTGCCGTAATTCACTACAGCCACCCCCACCCCGATCGCCCTTCACATCGTTCGGGCGATCGACCCTCCCCACAAGGGGGAGGGTAAAGAGTGGGCGCGAGCAGCGGCAATAACCCCAATATTCGCGCTTTTTTTGATCCATACCTGTAAGGATGGGGATTGACCGCGGACCGCTTTTCGGGAATTTGTTGTCAACGACAACAATTACAGCAAGGCCGGTGAGGCCGTCGCGGGGACCGATGCCAAGGACCAAGATCGACATTCCGAACCTGCCCGCCTCGATCACTGCAGAACGTGACGGCGAGGTCGGCTTCCTGCGCCTGTCGCGGCCGGAAAAACGCAACGCGCTGAACGACACGCTGGTGATGGGCATCGAGGCCTATTTCGACGGCCTGCCATCCGACATCCGCGCCGTGGTGCTGAGCGGTGACGGCGACCATTTCTCCGCAGGTCTCGACCTTTCCGAACTCACCGTGCGCGGCACCGTCGAGTCGGTGCATCACTCGCGCAACTGGCATCGCGTGTTCGACATGTTCGAATTCGGCAAGGTGCCGGTGATCGCGGTGCTGCACGGCGCGGTGGTGGGCGGCGGTCTCGAGCTTGCGTCCGCCTGCCATGTGCGGGTCGCGGAGAAGTCGGCCTATTACGCACTGCCGGAAGGCGTGCGCGGCATCTATGTCGGCGGTGGCGGTTCGGTACGCATCCCGCGCCTGATCGGCGTCTCGCGCATGATGGACATGATGCTGACGGGCCGCACCTATGGCGCCGAGGATGGGCTTTCGATGGGACTGTCCCACTACCTGGTCGAAAATGGTACCGGGCTGGAAAAGGGCATCGAGCTTGCGAGGCGCTGCGCGGCAAACACGCCGATGACAAATTACGCCGTCATGCATGCGCTGCCACGAATTGCGGACATCGACCGTCCGGGCGGCTATATGATGGAAGCGCTGATGGCTGCGATTTCCTCCGGCAGCGAGGAAGCGCAGTCTCGGCTGAAGGACTTCTTGGAAAAACGGGCGCCGAAGGCTCTGCACAAGGGCTGACGAGTGCCCCGTTTTCGAAGTTCGTGATACTTTGCGGCACGTTCTGACACGAACTGCGAAAACAAAGGGGCACTCGAACCTCTTTGTGTTTCCCGTGCCGCTTCCGATTTGAAGTTCCTGGTCGAGCGTGCGGCAAGCGGTGTAGGAACTTCAAATCGGCGGCACTGGTAGCGCCGCGCAGGGTGGAACAACCAATGGCGCAAGCGCCCCAGATCTCGCATACCGCTACACCGGCCCCGGTCCGGCCGGTCAAGCTTGAGAAACCGGAGATCGACATCGAACGGCGGCCGGACGGCACCATGCTGATCCGCTCGCGCTTTCCGCTCGACGATTATCCGCCACGCATTACCGACCGGCTCGTGCATTGGGCGAAGCATGCGCCCGACCGCACCTTCATGGCGGCGCGCGACCAGAACGGTGAATGGCGCAACATCACTTACGCGCAGGCGCTGCAATATGCGAAATGCATCGGCCAGGCGGTGCTGTCGCGCAATCTGTCGGCCGAGCGGCCGGTTGCAATCCTGTCCGGCAATGATCTCGATCACGCGATGCTGGCGCTGGGCTGCCTCTATGTCGGCGTGCCCTATGCGCCGATTTCGCCAGCCTATTCGCTAATTTCCTCCGATTTCGGCAAGCTGCGTTACATCGTCGATCTGATGACGCCCGGGCTCGTCTTCGCCTGCGACGGCCAGCAATACGGCAAGGCCATCGACGCGATCATCTCGGCCGATACCGAGCTCGTCTTCACGCGCAATCCCGTGCCGGGGCGCGCGTCAATCTCGTTCGACCATCTGGCAGCGACAATCCCGACCGACGCGGTCGAGGACGCGCACGACATGGTCGGACCGGAGACGATCGCGAAATTCCTGTTCACGTCCGGCTCAACGGGTATGCCGAAAGGCGTGATCAACACACAGCGCATGTGGTGTTCGAACCAGATCATGGTGCGCTCGGCGTTGCAGTATCTGCAGGACGAGCCACCGACGATTCTTGACTGGGCGCCCTGGCATCACACGGCCGGCGGCAACCATGACGTCGGCCTCGTGCTCTATAACGGTGGCACCTTCTATATCGACGAAGGAAAACCCCTGCCGGGCCTGATCGAACACACGGTGCGCAACCTGAAGGATGTCGCGCCGACCTGGTATTTCAACGTGCCGAAAGGCTACGAGGCGCTGCTGCCGTTCTTCCGCTCGGATGAACAACTCCGCCGCAACTTCTTCAGCCGTCTGAAAGTGCTGTGGTACGCAGGCGCCGCCATCGCGCAGCACGTCTATGACGAATATCAGGAACTCGCCGTTCAGACCTCGGGCGAGCGCGTGCTGTTCCTGACCGGCCTCGGTTCGACCGAAACCGCACCCTTCGCGATGAGCCGGATGTGGGAAAGCATGTACGGCGTCAATATGGGCCTGCCCGCACGCGGTTCGATCCTGAAACTCGTGCCGTCTGGCGACAAGCTCGAGGCGCGGTTCAAAGGCCCGCACATCACCCCGGGCTATTGGCGGCAGCCGGATCTCACCGAGCAGGCGTTCGACGAAGAGGGCTTCTACAAGATCGGTGACGCCCTGAAATTCGAAGACGAGAATAACCCGCTTCAGGGGCTTCTGTTCGACGGACGGATCGCGGAGGACTTCAAGCTCGGCACCGGCACCTGGGTCAGCGTCGGCCCGTTGCGCGCGGCGTTCATCTCGCACTTCGCGCCCTATGTCCGTGACGTGGTGATCGGCGGCGCCGATCGCGACTATATCGGCGTGCTCGTGATCCCGGATGTGGACACCCTGCGCGATTTCGCGTCCGATCTGCCGAAGACCGCATCCGCAGCAGAGGTGCTGGACCATCAGGGCGTGAAAGCCAAGTTCAAGGAATTGCTTGCGAGCTTTGCAAAGGCGTCGACCGGCTCTTCCAATCGTGTGCTGCGCACGATCCTGCTGGCGGAGCCGCCGTCGCTCGATGTCGGCGAAATCACCGACAAGGGTTCGATCAACCAGCGCGTGGTGCTGAGCCATCGCAAGGCGCTGGTAGACGAAATGTATTCCGACCCGCCATCGGCGCGCGTCATCACCATCGACAAGAAGGCCTGACATGTCCGAAAAAACGCCCGGCATCGGGGCAACCTTTACCGACGCATGGCTCGTCGAAGGCGTGCGCACGCCATTCGCCGACTACAATGGCGCGCTTGCCGCGATCTCGCCGACCGATCTCGGCATCAAGGTCGGCCGCGAAGTGTTGAAACGTGCGGGCGCCAAGGGCGACGACATCGATACCGTCATCACCGGCAACATGGCGCAGGCGAGCTTCGACGTGTTCTGCCTGCCGCGCCATGTCGCGCTCTATTCCGGCGCGCCGGTTCACACACCGGCACATCACGTCCAGCGCGTCTGCGGCACCGGCATCGAAGTGCTGTCTCAGGGCGCGGACGCGGTCTCGCTCGGCCGTGCCGACCTTGCCCTTTGCGTCGGCACCGAGTCGATGAGCCGCAATCCGGTCGCGTCCTACACCAGCCGCAGCGGCTTCCGACTCGGACAGGTGGAGTTCAAGGACTTCCTCTGGGAGGCTTTGCTCGATCCCGCCGCCAAGGTCACGATGGGCGACACCGCGGAGAACCTCGCGCGGCAATATCAGATCACCCGCAAGGAAGTGGACGATTTCGCCGCGCGTTCCTTCGACCGCGCGCTCGCCGCGCAGAAGGACGGCTTTCTCGACGGCGAGATCGTGCCGGTCACGACCGAGACCTTCGAGTTGCCCGGTTATGAATCGCGCGGCATCAGGCTGTCGCGCAAGACACCCGAAGTGAAGACCGACACCCATGTGCGGCCCTCGCCGACCGATACGCTCTCGAAAATTCCGCCCGCCTTCGGCGGCGTGCAGACCGGCGGCAATTCCTCGGCCATCGTCGATGGCGCCGCGGCCGCGCTGGTCGCCAACTCGAACTATCTGAAGAAGAACGGCAAGACGCCGCTCGCGCGGATCCTGGCGTCGGTCGCAGTCGGCGTGCCGCCGGAAGTGATGGGTATCGGACCGGTGCCGGCGATCAAGGCCGTGCTGGAGCGCGCTGGGCTGAAGCTCTCCGACATCGACCGCATCGAGATCAACGAGGCCTTCGGCGCGCAGGTCATGGCTTGCGCACGTGAACTCGGCATCGACGAAGACAAGCTGAACGTGAATGGCGGCGCCATCGCAATCGGTCATCCGCTCGGCGCGACCGGCATTCGCATCACCACCACGCTCGCGCGCGAACTCAAGCGCAAGGGTCTTCGCTACGGCATTTCCTCGGCGTGCATCGGCGGTGGTCAGGGCATTGCGATGCTGATCGAGAATACGGACGCGGCGAAGAACTAGCTTCCGCTCGTCCCCGCGGAGGCGGGGACCCAGCACGAAAGAAGACTGGATTCCCGCCTTCGCGGGAATGAGCGGGGGAGAGATCGGACCAACAATTTCGAGACCGGATCCATGGACATCAACGGACAAGTAGCGATCATCACCGGCGGCGCGTCGGGGCTCGGGGCCGCGACTGCGCAAGCCTTCGTCAATGCGGGCGCAAAAATCGCGCTGCTCGACATCAATCTCTCCGCCGCGCAGCACGCGGCCGACAAGCTCGGTGGCATCGCGGTGAAGTGCGACGTCACCGACGAGCAGAGTTCGATCGATGCACTGTCGGAAGTGCAAAAGAAATACGGCGTCGGCCGTGTGCTGGTGAATTGCGCCGGCGTCGGCCCTCCGAAGCGCATCGTCGGCCGCGACGGGCCGATGCCGCTCGCCGACTACAAGAAGGTGATCGACATCAACCTGATCGGCACTTTCAACATGATGCGGCTGTTCGCGGCTGCTCTGTCGAAGGCCGAACCGCTGGATGGTGGCGAACGCGGCGTCATCATCTCGACCGCATCGGTCGCGGCCTTCGAGGGACAGATCGGCCAGGCCGCCTATTCGTCATCGAAGGGCGGCGTGGTGGCGCTGACCATGCCGGCGGCGCGCGAATTCGCGCAGTTCGGTATTCGCGTGATGACGATCGCCCCCGGTATCTTCTACACGCCGATGCTTTCGGCGCTGCCGGAAGAGGCGCAGAAGAGCCTCGGGGCCTCGGTGCCCTTCCCGCCGCGGCTGGGGCGGCCGGAGGAATATGCCGATCTCGCGATGTTCATCGTGCGGAACGGTTATATGAACGGCGAAACCATCCGCATCGACGGCGCGCTGCGGATGGCGCCGCGCTGACCTGTCATGCGCGGGCTTGACCCGCGCATCCATCGAAGGAATAGCTTTTCGCGAAGCGATGGATTGCCGGGTCAAGCCCGGCAATGACGGGGACCTTTTGAAATGCTCAGCAACAGCCGCAGTGTCAGGATCGAGTGGGGCGATTGCGATCCCGCAGGGATCATTTTCTATCCGCGCTACTTCGCGATGTTCGACCATTCCGTGACCATGCTGATCACCGCAGCCTCCGGCGTCAGCAAGGCCGAGTTGCTCAAGAGGTTCGAATTCGACGGCTATCCGCTGGTCGCGACCCAGGCCAAGTTCAT
>CAZIKZ010000225.1:0-7503 GCA_964539845.1 uncultured Hyphomicrobiales bacterium
GCGCATGGCCATGCCCATCACGCGCACGACCATCATGGCCACGCACACTCTGACGGCGCCCATGCGCATAACGATCAAGCACATGATCATGCCGGCCACATTCATGCGCACGCGCATCACGGCCACGATCACAAGCACGGCGCGGCGTGCAGCGGGCATCATCACCACGACCACGATCATGATGACCATGCATCGGCCTGGGGCCATGCGCACGCGCCGGAGCCGCAGGAGCTGGCGGGCCCGGGCGGCTGGACGCGCGGACTTTCGGCGATCGTCGCGGTAGGATTGCGGCCGTGTTCCGGAGCGATCCTCGTGCTGGTTTTCGCGCTGGCGCAGGGGCTTTTCTGGGCGGGCGTCGCCGCGACCTTCATCATGGGGCTTGGCACGGCCATCACCGTCGCCACAATCGCGACCCTTGCGGTCGGCGCACGTGGGCTTGCGCAGAAATTCGCCTCAGCCCGGCCGGGTCCGGGCATGCTGGTGCTGCGCGGCCTCGAGGTTGCGGCCGCGCTGCTGGTGCTTGTGTTCGGAATTGCACTCCTGACCGGTTATATCGCCAGCGAGCGGATGTTCACGTAGGGCGTAGCCGCTATAGTCCGCGGAAACGGATCGCGGACGCATGCTCACTGTCGCCGACACAATCGACTGGCTGAATACGAAGATCGGACGCGCCGCGGCGTGGCTGTGCCTCGCTGTGGTTGCGATTCAATTTGTGGTGGTTGTGCTGCGCTATCTGTTCGGGATCGGCTCGATCTGGCTGCAGGAATCCATCGTCTACAGCCATGCCGCGATGTTTCTGCTGGTCGCGGCCTGGACTTTGAAGAACGAGGGGCATGTGCGGGTCGACATCTTCTACGCGACGGCAAGTCCGCGCCGGAAGGCGATCGTCGATCTCTGCGGTGCGCTGTTTCTGCTGATCCCGTTTGCGGGAGCGATCCTTTTCTTCTCGCTGCCTTATGTCATGCGGTCATGGGCGACGATGGAAGGATCGCGCGAGGCAAGCGGGCTGCCCCTGGTGTATGTCCTCAAGACCCTGATCCCGGTCTTCGCAGTGATGCTGATCTTGCAGGGGAGCGCGCAGGCGCTGCGAGCCTGGTCCTTCCTCTCCAGCAAGACTGTAGCCTGACCCGATGGCCGAAGTCTTTGCGATCCTCCTCGTCGTTGCGATCTGCGTCGCGCTGTTTGCTGGGTATCCGGTAGCCTTCACGCTCGGTGGCTTGTCGCTGGCGTTTGCAGCTGCAGGCAGCATCCTTGATATTTTCTCGTTCGGATTTCTCGGTGCGTTGCCCCAACGTATCTTTGGCGTCATGACCAACGAGGTCCTTCTCGCGATTCCGCTTTTCATCTTCATGGGCGTGATGCTCGAGCGTTCGCGGATCGCCGAAGATTTGCTCGAAACCATGGGGCGTCTGTTCGGTCCGCTACGCGGCGGTCTCGGGATTTCCGTTATCATCGTCGGCGTATTGCTGGCGGCGGCAAAAGGCGTGGTCGGCGCCACGACCGCGACCATGGGACTGATCGTGCTGCCGGCAATGCTGCGCTTCGGCTACGATCCGCGGCTCGCGGCGGGCATCGTCGCCGCGACCGCGACCCTTGCGCAGATCTTTCCGCCCGCGACCGTGCTGGTTCTGCTCGGCGACCAGCTCGGAAATGCTTATCAGGCCGCGCAATTGTCGAAGGGCATCTTCGCGCCGGCCTCTGTGACCGTCAGCGATCTGTTCGCGGGCGCGCTGGTGCCGGGCTTCGTGCTGGTCGCACTCTACATGCTCTACGTGATCGTCGTCGCGATCGTCTCGCCGAAGTCTGCACCCGCAATGCCGCCTGATCCGGACGCACTGAAGGGGTTTGCGCTGCTGCGCCGGCTTGTGGCCGCGCTGGTTGCCCCGCTCGCGCTGATCCTTGCGGTTCTCGGATCGATCCTCGCTGGCATCGCGACGCCGACCGAGGCCGCTTCGGTCGGTGCGGTCGGCGCCATCGTTCTCGCGGCGTTGCGCGGGCAGGGCAGGTTATGGCCTGCGCTGGTCGCGACGGTGATGAAGACCGCGCAGATGACCAGCATGATCTTCGTCATTCTAATCGGCGCCACGATGTTCGGTCTCGTGTTTCGTGGTTTTGGCGGCGACGATCTCGTGCATCGCGCGCTCAGCGATCTCCCGGGCGGCACCGCCGGCGCGGTTCTCGCGGTCATGGTCGCGATGTTCTTCCTCGGCTTCGTCATGGATGCGTTCGAGATTATCTTTGTGATCGTGCCGATCGTGGCGCCGATCCTGCTCGCCATGCCCGGCGTTGATCCGGTCTGGCTCGGCATCATGATGGCGATGAACCTGCAGACATCGTATATCCATCCGCCGCTTGGCCCGACCTTGTTCTTTCTGCGCGGTGTGGCGCCGCCTGAAATCACCACGCGGCACATCTATGTCGGCATCATTCCGTTCGTCGCGATCCAGCTTGCTGCACTGGTTGTGCTGTGGTTCGTGCCGCAACTGGCGACAGCCCTGCCGCGCGCGCTCTATGGTGGATCATGAAAGCCGGAACGCTCTTCGATCTGACAGGTGAGGTGGCGCTCGTGACCGGCGCGTCATCCGGGTTGGGCTCACGTTTTGCGCAGGTGCTGGCGGCGAACGGCGCCAGGGTTGCGCTGGTGGCGCGCCGGAAGGATCGGCTCGACGCCGTGCGCGAACGGATCGCCGCAGCCGGTGGCAGCGCAATCGCCGTCGAAGCCGATGTCCTCGATCGGACGGCGATGTTGCGGGCTTTCGATCAAACCGAGACCGCCTTCGGCACAGCCACGATCCTGGTCAACAACGCCGGCGCGGCGCAATCGATGCGAGCGCTCGACATGACAGAAGAGGAGTGGCGGCGGATTCTGTCGCTCGACCTCGATTCGGTGTTCTTTTGGTCGCAAGAGGGCGCGCGCCGGATGCTTGCCGCTGGCGTGAGGGGCTCGATCGTGAACACCGCCTCGGTGCTCGCTTTCGGCGTATCAAAAGGGGTGGCCGCCTATGCTGTGGCGAAGGCCGGCGTCGTGCAACTCACCAAGGCACTGTCGCTCGAACTCGCCTTCAAGGGCGTACGGGTGAATGCGATCGCGCCTGGCTGGTTTGTGACCGACATCAACCGCACGTTTCTTGAAAGCGAAAAAGGCGCCGACATGAAGCGCGCGATCCCGATGGGGCGGTTCGGCAACGAGGGGGATCTCGACGGCGCGCTTCTTCTGCTGGCCTCGAACGCCGGCGCCTACATAACCGGCGCGACCATTGTCGCCGATGGTGGACAGGTTATTTCGCTCGACTGACCTATCAGAATTGCGAATGTGTCGGTTGCATTCAATTCGCTTGATGTGAGCGGGCGGCCGCATCACTGTGCCGCGCAAACAAAACGGAACGCTCACATGGACGGCCTTGCCGGAAGCCGCCCCAGCCTCGTCGATTCGCCCTATGCCTGGCTGCGGCTGGGCGTGGCGCTTTTGCTTGGAACGGTCGGTAGCGTCGGCATGTGGTCCTATGTCGTCGCGTTGCCTGCGGTGCAGGCGGAGTTCGCTGCGACCCGCGCGGATGCCTCCGTGCCCTACACCGTCGCGATGGTGGGTTTCGCGGTCGGCAACCTGATCCTCGGCCGGCTTGCGGACCGGTTCGGAATCATCACGCCGATCCTGCTCAGTATCGCCTCACTCGGTATCGGCTATGTCAGCGCGGCCTTCGCGCCGACGCTGTGGCTGCTCTCTGCGGCGCATCTTCTGATCGGGTTTGGCAGCGCCGCCTCGTTCGGTCCCCTGATCGCCGACCTGTCACACTGGTTCGAGAAACGTCGCGGGATTGCAATCGCGATCGCCGCTTCCGGCAACTATGTCGCCGGAGCGATCTGGCCGCCGCTGATGCAGCATTTCATCGCATCCGACGGCTGGCGCGCGACCCATGTCGGCATCGGCATATTCTGTGTGCTCGCCATGCTGCCGCTGTCGGTGATGTTCCTCCGACGGACGGATGTCCATGCTAACGGCAGCGCGCAGGCGCGCGCCTTCGCCGCCCCGAACATCGGCGTGTCGCAGAATACGCTGTTCGTCCTGCTGTGCATCGCCGGCATTGCCTGTTGTGTCGCAATGGCGATGCCACAAGTTCATATCGTCGCTTATTGCGGCGATCTTGGTTACGGCGTCGCGCGCGGCGCCGAGATGCTGTCGCTGATGCTTGCCTTCGGCATCATCAGCCGTGTCGGCTCGGGCTTCATCGCTGACCGCTTCGGCGGGGTCGTTACGCTGCTGATCGGCTCGGTCATGCAGGCGGTCGCGCTCTTCCTCTACTTCCTGTTCGACGGCCTGACGTCGCTCTACGTGATCTCGATCCTGTTCGGTCTGTTTCAGGGCGGGATCGTGCCGAGCTATGCAGTGATCGTTCGCGAATATTTCCCGCCTCAGGAGGCTGGCGCGCGACTCGGCACGGTCATCATGGCGACCGTGTTCGGGATGGCGTTGGGTGGGTGGATGTCCGGCTACATTTTCGACCTCACGGGCTCATACCGCGCGGCCTTCCTGAACGGTCTGCTCTGGAATCTGCTCAATCTGTCGATCGCGCTCTGGCTTCTGCGTGCAGGGCGTCCCGGTGCGCGGGTCGCGGTCGCCTAGCTGATCCGCCGCGACTCGTTTGCTGGCTCACCGCCGCTCCCGCCCCTTGTCGCCGAATGGCATCTGATCTGAATCGCGCTGTCACGGCGTGTTCGCACTGATAGACTGTCGCACCCATGATGCCCATCGACCGCCGCAGACTTCTTGAAGGACTGACATTTGCCGCCGCGCTGACGGTCTCGTCACCGCTGTTGGCCGCAGATTATCCGACGCGCCCCGTGCGCTGGATCGTCGGCTATCCTGCGGGAGGAGCCGCGGACCTCATTGCGAGGCTTATTGCGGCGCGGATGTCGGAGCAGATGGGTCAGCATGTCTTCGTGGAAAACAAGCCGGGCGCCGGGACCAGTCTTGCAACATCAACCCTTCTGAGTGCGCCGCCTGACGGTTATACAATGCTGATGCTCGGCAGCAGCACGGTGGTGCATGCTGTGAGCCATGGTCATGATCAATCATCCATACTCTTGCCGATTGCGGGTCTCACGCGCACCGCGTTTGTGATCGCTGTCCATGCGTCCGCTCCGTATGTGACCCTTGCCGATCTGATCGATGATGCGAGAGCCAACCCCGGCAAACTGAGGATCGGCTCCTATGGAGTCGGCACGCAGAGTCAATTGGCGGCGCAGGCTTTCAGTCATGCCGCCGGCATTGACGTCGTGCACGTTCCCTACCGCGGCGGCGCACCGCTGGTCGCCGATCTGCTCGGCCAGCACATTCAGGTTGTGTTCGACACAGTAGCAAGTTCGCTGCCTCACCTCAGAGAAGGGACGTTTCGAGGGCTTGCGGTGACGGCGGCCAATCGCTTGAAAATCCTGCCGGACATCCCGGCGGCGGCGGACACGTTGCCCGGTTATGAGATGGGCGTGTGGACAGGAATCGGCGTCGTAAGGGATGTGCCGGTCGCAATCGTTCAAAGGCTCAACCGCGAGGTCACGGCTGCGCTGGCCGATCCGGCCATTCGTAAGAGGTTTGCCGATCTTGCGATCGATCCAATGCCCACCAGCATCGACGAGTTTAGCGCATTCTGGTTGTCCGAGGTGGACCGGACGCGGAAGCTCATCGATACTCTGGGTATCAAGCTACGGTAGAGATGGTCTACTTGGCCGAAGATGTAAGTGCCCGTTCGCGACCGGTCCCGCGTTTTGCGGATTCTGCGCTCGAGAGCGCCTATGATACGATGGCCAGTAGCAGTCCGGGTCCATCATGCGTGACAAGTCCTTAGCGCCGTTCGTTTTCAAGACAGATGCGGGGAGCGCCGCGCAGCAAATCGATGCATGGCGCGCGTGGTTTCATCCCGTCTTCGATGTTTCCGGAGCCACCGACCCGGATGCTCAATTCCGGGCGGAAAACAAGGTCTGGGACATCGGCGGGATATTGCTGAGCCGCGCCTCGGCGCCGGCAACGCGTGTCCGGCGCGATAAGCTCAATATCTCTCGCGCGCCAGTCGATCACTGGGTGATCGCCTACAATAGACGGGGGCATACGACCATCGTGACAGAGAAGGTGACGCTCCAGGCAGCCGCGGGCGTGCCGTTTCTCTGGTCCCTCGGCGACCGGACGGCAAGCGAGAGAAGCGCTATCGACCGGATTCAACTCCTGATTCCGCGTGACATGTTTCGGGACATCGCACCGATGCTCGACGCCACGCGCAGCACAATCCTGAGCACCCCGCTGGGAAAGATGCTCGGCGATTATCTTCTCTTTCTCGAAGACCGTCTGGATTCGATTTCGGCGGAAGATCTGCCGCGCCTGACAACCGCCGTTCGCGGCATGATCGCGGCCTGTGTCGTGCCGTCGGCAGAGCGGATGGAAGTTGCCGCCGACGAGATCGACTATAGCCGGCGCGAACGCATCTGCCGCCTCATCCAATCGAATCTGCAATCCCCTATGCTTTCGCCTGGGTCGATCTGCAAGTCGGCCGGCATCTCACGGTCGCAGCTTTACCGACTGTTCGAATATTCGGGTGGCGTCCTGCGCTATATCCAGAGCCAGCGCCTGCAACTTGCTCACGCGATACTGTCGGATTCCGAGAATACGCAATCGGTCGGCTTGCTTGCCGCAAGACTTTGCTTCGGCGATGCCTCAAGCTTCAGCCGCGCGTTCCGCCGCGAGTTTGGTCACAGCCCGAGCGACGTCAAATTAGCGGCCATGGCCGGCATGCCCTTGTCCGCGATCTGGCCGCGGTCAGGAGAGCCGAGAATGCAGCGGTTCGCCGACCTGCTGACACCGTCCGTCCAACCGTCCGTCCATGGCGCGTCCAATACGTTGACCTGAGACATAACGTCAGCGCGGCGCGTGAGCGCGGCTGTTCGCCGTGCCCCGAAAAAAACAGACGCGATTGCTGCGACGCACGCTCGCCAAAATCGGGACGGGTTGCATGACAGCGGGATTCTGAGCCATTTCTAGGGGTGGATAGAACTTGAATACTGCGCATGATTTGCGCCGGGGCTGCCGGGCGGTTGCTTCTGGTTTTTCCCTCGCAGGGACAAACTGACACGCTGGCTTGCGAGTCCGAAGCATCGTCTCCGCTCCCCGACCGGGGGAGATATCTGAGATGACCGCGAATTCCGTTCAGAAGCTATCGCTGTTTGCTTTGACCGGCATGGTTGTCGGATCGATGGTCGGGTCCGGCATCTTCTCCCTGCCTCGCACTTTTGCGCTCGCGACCGGCCCGTTCGGCGCCATCATCGCCTGGATTATCGCGGCTGGCGGCATGTACACGCTGGCGCGGGTCTTTCAGTTGCTCGCCGAGCGCAAGCCTGAAATCGATGCCGGCGTCTATGCCTATGCCAAGGCGGGGTTTGGCGACTATCCGGGCTTTCTGTCGGCGCTGGGCTACTGGATCGGCAGCTGCGTCGGCAACGTCTCATACTGGGTGCTGATCA
>CAZIKZ010000226.1:0-7493 GCA_964539845.1 uncultured Hyphomicrobiales bacterium
TGCCCCGCTGGCATGTTGTCGGCGGGGGGACGAAGCCCAGGGCGCAGGTGACGTGCTCGATCGGACCAAACAGCTGACACCGGAAGGCCCGGCCGAGGAACGTGTGGCTGGCGACGCGGAACCGCGTCCGGCCGGCCGCGGCATCTTCCGCAGGCTCACCGACTATTGGGAGTATTTCGTCAATCAGGGCTCGTCGAGCCTGACGCGGCGAATCGTCTTCCTCAATGTCGCGAGCCTTGCCGCGCTGTTCATCGGCATTCTGTATTTGTCGCAGTCGCGGCAATTCTTCATCGAAGCGCGCATCCGCAGCCTTCAGGTGCAGTCGGAAATTATCGCCGGCGCTATCGCTGCATCAGCGGCCGTCGAGACCGATGCGATCACCATCGACCCCGACCGCCTGCTCGAATTGCAACTGGGCGAGACCTACGGGCCCGACGACGCGACGCTCGAATTCCCGATCAATCCGGAGCAGGTGGCGCCGGTGCTGCGGCGGCTGATCTCGCCCACCAATACGCGCGCCCGCATCTATGACCGCGAAGGCGTTCTGCTGCTCGACAGCCGCAATCTCTATGGCCGCGGCGATGTGTTGCGGTTCGATCTGCCGACGCCGGAGGCGGAACGGCCGGGCTTCTTCGAACGGCAATGGATATCGATCCAGAAGCGGCTGACGCGCGGCGATCTGCCGATCTATCACGAACTCGGATCCCAGAACGGCAAGGGCTATCCCGAAGTCGTCGCAGCGCTGACGGGTTCAACGAGTTCGATCGTTCGCATGAACACCCGCGGCGAAGTGATCGTATCGGTCGCGACGCCGGTGCAGCGTTTCCGCGCCGTGCGCGGTGTATTGCTGTTGTCGACCCAGGGCGCCGATATCGAGGACAGCGTTTCGGCCGAACGGCTCGCGATCCTGAAAGTGTTTCTGGTCGCGGCGGTGGTGATGACGCTGCTGTCGATGTTTCTCGCCCGTACTATTGCGGGGCCGGTGCGGCGTCTGGCGGATGCCGCCGAACGGGTCCGCCGGCGCGTGCGCTCGCGTGTCGAGATTCCGGATTTCACCCACCGGCGCGATGAGATCGGCGATCTCTCGGGCACGTTGCGTGAAATGACCAACGTGCTCTACAGCCGCATCGAGGCCATCGAGAGCTTCGCCGCCGACGTCGCGCATGAATTGAAAAACCCGCTGACCTCGCTGCGTTCGGCGGTCGAGACCATTCCTCTTGCAAGGACGCAGGAGAGCAAGGAGCGCCTGTTCGCGGTGATTCAGCATGACGTGAGCCGTCTCGACCGGCTGATCTCCGACATTTCCGATGCGAGCCGTCTCGACGCCGAATTGCAGCGCCATGAATCGGCTCCGGTCAATCTGCACACGCTGCTGACGACGGTGGTTACGGTTGCCAATGAGGTTCGACAGGACGACGGCGTGCAAGTCGCACTATCGTTCGAGGGCGGCGGACCGCAGGCCTTCGTCGTGCCCGGCCACGATTCACGCATCGGGCAGGTGATCGATAACCTGATTGCGAATGCGCGGTCGTTCTCCGCGCCCGGCGGCACTGTGCGTGTCGTTGCGCGGCGGGTGCGAAATACCGTCGAGATCATTGTCGATGACGACGGTCCCGGTATCAGGCCGGATGCAATGCAGAAGATCTTCGAGCGCTTCTATACCGATCGGCCACATCAGGGCTTCGGCAACAATTCCGGCCTTGGCCTGTCGATTTCCAGGCAGATCATCGAGGCGCATGGCGGAAAGGTCTGGGCGGAAAATCGGCTTGGTGTGCCAACTCACGATGGCGCCGAACCGCTGATTCTCGGCGCGCGTTTTGTCGTGCAACTGCCTGCGGCCTGATCCGCGGGGCATCGCGCATCCATGACAGCGCCGACCGTTCATGCTTCGGCCGTGCTGTTCGGCCATCGCGGCATCCTGATCCGCGGCCCGTCCGGGGCAGGCAAGTCGGCCCTCGCGTTATCGCTTCTGCAAGCCGCGGGCGACGCTTTTGCATGCCTGATCGGCGATGACCGCATCCATCTTGAGGCCGTGCATGGACGCTTGCTCATGCGGCCGGCGACGGCTTTGCAGGGTCTGATCGAGATTCGCGGGGTCGGTATTGCCCGCGTTCCGTTCGAGCCGGTGGCGGTGGCGCATGTCGTTGTCGATCTCCAGACAGGAGATTCGGTACGGCTGCCGGATCCCGGAGACCTTACGACCGTGATCGAGGGGGTCCGCCTTGCGCGGCTTCCGGTCGCACCGGGGCCCCCGTCCCATGCCCGATTGCTTGCCTTCCTGAGGCATGGCGAAGACGTCGCGAGCCTGCAGAATACCTGAATCGGTAGGGTTATTGGGGTCACCCCTCGCAAAATCTGGCGGCGATCCTATTTACCGCGATGCGATATGACCCCCTGAAAACGCCTTGGCGGGCCTTGCATTGGGTTTTCGGATGGTCAAGATGAACGCCCTTTCGTGCGGCGCACGCAAAGCAAAAAGCGCCCGCCGGAGTCCTTGATGATCGGCCTTGTTCTCGTCACCCACGGTCGTCTAGCCGTGGAATTCCGCTCGGCGCTTGAGCATGTGGTCGGTCCGCAAAAGCAGATCGAAGCCATTACGATTGGGCCCGACGATGACGTCGAGCAGCGCCGCAAGGACATTATCGAAGCGGTGAAGCGCGTCGACACCGGTGACGGTGTTGCTATCCTGACCGACATGTTCGGCGGAACTCCATCAAATCTGGCGATTTCCTGCATGAGTCGACCCAAGGTCGAGGTGGTTGCGGGCATCAACCTGCCGATGCTGGTCAAGCTCGCCAAGGTGCGCGGCGATCAGCCGTTGCCCGAAGCGGTTACCGCCGCGCAGGATGCCGGCCGCAAATACGTGACCATCGCCAGCCGGGTGCTCGCCGGAAAATGACCGCCGACGGCGCGATCGTCCGCGTGCTTGAAATTTGCAACAAGAAGGGATTGCACGCGCGGGCGTCTGCGAAACTCGTGCAGACGGTCGAGCGTTTCGACGCCGACGTGAAGGTCACCCGCGGCGGCGAGACGGTCGGCGGCACCTCCATCATGGGATTGATGATGCTGGGCGCTGGTCCCGGCTCAAGCATCAAGGTTGAGGCGAGCGGCAAGGATGCGGCCGCCGTCATGGATGCGATCGAAAGTTTGATTGGCGGACGTTTCGACGAAGACGATTAGGTCAGCCGCGCGAGCCGGCATTGTCGCAGCAACCGCTCATTCCGTCATGACTGAAGGGAGCGACACCATGGACAGCGCTGCAAACCAGAAGGCCGGCAAGCCGCAAGCCGCCACGATCCGCTACGTCGATCAGCCGGAATGCAGCGAGACCTTCGCCGATTCGATCAACAACGTGCTGTTCGACGGCCAGACCATGCGCATCGAATTCGGCATCACGCGGATGGATGACGTGAAGCCGGATCAGCAGCTGACGGGCCGCCGCTATCCGGCCTGCCGGCTGGTGCTGCCGGTCAATGCCGCGATCGAGCTGATCAACAAGATGCAGCAGACCGCAAACGCGCTGCAACAGGCGGGGCTGCTGAAGCCGACATCCACGTCCGCTCCAGCGCCTGCATCGGCTCCGGCCCCTGCATCGGCGGCTGCGCCGGTGATGCCAAAGCCTTCCGTGCTCACGAAGCCGTCGATTTTCGACAAGCCATTGAACTCTGAAAAATAGCCCCGCGGCGTCCACGCGGCCTCTGCAATCAATAGTAGAATGTGGCGCATATTCGCGTCATAATGCCGGGCGGGAGGGCCGCGCAGCTTCGCGTCGGCATGATGGGGCGTGCCGGTATCGGTCGAGGACATCGTCAAGCAGATGCTGGTGCTGCTGCCGGAAGACGGCGCACCGGTACCCAACCGCGTCATGCGCGTGATGCTGGCGCGCGCGCTGTCGGCCGACATTGACGAAACACGCTACCGCGATGCCCTCCAGCGGATGACCGATCGCGGCCAGGTCGGATTGAAGCCGGGGCAGGGCGGCCAGGTCTTCCTGAAGCCGCGCAGCGCCACGCGGCCCGCCAGGCAGGAACAGCCATCCGGTGCCTGGACTGAGGCCCGGCTGATGCCTTGCCTGAAGGGCTATCTGAACGGTCCGATCCAGCAGGACCTCGGTATCCTGCGCGGCGCGACATGCCTGACCTACGACACATCGAGTATCGGCAAGACCGGCGTACAATGGGCGCGGCCTGACTTCACGCTCGTCAGCGTCAAACAGTTCAAACTCCTTCCCGGGATCGAGTTCGACGTGCACAGCTTCGAACTGAAAACCGAAAGCGGCGGTGCTTCCGATCTCGCCGTTTACGAGGCATTGGCGCAGACCCGCTTCACCAATTTCGGCTATCTCGTCTGGCATCTTCCGGGCGGATCGAAATTCGAAAAGAAGCTGCCGAGTATCGAAAAGCAATGCAGCCAGCACGATATCGGCTTCATTCGCGCCCGTGACCCACAACGCTTCGAGACCTGGGAGATTCTGGTCGAGCCCGCGCGCAAATTGACGCCTGCCGCCGAGATCGATGTTTTCCTCGACGAACGCCTGCACGATGCGCAGCGCAAGCAGATCCGCTCGCTGCTGAATGGTGTGCCGGCATGAAGGGCAAGGTCATCGCGGTCGCCAACATGAAGGGCGGCGTCGGCAAGACCGCGACCGTTATCGGTCTGGCGGAGGGACTTGCGGCAAAGGGCGCGGAAACGCTGGTCGTCGACCTCGATCCGCAGGCCAATGCCTCGATCTGTCTCGCCGGCGACCAGTTTCTCCGAACGATCATCGAAGACGGCCACACCATTGATGCGTTCATCGAAGACCGCTTCATGAAGCGGCAACAGGACGCGACCCTGGAATCGCGGATCCGCACCAATATCAGCAACGTCACCCATCTCGGCAGACAATTGCCGCTGTCACTGCTGGCCTCGAGCTCGGAATTGCGGCTGGTCGAGCGCAATCTGATCTTCACGCTGACCAAGACAGGGATGGCGCTCGATCGCATCGTCGAGGCACTTCACACCATTATCAGGGAAGAGCTGAGGCGGATGCGCAAGTCGTACCAGTACATCCTGTTCGATTGCGCGCCCGGCATTTCGGTGATGACGGAAGTGAGCATCCGTCTGGCCAATCTCGTGATCGTGCCGACGATCCCCGATTTCCTGTCGACCTATGGTCTCAACTCCTTCTGCAGCAATCTCTGGAGCGGGCCGATTGCCGACCAGAGCAATCTGAAGAAGCCGAAAAAGCCGCCGCATGTCCTGGTCACGCGGCGGCGGCCGATCAGGGAGCATGATAGAACCAGCGAACGGCTTCGCGCCGAAGCGGCGAAAGACAACGCGAAATTCTCCGTGTTCAGGACCGAGATTCTGGAGCGCGCCGCCATCGCCGAGGCGCTCGGCAAGATCGACACGCATCCGACCTTTTCGCAGAAGTGGCGGGACGGAAGCGACATCATGCTCGCAGACCTCGTCAGAGAGGTGAGGGAGACCCTTCATGGCTCTTGAGTTTGACGGCTTCGAAGCCTGGCATGCGATTGCAGAAAGTCCCGAGACATTTGCATCGCTGCGTGCGGAAGCATCCAAATCCGCGCGCGCCGCGCTGACCAGATATCTGAAGGGAAAGGCGGTGGGCCTTCCCGAGTTGCGCAGCGTCCGCAAGGCGCTGAGCAAACAGACGTTCGGGCTCCTCGTCGACGGGATGAAGGATGCGGAACTGAAGACGCTCGTGACGCGTCTCGACCGCCATCATCCGGAGTTGAAGACATCCAGCCCCGAATGGCGGCGGCAGCATTTGCGGCAGTTGGTGCGCGGGGAGGCGGAACCGGCCGCAAAATCTGCCAAACCCGCCAAATCCGGGAAGACGGGAAAGTCGTCCCGCGGGCCGAAAAAGCAGGAACCGCAGGGCGACTGGTTCACGTCCGCCGGAGCGGTCCGCAAACGCTAGTCAAAGTTTACGCGTACCCGATCCAGCCGCGCCAGGTGAAGGCGGCATAGAATAGACTCACGTTCGAGAATCCCGCCTCTCGCAGGATCGCTTCGTCCTGCTCCGGGCTGAACAGGCTCAAATGCGCTTCGACCGCCGCACGCATCTTTTCCGTTTGCGTGGGATCGGCTCCCGAGCCAAGCGCAAAGGCGGCGTAGCGCTTGAGCCATTGCGCGCGCTCGTCTTCGTGCTGCGGAAAGCTGGAATGAGCGGCGACAAACGGCGCCCCGGGCTTCAGCCGTCGCCGGATTTCTTGTACCGTGCGTGTTCGCTCGTCAGCCGGCAGGAAATGGAGCGTCAGCAGGCAGGTCGCCGCATCGAATGGTCCGTCGGGTGCGTCATCGATCAGGCCCTCATGCAGACGCGCGCGCGACGCGTGTGGCCCGAGCGTTTGCCGCGCAAGCCCGAGCATCTCCGGCGCCGGATCGACGCCGTCGAATGTCCAGCCGGCATGATTGTCCGCGAGCGCCTTTAATTCGAGACCGCCGCCTGCGCCCAGAACAAGAATGCGCGCATCGACCGGTGCGCGTTCCGCCAGCAGGATGCTCGTCATACGATGCAGGTCGGCAAAGCCCGGTACGAAACGCGGTGGTCCTTCGGTATAGCGTGCGACCGCTTTCGGGTCTGAGAATGGGTCGAGATGTTTTGTCATGAATCAGAGTCCGATCTCACGATGCAGGCGCGGCGTCATGCGTCTCGCCCCGCAAGGCGAGTCGCGCGCGGAAATCGGCGCTGAGCGCCGCGAGCGTCACGCTTTCAAGGCGCGCGAGTAGCAGCGCTTCCGCATCGCGGAAGGCGTTGTTGAGTGACGCATTCACCGCCTGCTCCACCAGGCATTGCGGTGCGTCGCTGCGGTTGCTGACGGCAAGGAGGGACGGGCAGCCGAGCGCATCGTAGATGTTGCGCAGCGTCACCTTCGACAGGTCGCAGGCCAGCGTCCAGCCGCCGCCATGGCCCTTTTCGGATCGCACGAGGCCCTGTTCCCGGAGACCAGCCATGATCCGACGCACGACGACCGGATTGGTGCACATCGCCTTTGCGAGCATCTCGGACGTGGCCGGGCGATCCATTTCGGCCATGTGCAGCAGCGCATGAAGGATGCCGGACAATCGGCTGTCGTATCTCATGTAACTTTATTTGTTACATGATGTCGTTCGAGTCAAGTCTCGAACTGCGCCGCACATAAAGAAATCTTTATATCCTGATTGCGCGCCCGTCCGCAGCCTGCTATAGCCGCGCCCGAACCCGCGGCCGGTCTACGGCCGCATTCCGCTTTTCGTCACATTCCACCGCAAGACACAGCGTCAAGGGAGCGTCATGACCTCAGCAATCGCCAAGAAGTCCGGCTTTTCGGATTACATCGTCGCCGACATCGGACTTGCCGATTTCGGCCGCAAGGAAATCTCGCTCGCCGAGACCGAAATGCCGGGCCTGATGGCCACGCGCGAAGAATACGGCCCGAAGCAGCCGCTCAAGGGCGCGCGCATCGCCGGCTCGCTGCACATGACGATCCAGACCGCGGTGCTGA
>CAZIKZ010000227.1:0-7478 GCA_964539845.1 uncultured Hyphomicrobiales bacterium
GTTATTAGGAATATAGTCTTGTAGATGCAATTTATCAAGCGCCTATGATGCCGCTGTCAACGGAGTGCTCGGAATGCCCGAAACAAGCGGACGCCAGATCGCAGCCGCGCGCGCGATGGCGGATATCAGCCAGAAAAACCTTGCCAACAGGGCGCACATTTCGATTGCGGAACTGAAGCGCATGGAAGCCTATGGAGCCGCCCTGCTGCCGGATGACGCGCGCACGGACGCCGTCCGCACCGCGCTTGAAAGCTTCGGTGCCATCTTCATTCCCGAAGGCAATGGTCTCGGCGCCGGCGTGCGGCTGAAATTTTCGCGGCAGGATGTGAAACAGATCAGCCGCCTGGAATCGGAAGGCGGCATCGCTGCGGATGACGACGTGCCATAAATGACCGCACGGTAAGCGGTCAGGGACGCATCACGTCGCGCTCATCGGGCGAAGTTTCTGCACACGGACAATGGCATTCATCGCGGCGGTGACTGCGCGATCGCGCGGGCCGTCGATACTACCGGCAATGGCTTTTCCGACCGGCGGAAAGATCGTCCATGCCCAGGCATCGCGCCCAGGCCGCATCACGATTCGGTATTCGATGCCGCGGTATATGGCCATGCCGAATGCCCGGGCCTCAAACCACCACCTCTTCAACGCGGCGCAGATCATGCTCCGGCAACACACGATCGTGCTTCTCATCCGCTGAACGGATGCAATAGCGCGGGTCGTTGAAGTCGCAGGGTATGAGCCGCACGATCTTGTAGCGGCCGGGCGCCGCGGACCGCAGCGTGGACGGGACGATGTCGACCCAGTCGCCGACCTTGAATTGATGCACGCGGTCCGTCATGACGCATCTCCATCTGCCGCCGGCTGCCCAATCAGTTCGATCAGCCGGCCCAGCTTCTTGTTGATCTCGCCCATCTGATAGGCGGTGTATTCGCTCGCATAGGCGAGGCGTTCGGGTGCGCCCTGCGTCTGGTCCTGCCGGACGAACGGCATGAAGTCGCTTTCGAAAAAGGCCACATAACGCGACTGGATCGGATTGTCGGCCAAGGTCGTTCTCCGTGATATCGGGTCAGAAATCCGACCGGGTGAGATTGTAGGAGCCCTTGTGTCCGCGCGCATAGACACGGGCCGCGGTATCGCAGATGCGATCGCGATGATCGTCGAATGCATTGAGGATGGAGGCTTCGTCGCTGGTCATACGTGGTGCGATCGATTGCAGCGCCGTGACGGAAACGAAAAACGATGCCTCCATCGCGCTGTCGTATCCCCAGAAGCGCACCGCAGCGATGCTCGCATCATAAGATCGGCTAGGATTAGGAAAGGTGATCGGCATTTTTGTTCCCATCGCGCATGGCTGATCGCAGCGGCGGCCTATGACGACGATGGCAAGCCAACAAGCAACGATGGACGAAGATGGCGAGGACATCGTCCGAACTGCAACCCGCCGGCAAAGGCCGAATCGCGTGGCTGCACGCTACATCCATGTTTTTGACCATGGACCCAATCCGCAGCCAATACCAGTTAATTCGGGCCGTCCATCGAATTAAGGCGCACAGCCTTATTCTCCACGCGAGCGCAAAAAACGCGCTGAACACATGTGGCTCGCGTGATGCACGGGTGCAGACGCATGACGGGTTATGGCTTCGCCTCACCCGCCGTCCATGCGCTCGCAGCGCCCTTACATCTTCAAAAGCTTCTTGGCGTTACCGGACAGGATCTTCACCTTGTCCTCGTCCGAAAGCGGAATGGTGTCGACCCATGCGGTGCCGGGCGGGTTCATCACGAACGGCCAGTCCACAGCGAACAGAATACGATCGACGCCCATTTCCATTACCGTGCAGAGCAGTGCGGGGTTGGAGAAAAAGCCCGACGTGGTGACATAGAAATTCTTGCAGAACACATCGCGGAAGCTCAGCGATTTCTGTCCCGGCCGCGCCAGCGCCTGATCGATGCGCCAGACCAGAAACGGCAGCGTCTCGCCGAGGTGGCCCAGGATGATCTTCAGCTTCGGATGCTCCTGAAACATTCCGGAGAGGATCATGCGGATCGCAACCGTCGCGGTTTCGACCGTGAAGCCCCAGGCGGCTCGCACCACCATCGGGTAGTCCTTGATGTATTCCTTGTAATAGGCATCCATCACCACCTGCATCGGAACTGACGGATGCAGGTAGATCGGCACATCAAGCCGTTCGGCTTCGGCAAAGATCGGGCGCAGCACCTTGTCGTCAAGCCATATGCCATTGGCGAGGCCGTGGATCATCGCGCCTTTGAAGCCGTCCTTGATGCAGCGCTCAAGCTCGGCCGCCGCGGCCTGCGGATCGGATGTGGGAAGCGCACAGAAGCCGGCGAAGCGCGTCGGATGCCTGGCGATCGCTGCAGCCAGACGATCGTTGACGCGCCTGGTCAGCGAGATGCCATCGGGGCCGGTGAGCTGCTGCGCCGACGGCGAGCCGTGCGAGATCACCTGCATGTCGATGCCGGCTTCGTCCATCTCACGGATGCGGAGTTCGCCGAGATCGCGCAGGCGCTTTTCCTGCTCCGGATTGTGCGTGGCGCGGCCAAGGCCGACATAGGTCGCGGACAATTCCTCGTCCCAATAATGCTCCTCGACGGCGATGACCGGGCAGGCAGGTTTCTTGAGCATGGTTTCCCCCAGCATGAATTTGCGGGAGGTGTGTAGCACAGGTTTTTTTCCCGTCCCCTCCCCTTCCTTCAGGGAGGGACGGGCGTTATCGCCCGGTCCGATCGAGATGATCGCGCAGGATACGGACGTTGCGGCGGTTCGCGCGCCAGAGCACGTCGAACACGTCGCCGGCAATCGGCACCGCGCCGATCAGACCATCGACCGCAACATTGCCGAGCATGCGCCCAAGTACGACTTTCGGCGCGCCGAGCCTATGCGCCTCGTAGACGATGTAGAGCGACAGCGCCGTCGTCACGACATCGCCCAGGCCCGGCGCCAGACCAATCAGGCTGTCGGCGCCGAAACGAAACTTCGTGAACGGAATCACGAAGCGCGTGTCGAGCAGCGTCGCCAGCCTGTCGATGCGGGCGATGCGCTCGGCGCGCGTCGCGGAGCGGGAAAAGCGAGCGCTGCGGGCGCTATGCGCGAAGGTTGCGTTCATGGCGCGCCTGAAATGGTGAGGCGCGCCCGGATTGCAAGATCGGAACTTTCGCACACACCCGCAGGCGGGATAAGCTGAATGCGATGACAGCAAGCGCGCCGCCCGCCGAGTATCCGCTCTATTTCCGCGACGGCGATGGCGGCTTTGCGTGGTCGATCGAGACGCGCGGATTGAAACTCGACGACGGCGGCGTCACGTTCACAAGCGAGCGGGAAACACGCACGATCCGGTTTTCGGAAATTCGTGCGATCCGGCTGCACACGGCGTTCGCAAAGGCCGGCGAGACGCCGCTCGGCATCTGCCAGATCGGATTCCGGCGCTGGCGCAAGCTGACGGTTCTGAGCGGCGACAGCCATCTGCGCACCGACGACGCACAGCGCTACGCCTACCACGCCTTTGTGCGCGACCTGCACCGGCGCATCCCACAGGCTGAGCGCGCGCGCATCGCGTTTCGAGGCGGGTTGAGCGACACACGGCACATGATCGTCAGCGCGGCGATGCTGGTGGGCGCCGCAATCTTCGGCGTGCTGCCATTCGTTCTGATCTTCATCGCGCCGTCGTGGCACACGCTCGGTGTCGCGGCGGGAGCATGGGTGCTCGCCTATGCCGGCTGGAAAACCTGGACGCGCAACCGGCCGCGCCCTTACGAACCAGACCTGATACCCGACGATTTGCTTCCGTGACGATGGAAACCCGGAAGACCATGGCAATGCGCGTCATCGTCCGCGAAAGCGGGGCATCCAGTTGCATTACGCATGTTGACTGGATCGCCCGCTTTCGCTGCCGATGACAGCCGACAATAACGCGATCGAACCGAAGATTTCGCCTTACAACGACAGCACAGTGAGTGCGCCCGGCCGAATCTCGTATCGCATCGGAACGTGTTCGCGCCGGAGCTCTCCGTCGGTCGCAGCGAAGGTCCGGCGCCGCGTTCGTCCGATCGCAAGATGGCGCGCCACGATCGAGCGAATGCCATCAGTGTCATCGTCGTTGCGCCAGGTTCCGGCGAGCAGATTGGCGCTCGCCTTCAGCTTGGACAGGGCGCCGGCATGCTCGGCAATGTGGATTTCGAGCAGGCCCTCGTCGAGCACCGGCCGCCGCCAGTCCGGTCCGAAACGGTTGTTGGTGACAAGCACCGCGACCGCCTCAACCTGTTCGCGCCTGCTCTCGGTCCGGATGTCGAGCGTGAAGGGGCTGGTGCGGCGCAACGCGCGAAGCGCCGCGATGCCGACACCGATCAAACGTCCGAACCTGTGCCCTCGCACCTCCTCGCGCGCGCGCGCCATCTGGCTGAAAAATCCGAGCCCGGACAGCGAATGGAAGTACCGTCCATTGACCCGTGCGAGATCGACACGCCGCGGCCGCGCATCACCGATCGCCTCCATGGCGCCCTCGATATTGGCCGGCATGTTGAGATCGCGCGCGAACAGATTCATGGTGCCAAACGGCAGGACGCCGAGCGTCTTGGACGAGCCAGCCAGGGCATGCGCGGCGCAATTCACCGATCCGTCGCCGCCTCCCACGATGAGGGTGGAGATGTCGCTTTGCGCGGCCCGCTCGATTTCGCTCTTCAGATAACCGGGCCGCACCAACCTGATTTCCACACGTTCGGAACGCGCCTTCAACGCGGACACAAGCGCGTCGCGCACGCGGTCGGCGCCGGTGTCGATCACCGCGCCCGCGCGGGCATTCAGAAGGACCAGCGTTTCGGCCATCTATCGATTCCGGTGGGGGTAACGAATACAACGAACCGTGCAGTCCGAATGACGGGCCTGCTAACGCATGAAATCCGGATTCGTTCAGACCTGCACCACGTCGCGCGGGATGGCGCGCGGCCGGCCATCGTCGTCGATGGCGACAAAGGTGAAATTCGCGTCCGTGACCTTCTCGTGATGGTGGGTCATGAAACGGCGCGCCCAAGCCTCGATATGGATTTTCATCGAGGTCCGCCCGACCTTCTCGATCTCCGTGTAAACCTCCAGCACGTCACCGACCCGGACCGGGCGGATGAAAGTCATGGCCTCGATCGCGATCGTCACCGCGCGGCCCTTGGCGCGTTCCACCGCGGCAATTCCTCCGGCCTGATCCATCCCCGAGATCACCCAGCCGCCGAAGATATCGCCGTTGGCATTGGTGTCCGCCGGCATGGCGATCACGCGCACGGTGAGCGCGCCGCGCGGCTTGCCATCGGTTGTCGTCACGCTGCTCATGGATCGCTTCCACCCTGGTGCTGCCGTGATACCTGTATGCAATGCTTCGGCGTTTGACGCCAAGACGCATTTGGCGGCAGAACGTCGCCGCCCCCATGCCACCGCCACGCAGGTCAGCGCCGTCAAACGCGAGTCCCGGCGATAGGTCAGGCGCAATCGCGGAACTCCGGCGCTTGTCCTGCGATTGTTCTTGCGGTTGATCGTCATACCGGCCGCGCCCCATAGCGCGGCCACGGAGCGAAGGGACAATCACATGCCGGCAAAATCAAAGAAGCAACAGATGGCGGCGGGCGCAGCGCTTTCGGCGAAGCGCGGCGAGCGTTCGAAGGCAAGTCTGCGCGGCGCCTCGCGCAGTATGGCCAGATCGATGACGCAATCCGAATTGAAAGAGCTGGCAGAGACCAGGCGCGGCCGCCTGCCGACCCGCGCCGCCAAGAAAAGCACGGCGAAGAAGCGAAAGTAGCCGGCGGGGAAACGGCCGCTCTCAGTCCTGCTCCGGCCGATCATCGACATGGAAACGATGCAGGACCCGGTGGAAGACCGGCGCCAGCATGAAGGTTGTCGCCACCAGAATGATGAGACCTGACATCAGCGCGTAGAAGCCCGCGAAGATCTTGGCGTTCGGGTTCTTGAGCGCGTCAAACACACCCATGCCGGACAGGATCATCGCGGCATTCACGAAGGCGTCGGTCGCATTCATGCCTTCGAAATACGAATAGCCGGCCATGCCGATCGAAAGACCGATGACGGTCATCGTAGCCCACAGGCCGACCGCCAATCCCATCCGCGCGATGAACAGCGGCCGCGCGATCACGCGCTCGGAGCGATGCTCAAGCCGGGCCAGCCGGCGAAGACGGGTCGCGGGCCTGGGAGAATTCATGGGATGCGGGTCCGATTCGCGATGCCGCCATGATACCGGGCAACGGCCCATGGCGTGCATATCTCCGGCACTTCTAAAGCCACAATTGCCGTGCGATATTGCACCGAATCCGATTTCGAGGCCCTCCGCATGTTCTCCCGATTCATTGCCCTCCCCATTGTCCTTTTTCTGTCCGCAACGCCTGTATTCGCCGCCCAATGCGGGGGCGATTACAACGCATTCATCGCGAATTTTTCACGCGAGGCCGCCGGCAAGGGCATCTCGCAGGCGGTGATTTCGCAGGCCTTCGCCGGCATCACACACGACCCGAAGGTGATGGACTTCGACCGCCGCCAGCGCGGCACCTTCAAGAAGACCTTCGAGGAATATGCCGCCACCCGCGTCGGCGCAGCCCGCATCAAGCGCGCCCGGGCGATGATGCAGAAAAACGCCGCCCTGCTCTCCCGCGTCGAACAGCAATTCGGCGTGCCGAAGGAGCTCGTGGTCGCGATCTGGACCATGGAAACCGACAACGGCGCCGACATGGGAAAACTGCCGATCGTGCGCACGCTCGCGACCCTCGCGCATGACTGCCGCCGCACCGATCTGTTCCAGCGCGAATTGCACGCCGCCTTGCAGATCCTTCAGCGCCAGGACCTGCCGCTGAAGGAAATGATCGGCGCCTATGCCGGCGAGATCGGGCAGACCCAGTTCCTGCCCTCCTCCTACATCAAGTACGGCGTCGACTTCGACGGCAACGGCCATGTCGACCTGCGCCGTTCGGTGCCGGACGTGCTCGCCTCCACCGCCAACCTGCTCAAGGTGAATGGCTGGCAGCGCGGCGCGCCCTTCAACATGGGCACGCAGAATTTCGAAGTCATGCGCGAGTGGAACAGGTCCGAGGTCTACCGGCGCACGCTGCATTATTTCTCCGAGCAGCTGAAATAGCCCCGGGCGGGCCCAGCCCCGCCATCGCGCAGCGTCCCCACCAAACTCCACTGATCACTATTGCATCGCAATACAAAATGTGTTGCGATGCACAATCGTCGATGTGGAGTGTCCTGGTGGCGAGTACGAAGTTTCTCCTTCGGCAGGCGATGGCTTGCGCCAGCCTCGCCAGGGAAACCGAAGACGACGAATGCCGTGAACGCTGCCTGCGGCTCGAGCAGGTCTATCTCCAGTTGGCGAAATCCGAACCCGGACATGACGCGCAGGACGGCGCGGACGACCGCGACGCGCAGCGCTGCTAGAGCGCGGACACCCCTCTCCCGGCCCTGATCCTTGCA
>CAZIKZ010000228.1:0-7458 GCA_964539845.1 uncultured Hyphomicrobiales bacterium
TAGCCGAGGCGTTCGCGCTTCGCCGACTGCGACAGAGACGACATGTGTGCAAATGTCGCGATCGCACCGAGCAGAAGGATCAACATATAGATTTTCATTGTCATGCGTCCCTCATCACGACCAAGGTCAATGTCCATGACCACCGGGCCGTTCCCTCGGGCCGCATTCACACGCGTTTCAGTTAATGCCGGGTAACCGCGCCAGTTCAAGAAAAGTTGAGGACGAAATATCGATGGCAGAGATTTCAGGAGACCAGGTCCGCAAATTTTTTCAGTCACTGATTCCGGCACGGATGCGGCGCGACATCCCGGTGGTTCCCGTCGTCAGACTGACGGGCGTGATCGGCTTCTCATCGCCATTGCGACCCGGGGTAACGCTTTCCAGCGTCGCGCGCCTGCTCGACCGCGCGTTCTCGATGCGGCGCGCAAAGGCGGTCGCGCTGCTGATCAATTCGCCGGGCGGGTCGCCGGTTCAGTCGCATCTGATCTATCGGCGCGTGCGGCAATTGTCGGAGGAGAAGAAGATCCCGGTGATCGTCTTCATCGAGGATGCCGGCGCGTCGGGCGGCTACATGATCGCCTGCGCGGGCGACGAGGTCTATTGCGATCCGTTCTCGATCGTGGGTTCGATCGGGGTGGTCGGTGCGACATTCGGGTTCGACAAGGCGATCGAGAAACTCGGCATCGAGCGGCGGGTCTACACTGCCGGCGAGCGAAAAATGACCCTCGATCCGTTCCTGCCGGAGAACCCGCAGGACGTCGCCCACATCAAGGCGATCCAGGAGGACATTCACGAAGGCTTTATCGCGCTGGTGAAGGAGCGCCGCGGCGGCAAGCTCACCGGCCCCGAATCGGCCTTGTTCTCCGGCGAGTACTGGGCCGGAGAACAGGCGCATCGGCTTGGCCTCGTTGACGGCTTCGGCGAGATCCGTTCGTTCATGCGTGCGCGGTTCGGCGAAAAGGTTTATCTGCCGCTGATCGCCGAGCGCGGGTGGTTCGGACGCCGGATCCCGGGAGTTGGTTCGCAACTTGCTGCCGGGCTTGCCGGCGGCGACGGTCTCGCTGCCGAGTTTCTGTCGGCGGCGGAACAGCGAGCCCTCTGGGCCCGTTACGGACTGTGAGTTCCTGATTTGCGGATGTGGGGGCGCAAATGATCCCGATCGTTCCTCGACTGGTGATGTGGGCTGCGGGCGTCGTCGCGGGGCTTGCGCTCGCGCGGATCGCCAAGCGCGAATATGGACGCGTCAACGAAGAACTCGACGAGGCACGTCTCGCACCGGTTGCCGAGCGTTCGCAGCATCCGACATTGCGGCGCGATCCACGCACCGGCGTCTACCGGCTCTAATCTATTGGCGCGGCCCCCAGGGGCCGCTGGCAGGCGTTGCTCCGGACTGCGGCTCCGCCGCGGGCTCGGCCTGCGAGGATCTGGGGGGTAGCGCGATGGGCTCGCCCATCGCGTTGAGTTCGTAGGCCGCACCGGTGTCATCAAGCGCGAGCGGACCGGGATCGTGGCCGCCCGCCATCCGCACAAGCGCATCGACGCGGCTGTCGATCGAGGGATGGGTCGCGAACATATCGGCAAAACCCGCCCGCGGATTGTCGACGCACATTTCCATCACCGCGGAGGTGACGCCGTCGAGTTCGCCGCGATTCTCGATCTTGCGCAATGCCGTGATCATGGCGTCCGGATTCTTGGTCAGTTCCACCGCACCGGCGTCGGCCAGATATTCACGCGACCGCGACAGCGCGAAACGGATCACGAGCGAGAGAAACCATGCAACCGCGATCAGCACCACCGCGAGCAGGATCGCGGCGCCCGCCCCGCCCTTGCGGTCGCTGCTGCTCGAGGAACCGCCACCCCCCATGCGCATGCCGCCACGGAACATCACACGGAAGAAAATCTCGGCGGCGAACGAGATCACGCCGGCCATGATCACCGCGATCACCATCATCCGCACGTCACCGTTGCGGATATGGGTCAGTTCATGCGCGAGCACCGCCTCAATCTCCGCATCGTTCAACCGGTCGACGAGACCGCTCGTAACCGTGACGGAATATTGCTTCTGGTTGAGGCCGGACGCGAAGGCGTTGAGCGCAGCGCTGTCCATAATCTTCAGCTTCGGCATCGGAATGCCGCGCGAGATGCAGAGATTTTCGAGAAGATTGTAGAGGCGCGGCTGCTCGCGACGCGTGACCTCGTGTCCACCGGTCAGCGCGTCGATCATGCGCTGGTGAAAGCGGTACGCGATCAGAAGCCAGAGCCCGGTCCCGATCGCAACAAACGGCGCGGATCCGATCAGGTCGTGCCAAGCGCGCGCGACAATCGTCTCGAAGGACGCCCGCCCGTCGAGAAAGGCCTCCGCGATTAGCGCGCCTGCGAAAGTCATGAGAAAGACGAGCAGGAACAGGCCGATCAGCAGCGCAACCGAGCGGCGGCGATTACTCCGGATATGCGTATAGAGGCCATAGGCCGCCATGCTTCAACGTCCCGCCGGGGCGGCCCTTGGCCGCCCCATTCCTGAGGTCAGACTCAGAACTTGACCTGCGGGGCCTGCTCAAGCTGCGGCCGCGCTTCGCCGAGATCGAAGAACTCGCGCTTGTGGAAACCAAGCGAGCCAGCGACCAGCACGGCGGGGAAGCTTTCGATTCCCGTATTGTATTCCTGCACCGCGTTGTTGAAGAAGCGGCGCGCCGAGGCGATCTTGTTCTCGATATCTGCGAGTTCGGTCTGGAGTTGCTGGAAGTTGGTGTTGGCCTTCAGGTCCGGATAGGCCTCCGACAGCGCGAACAGCTGGCGTAGCGCACCGCTGAGCATATTCTCCGCGGCGCCCTGCGCGGCCGGTCCCTGCGCCGCGATCGCGGCATTGCGGGCCTTGACCACGGCATCGAGCGTCTCTCGCTCATGCGTCGCATAGCCCTTCACGGTCTCGACCAGATTGGGAACGAGGTCGTGGCGCTGCTTGAGCTGCACATCGACGTCGGCAAAGGCCTGACTGACGCGCTGTCGCATCGCGACCAGCCCGTTGTAGATCGATATCCCCCAGAGGACGAGGCCGACAATCAATACGAGAATGACAAGGGACGAGGTCATGCAATCTCCTTTGGGCTCAACCGAATGGTCCCGGCGAAGCACGCGACATACCAGCATGCAACAAACAGTTCCGTGCGGCAATGTGGCGGAATCTGGCAGGAACCGGTTGGCGTGCGAAGCGTTTCAATTGTGCCTGCCCCGCAGGCGTTTGCAAGGAGACCGCGGCTCATGGTTTGGAAACGCATGCTTGGGAGAGAAGAGTTGACCCCTGTGGAAGCCCGGGCCGGCTTCCTGGATCGTCCGGTCCTGGTCGTACTCATCGCAAGTGTTGCGATGGTCAGCATATTGTTCGGCGTGCTTCTGCTCGGCGTGTAGAGCCGCCGATCGTTCCACTTTGCCTCAACTCTGATTTGATTCAGAGCGCGCAGCGGGCGCTCTCAGTCCAAAAATTCCAGCACCACCTTGATGTCATCGGCCCGTCGCGTGAAAGCATCCCGCCATTGCGACAGCGGCACCCGCCGCGTGATCAAGCGATCAAGCCACGACCGGTCGGCCCGTGCCAGCGCGTCGGCCGCCTGCCGGTAATGCGACCGGTTGGCGTTCACCGCGCCGAACACAACCTCGTTGCCCAGCACAAGCTTGCGGTTGAACCCGCCAATATCGAACTCCGTCTTCTGACCCGAGGCCGACACGCCAAGCAGACAGACGATGCCGGACGGCGCGCAGCGGCCGATCGACTCGGCCACGAGAGCGGGCGCCGCGGTGCATTCCATCACGATATCGAAACGCAGATCACGCAACGATTGCGGGCTGGCGTGGTGGACGCCGCCGAGATCGCGGATCAGCGCCGGCTTCGGTCCGTCGGTGTGGCGATCGAGGACATGCAGTTCGAGGTTACGTTGCGATCCCATCATCGCCGCAAGCAATCCGATCGGGCCCGCGCCGGTGACGAGCAAATTACCGGCCGCCCAGGCCTGCGATCTGCGCCCCACCCGTTCGACATGATCCCAGGCCTTTGCCACGATGCTGGCAGGCTCCATCAACACGCCCGCGAGACCGAGATCGCGATCGACAGCCATCGCGAAATCCGGCTCGATGCGGAATCGCTCGGAGCCGAAACCGTGCCGGTCCTTGATGCCGCGCTCGGTAAAGGCTCCGTTGCGGCACATATCCCATTCACCCGCCGCGCATGATGGACATGGCAGCGGATCGGGACGCCTTACGATACCCACAATCGGATCGCCGACAGAAAAGCCGCAGCCTTGCGGCGCCGCTTCCACAATCCCGAGAGACTCGTGGCCGAGCACCAGTCTCTCCGCGCCGGTGGGTGCTGACCCGTATAATCCATCTAGAATTTCGTGATCGGTCCCGCAAATTCCAAGCGCGCGCGTGCGCACCAGAATGGCGCCATCAGATAGGGGCGGCTCCGCGATGTCGTCGAGCTGGATCGAGTGAGGGACACCCGGAAGCACAGTAACGGCGCGCATCACATGACAACCGCTGATGAGATCGGCGCGCGCATCCGGATCGCTCGATGCAATGCAATATCCTTTTGTGAAACGCAGTCTTTGTGAACGTACCCTGTCGCTTTCAGTTCCTGCTGCAGCGATCCAATGCATTGAGGCTCACAGGGAACCGACCGGAACCTGCGGCGTTTGATCGCTGACGTCTTGATGCGCGCCTCGGCGGATCCGGCGCAGGCGCAGATCGCGTGTTTATGCGCACGCGTTTCGTTCAACAGCGGAGTTTGCTTATGACGCTCGGCACTATTCTCGTCATCATTCTCATCCTGATCCTCGTCGGAGCGATCCCGAACTGGGGTTATAGCCGCGGCTGGGGTTATGGGCCGTCCGGTATCGTCGGTATCGTGCTCGTGGTGGTTCTGGTCTTGCTGCTGATGGGACGAATCTGATCGCACGGATTTCCTCCCAAACTAAAAAGGGCCGGAATGATCCGGCCCTCTTTTTTAAAAGACGTCGCGATCAGGAATCGCAGCGTACACCGATATGCGCGAACGCAGGCGTCGTAACAGGGCTGAACGCCGGCTCGCAGCCTTCCGGCAGGCGCTCGCGCTTCACCGTTTCTTCATTCGGCAACTCGCGAACCGGAATCCGCTGGGGTGCGGCCCGCGGTATTTGTACGGCGCTTTCGATGATCTGCCGCGCCGGTGCCCTGGTCACGATGCTCGTACCCTGCAACGGCGTGACAAGGGTCACGACGGCGCCAACGTCACGCGACGCCGCGTTGACCGGCAGGCGATCCTGCTTTGCCGAGGTATAGATCAGGCGAAGGTCGAGCTTTGACAGCGGCTTCGACTTGGCCAGCAGGGAGAGGGAATATCCCGCCGCGCAGGCGAGTGCGATGCCCACGACGGCGCAAGTTGTCTTGCGCAGCATACTGATCTCCGAAGTGCGGCCGGGCGGCTCAATGCCTGCCAGCGGCGTGTCCGCCTGTTAACGCCGTGTGGCGGAGGCCGTTCCGCTAGGAGGCCCGTACCGCCAGCTGATTTTTCGGCACGGCAACCCGGCAAATGAGGCCTTCCGCGGCGAAATCGAGCAAAACCTCGGCATCGAGCGCACGGGTCAGGTTATGCTCGATCACCATGCTGCCAAAGCCCCGCCGTTTCGGCGCGCTCACCTTCGGCCCCCTGGTTTCGCGCCAAAAGAGTTCAACCCCGCCGTTCTCCGTCAGGGGCTGCCAGCTGATCTCGACACGTCCACTCGAACGCGACAGCGCGCCATGCTTGGCAGCATTTGCAGCAAGCTCATGCAAAGCCAGCCCCAGGCTCTGCGCCGCTTCCGGCTTCAGGCGGATATCGGGGCCTTCGATCGAGACTTGATCGGGCTCGCGGTCGAGATAATACGCAAGTTGCGAGCGCACGAGTTCTTTCAGCGATGCACCGTGCCAGCTTTCCTGAACCAGGAGATCGTGTGAGCGTGCAAGCGCCTGCACGCGCGCGCTGAAACGCTCCAGGAATTTATCGATGCTGCCGCTGTGACGGGCTGTCTGCCGCGCCATCGCCTGGATGACCGCGAGCAGATTCTTGGAGCGGTGCGTCAGTTCACGCATCAGCAAGCGCAGGTGCGCCTCGCTCTCCTTCCGCTCGGTAATATCGACGGCCGCGCCGGTCAGCCCGAGAAGGCTTCCTGAAACGTCGCGCATCGGCTCGATATGGAAATCATACCAGCGCACCGCCTTGCCGGTCTCGATCCGTAATTCCGCGTCGCGCGGCTCGCCCTTCTGCAGAACGTCGTTCTTGAGCGCGACAATCGCTGCGGCGCGCGCGCCGGGCAGCAGCGTAACATCGGTCTCGCCGTGCATCGCTTGTGGATCGATATCAAATAGCGACTTGCTGACGGACGTGTAACGCAGCTCGATGTCCTGGGTAAACACCGCGACATTGGACCCGCGCAAGGCGAATTCGTAGCGCTGCGCCGCGGTAGCGAGATCTTCCGCCAGGCGGCGCTGCTCGCTTTCCAGAGAACGGATACGACTGATATCGACGGCCGTGCACATGACCCCCTCGATCGCGCCGTCAGGGGCAATCAGCGGATCGATGTGCAAGGCGAATTGCGCCCTGCGTTCGGGCATGATGGTGGAGACCTCGCAATCCTCGGACGTCCCGGTCTCAAGAACGCGCCGCTTCAGCGCCACCACGGATTGATGCTCGGGGGACGACCACAATTCGTCGTCGGTTCGGCCGAGCATACGTATGGTTGCCTGATCGCCCTGCGGGCCGGAAATCCATGTGTAGCGAAGGTCGCGATCCTGCGCGAACGCATGAATGTTCGCGCCCCGGAATGCGAGTTCAAAGCGGGCTTTGAGTTCTTCGCTTCCCCGTGTCGTCAAAATCGCTTCTTGCCGCAGGCGCGCGAGTTCCGCACGCGTTTGCGCATGCGCGATCATCTCTTGTTCAAGACGGTCGTCTGTCAGGGTCTTCGCGGGCTGGCTCGCACGCGATTGGTCCGATAGCCCAGCTTTCCGGTCATCGTCCCCCGCGCGGGCACCCGTCTGCGCTTCGCAGCCTTTCCCCCTCGTGTTTTTCTTCACTTGCTTACTCACATTCGCGGTCCGCACCGGCCTGCAGAATGACGGTCAGAATGCCGCCGGTCTGACCCCACCTGTGCCGATGTCCCCGCGTTTAGATTTTGCGCACGCCAACGCGCGAGAACCGCCAGTGTTTCGTAGTTTGTTGGTCACGGCTTGGTTTTTCACGACAGAGTGCATCGCAAGCCGCTTGCAATCACGCGACCGTGTGGAACCAATGTTAGGCTGACGCATTTAAGCCAGTAGCCGGCCGTCATCCCCTCCCCCTCGTGCTCGGTCGGCTAGTTCAAGGCGTGGCCTGCATTGTAGGCCACGCCTTTTTTTCGTGAGCGGCTCCTGCCGCTGGCCGCGGTTTCACATCGGAACAATGCCAGTTCCCAA
>CAZIKZ010000229.1:0-7442 GCA_964539845.1 uncultured Hyphomicrobiales bacterium
TCCGATTCAGAACTGCGCGACACGATTATCAACCGGCTGTCGGCGCAAGCCTGGTCGCACCCCTCCTTGCTCAATCCGATCGTGACCGACGGCGTGGTCGATCTCTGGGGAATGGTGCTGACACCGAGCGAGCAGAACGCGGTCCGGGTACTGGTTGAGGAAATTCCGGGCGTGCGGGGCGTCAACAGTCATCTTTCCGTGCGGCAGATTCTCAGCGGCATCTGAATGCTGGTACGCCGAGGCTTGCGGACGCTGACCCGCGGATCAGCGCCCGCGACCGGTTGATTCAGCAAGACAAAGTGGCCCTGGTGGCCACGGGAGGCTTGTGGTTCGATCGGCCCGCCGCCGCATGCTTAACGAATTGAAAACTGGTTTTCGCCAAAGTCTTGCCCAGCTGAGGCCCTTCCCGGCCTCCAGTTTGTTTCGCGTCTGGATGAATTTCGGGGTGGGTATGCGGCGGCTGGGGGTTGCTGTTGCGGCGGCCTTGTGCGTTTCGACCGTTTCGGCGATGGCCGATCTGCGCATCACGCGCGATCACGGCGGCGAGGTCGAGAAATACAAGGCCAAATACAAGCAGATCGCTGATCGCGGCGAGCGCGTGATCATTGACGGCATCTGCAATTCCGCCTGCACGCTGGTGATCGGCATCGTGCCGCGCAACAAGATCTGCGTGACGCCGCGCGCCAGCCTCGGCTTCCATCAGGCCTATACGATGGTGAACTGGCCGATCCGGAAAAAGGTCGCCCACGAGGCCGGCACCCGCGATCTCATGTCATATTATTCGGAACCGGTGCTCGACTGGATCGATCGCAATGGCGGACTCACCCCTCAGATGAAGGTGGTGAAGAACGGCCCCGACCTCTGGACCATGCTGCTGCCCTGCCCGGAGGAGTGGTAGAGCCCTTCCGTCATTCCGGGGCGCGCCGCAGGCGCGAACCCGGAATCCAGGACACAAGCACTGAGCGTCTGACTCTGGATTCCGGGTTCGCGCGTTTCACGCGCGCCCCGGAATGACCGGTTACTCGAACATCTTGTCGATCGGCACACGATAGCCATTCGCCAACCGGTTGGTCTCGTTCGCCATGCCCGTGACCGCCATCACCTCGCCGAACATCGCATCCGACATTCCGGCCTTCCGCGCAGCGGCGGTGTGGCTCGCGATACAATACCCGCACCCATTGGTGACGCTGACCGCGAGATAGATCATCTCCTTGGTGAGCGGATCGAGGCTCCCCGGCGCCATCACCTCCTTCACGCTCTCCCAAGTGCGCTTGAGCACAGCCGGATCGCGCGCCAGATATTTCCAGAAATTGTTGACGTCGGGCACGTTGCGCGACGTCTTGATGTCGTCGAACACCGCGCGAACTTCGGGCGACGCGTCTTCGTAGTTGATCGGAGCTGTCGGCATAGCAGTGCGATTCACGTCTCTGATGATGTCATCGGGGACATCCCGATGGTTAACGAGTGTGCGACAATCCAGCTCAGCGGAACAAGGCCGGACATCCTGATTCATGCTGAGAAATGGACGTTTTCCGCAATCCGGCGTGGCCGCCCAAAGAGCACACAGCCTGTGAAATAGCGGTGTCTGTTAACCTTTTGCCCTTCGACTGCCACATTTACCCCGCGAATTACCACACATGCGGCGGGGGTCCCGCGTTTTGTGGCGTCGCGTTTGATTATCGATTTGTGCGGCAAGACATTTGGGGGGACATATGCGGGGCATCGCATCGCTCTACCTTGCATGCGCGACGATCGCAGCAATCGTCACCGGAACGCCAGCCGTCGCCTATCACGCACCTGTCGAAGAGACAAAGGCTGCGCTTGGCGATCCGATCAATCGCAGCCGTGACATCGCTTACGAGACCGACCTCTACTGCCTTGCGCTTGCGGTTTACTTCGAAGGCGGATCGACCGACGAAACCGAAGAAGGCCAGCGTCATATCGCGCATGTCGTGGTCGCGCGCGCCCGTGCCAACAGACAGATCTGGGGCGGCGGCAAGATTTGCGACGTCGTTTTCTACAAGCGCACGAAGGTCTGCCAGTTTTCCTTCGCATGCTTGCCGCTGGCACAGCGCACGGTGCGAGGCGGCAAGGCGTGGCGCTATTCCATGGACATCGCGCGCGACGAACTCGAAGGCCGCAGCGGCCTCGAGGAGCGGCTGCTGCGCTATTACATGAACGCATCGCTGACGCCGCCGAAGAATGCCTGCCGCTTCCGCAAGGAATTCGTACCGGTGGTGCAGGTCGGCCGGCATGAATTCTTCCGTGAGGCGAGCCGCACCGAACGTCGCGAACTCGAGAAAGCCGAGCACGCGGAGTGCAGAAAACACGAAGCCTCGCTGAAGAAAAGCAAGCAGGCCAAGAACAGCAAGACCAAGAAGGACGCCAGGCTCACCAAGGCCAAAGGCAAGAAGAACAACATCGCAGTCGCAAAGAAACAACCGCCGAAAAAGGTCACCGTGGCCAGACGGTAGGCATCTTTCAGGCTTTCATCGCAGACTCGCATCGCAGGCGCGGCGCTCCCGTCACGAGAGCGCCGCGTAGCGTCAGGGCGGGACTACCAGCCCATCAGCGTTTTGGTGCTGACCTCGTTATCCTTCAGAAATTTCCTGTAGTCGTCGCCCTTGATGACGCGCGGCTCCAGCGACAATTGGCGTGCCTTCTGCTGATGCTCCGCGGAATTCAGCGTCTTTTCCAGCGCAGCCGTCAGGGTGTCCTGCACGTTCTTCGGCAGATTGCCCGGCGCAGCGATCCCGCGCGACACCGACCAGACCTGATTGAAGCCCTGCTCCTTGAAGGTCGGCACATTCGGCAGGAAGGGTGATCGCTCCGGCGCCATCACGCCGAGAATACGGATCGTCCCGGCCCTCGCCTCTTCAGCAACTTCGGAAATGTTGGCGCCCAGCACCTGAAGGTGGCCGCCGAGCGCACCGGTCTTTGCGTCCGCTGTGGACTTGTGATGCACGGCGATGAGCTTGATGCCGTTTTCCTTCTCCATCGAAAGAATGGCGAGGTGATCGTCGGAGCCTGCACCGAAGGCCGAGACGCTGATGGCTTCGGGCGTCTTCTTCGCCGCGTCCACGACGTCCTTCACCGACTTGAACGGAGAATCTGCCTTCACCGCCCAGACATTGTAGTCGAGCACATGGTTCATCAGCGGCGTAAAGCTGTCGAGCGTTTCCGAACGATTGTATTGCCGGTCGAGATAGCCGGCATACATCGATGGCACGTTGAGATAGCCGATGGTGTAGCCATCGGGCGCGGCTTTCGCGAGCGATCCCCAGCCGACCCAACCGCCGCCACCGGCACGGTTCTCGACCGTCACCGGTTTTCCGAGCACGGCTTCCAGATCTTTCGCCAGCATGCGCGCGGTGATGTCGGTGCCGCCACCTGCGCCATAGGGCACGATCAGAACGATGTTGCGCTCAGGGTATTGCGCTGTCGCCGGCGACGCCGCGGCAAACATCAGAATAGCAAGCGCGAATGCGACCACGCGCAGTGGACGTAAAGAAGCCGATTGTGCAGACATGTCCTACCTCCCCTCGCCGCTTGTTGCGGCGTTCAGGCGGAAGACTGCGCCCGCTCCATTGAACCGGCAAGGGCCAGTTGTAGCCTGAGCGCGAACCTTCCTCAGACCAGCGCCCGATGTCAGGCGCAGGTTATTGACCCGGCACGCCGATAGACACCGGACGAACCGGCGAACCGGCTCCACCCTTGGAGCGAAGCGGCAGGATGATGGTGCAGGACAGCCAGACCCTGTCTTTCGCCAATTCGCCGAGATTGGCGTTCTGGATATTGTGGATGCCGGCGACCACCAGATTGTGGTGATGGATCGCAAACGGCAGCGCGGGCGGAGTGCCCGGGGCGGGTGCCGCCTTCCCCATCAGCATGCCATCCGGCACCGGATCGGTGAATGGATTGTCGAGCGCGACCAGCACGACCTGCTTGTCCTCGATGTATTTCGCGGCGTCGTAAGCGAGGCCCGGACCCTTGGTGTAATAGGACTTCGCGTTGTCGGGATCGATCCAGCCGTCGCCCCAGCCGGTATAGATGTAGAGCACGTCGCCCGGCATCAGTCCGCGCTTGTCCAATCCTTGCGCCTTCAGCATCGCCTCGATGTCGGCCGCGGTGACAACGGCGCCCGGCTCCATCGGCTTACCCTTGCCGAGATGGGTCTTGGCATCGAGCAAGATCGCGGTTGTCACGATCGGCGGCACCTTTTCGATGCCGAGCTTCTGCAACGGGACGTCAGGCGCAGGCTTCACCTGCTGCTGCGTGTAACCGCCGTAATAGCTGGCGCCGCCGGACGGAAACTCGCTCTTGCCGTCCCAAGGCTCCGGCAACACTGCAAAATGCCCGAGCGCATCCATCTGCGTACCCTGGGCGCCGGCCTCGCCGCTGACCGCCTCTTCGCCGTTGAAGGCATGGCGGGTCCCCGGGATACCGACGGTCGGCCGGTACTTGTCGACCAGCGGCGCCCCGAACGGCGATTGCGGCATGGTGTTGGAGCGGATGTGCGAGATTTCGTAGGACTTCGCCTTGGGATCGACGAGCAGCGGCGCGCACCGCGCCCAGGTGGCGGGACCGAGATTGTTGGCCATGCCGATCTCGTCGCCGGCCGGCCAGCGCGATTGCGCGGAGGCAGCGCTCGATGTCACCGCAGCCGCCGCGACAAGCACCATTTTTACAAAGGTCCTGGACACAATGCGTCTCCCTGTCGATCGGTTAGCGGCGCAATTGAGCGGCAAGCGTGTCGTAGGCCTGCCGCGCACCGGGGAATGTCTTTGAGAGTTCGGCGAGATAATTGTCGGTGACCGGGCGCAAGCCTTCGCGCCACTGCGCCATCATCGCGGCGTCGGGCACAATCACCTCATGGCCCGGTCCAGCGGCGCCATCCCGCACGGGCTTGTCCCATTTATCCCAAAGGGGACCGAATTTCGCGGACCAGACGTCACCCGACATGGAATCGATCGCCGCCTGGACATCCTTGGGCAACGACGCGAACTTCGCGCGGTTCATGACGATGAAAAACGCCGACGTGTAGAACTGGGTGTCGGTATGGTTCTTCATGTAATCGTTGAACCCCTGCAGCGGGTTGCCCCAGTTGGTCACGATGCCGTCGATCTTGTTCGCCTGTACCGCCGCCATGACATCATTGACCTGCAACAGCACCGGAACAGCCCCGACATGTTCGAGCGCAGCCGACACCGTCTTGTTTGGGGATCGCAGCCGAAGTCCCTTTAGATCGGACAGCGATGTCACGCGTTTTGCGCTTGTATGGATGAGCCCCGGATTGTGCACGAACAGCGCAAGGACCTTGTAGTCCTTGTATTCGTCGGCGAGCGTTCCATCCTGATAGAGCGCCCATAACGCACGCGATCCGCGCAAGGCGTCCGGTACAAGGAACGGTAATTCTATCACCGAGGAACCCGGAAACTTGTCGCCTTCGGCGCCGCGCAGGCCCAGCGCGATATCGACGGCACCGCTTTTCACCTGGTTCGCCTGTTCGGTCACCTTTCCTTGCGGATCGGCACCGTTGAAGATTTGCACCTTCACGCGCCCGTTGGTCCTGGCTTCCAGTTCCTTCGCGAACGGTTCGGCAACATCCACCTGGAAGAAGCTTTTCGGACCGAGGAAATGGCTGAATGTGAGTGTGACGTCCTGCGCCTGGCCGCGCGACATATCGAAGATGAGCAAGAAGGCCAGCAGGCTCCAGAGAGAACGTAACCGCATGACGCATCTCCCAACTCGCTGCCGCAAGGATGTCACCGACAGCCTCTTGAATCAATTGCCGCGCAGTGGGTCTGCCGCGCAGTGTGTCGCAGGACACGCCCGCTTTTATAGCCGTTGCTGCCCGGCACCGGCCGCTCGCGGAAATCATCCGTCAATCTTTGCGGGCGCGGAACCACGCGGCGATAACGCCGTTGTTTCGGCGCAACCAACGGTATGGGAGCGCACCATGCAACGATCCGACGAGCGGATACCACCGTCAGACTTTCAGCCCGATCCCCAACTCCATTTGTCGGAAGGGCGCGCCACCGGCATGCAGATCGCGATTGTGACGCTGGCCTGCGCATTCATTCTCGGCCTGATGATCTACGGGCTCGGCCGGACGGCTGAGACCGACGGCAACATCATGGCATCGGCACCCCGGGCGCAAACGACCGGTGCCGCAACGCCCGCCGAACCGGCCGCGCCGCAGCAACAGCCCGCGCAGCAGCCGGTCCCGCAGCAGACCAAGCCCGGCGTGGTAGAGGATGACTCCAGCCGCTAAGCTACGGTGCCGGAGTCACGAGCGGCTTGCCCTTTTCGACCACATAGACCGCGATCAGCTTCGCGGGCTTGTCGCCGACGGCGCCTTCATTGTGGATCGCGCCATGAGGCACTTCGAGCGACTGACCGGCCTTGAAGGTCTTTTCCGGCTGACCGTCGAGCGCGAGCATGAACTCGCCTTCGAGCACCTGCGCCTGCACGATACCCGGATGCGAATGCCGCCCGGCCTTGAAGCCCGGAACGATTTCGACCATCGCCGTGATCACCTCGTAATTCGAATTCGGCACATCGGACTTGCCGATCGGCGTGCGCTTGATCGGTGACGGTGAAACCGGCGCCTGCTGTGCGTGCGCGACGAATCCGAATGCAGCCACGACGAGCGCGACGAACGCGATCCTGAGCATGAGATCCTCCCTGACGATGTTATTGTGAGCGAAGCGTATCGCAGGCGCATGCCGTTTGCCATGGGAGCGTTTGATGGCAGCAATTGATCCCGATCAAAGCGCGGCGATCCGGCGCTGTCAGGCTTCCTTCCGAAGACGAAATCGGGAGAACCCCATGTCAGCCAAACCCATGCCAGCCACCCAATGGCCACTGATCCGCCGGCTGATCGACTGGTTCAGGCCGAGCCCCCATGAGCGCGATCTCGAATTCCTGCAAAAGGCGCGCGGCGAGGAGATGGAGCGCTTGCGCGCGCATGTGCGGGGGCGGCCCGAGGATCTGCGCTGGCTGATCGGGCGCGATCCGCAGAGCACCGAAATGCTGAGCCACATGATGGCGGTGACCGGGGTGGACGAGCGCAGCGTACCAAAAGCCGCGATGCGCGAACTCGAACGCAATTGCGCGTCCTGCACAGCAAAACTGCATTGCGCCGACGAGGTCGGCCATGGCCACGCCGCGCGAAGCTTCGTGAATTATTGTCCGAATGCCGGGGCGCTGAAGGAGATGCAGACGTCGGCATGATCGCTTCGTCGGTTGGGTTAGCGCCGAAGGCGCGTAACCCAACAGCCATTGCATAAGCCGTGATGGGTTTCGCGGCGCTCAACCCATCCTACGGCTCCCACCCTATATTTATTTCACGCCGAGCAGTTCGACGTCGAAGATCAGCGTAGCGTTCGGCGGGATCACGCCGCCCGCGCCGCGCTCGCCATAGCCGAGTGCCGGCGGGA
>CAZIKZ010000230.1:0-7386 GCA_964539845.1 uncultured Hyphomicrobiales bacterium
AAACCCGCCCGGTCACAGTGGATTTCCGCGATCGCCGGTCGAAATCGCTGGCCTATCCACGGCCCCAGCAGGCATAGAGCAACCTACCCTGCTATGGTCGCCGGGTCCGCCCAGGCGGCCTCCCAAGTGATGGAAAGTCGTAGCCGATGGTTGGAACCGCACAGAAAGCCGGATCGGACATGACCGAGCAGGATGCCCGGCTGATCGCGTCAGCGCTGCAGGCGCTGGAGACCGAGGGCAATGGCATTGCGGCCCTGTCGGCCTCCCTGAAGGACGGCCTTGGTCGCTCCCTGATCGCGGCGGTGGAGACCATCCAGGCGTCGCGCGGCCGCCTCATCGTCACCGGCATGGGCAAATCCGGGCATGTGGCGCGCAAGCTCGCGGCCACCTTCGCCTCGACCGGAACTCCGGCCTTTTTCGTCCATCCGAGCGAAGCGAGCCACGGTGATCTCGGCATGATCACCAAGGACGATGTCATCATCGCTCTGTCATGGTCCGGCGAGACCGCAGAACTGAAGAACCTGATCGATTATTCGCGCCGCTATCGCATCGCGCTGATTGCGATGACTGCGGATGCCGATTCAACGCTCGGCCGCGCCGCCGATGTGGTGCTGGCCTTGCCGCAGGCGCGGGAAGCCTGTCCCCACAATCTGGCTCCCACCACCTCTTCGCTGATGCAGCTTGCGCTCGGTGATGCGCTCGCGATCACGCTGCTGGAAAGCCGCGCATTCTCACCGACCGATTTTCATGTCCTGCATCCCGGCGGACGGCTTGGCGCCTTGCTGAAACTGGCGCGTGACGTGATGCGGACCGGCACCGGCGTGCCGACCGTCTCTTCGGGTTCGCGCATGTCGGAAGCCGTCGTCGAAATGTCCTCCAAGGGATTGGGCTGTGTCGGCATTGTCGATACGCACGGGCAATTGTGCGGGATCATTACGGACGGCGATCTGCGCCGCCACATGGCGCCGGGGCTGACCGAAGCTGCGGTCGAGCAGGTCATGACGCGCAGCCCGAAAACATGCCGTCCGGATCAGCTGGTCAGTGAAGTGATCGAAGCACTCAACTCCTTGAAGATTACCGCGATGTTCGTGGTCGAGGGCAATCGACCGGTCGGCGTCGTGCATTTGCATGACCTTCTGCGCATGGGCGCAGCCTGAACCGCCACCGATGAATGCGCTGATCGAGCCGTTCCGGCATGGGTCGATGGCCGGGTTGACAGTCGTGGCCGCCGCTGCGGCCCTTACCGGCCTCCTGATCGTCTGGCTTCGTCCCTGGCTTGTTCGGTATGCGATGGCCCGGCCGAATGCGCGCTCCTCGCATTGTGCGCCCACGCCGCAGGGCGGCGGCATCGCAGTCGTTGCGAGCTTCCTTGCGGTCTCCGTCCTGGCGATAGTCCTGTCCGGCCAGTTCACGACGCAAGCTGCATCGGCAATCGCGGCCGCATTCGCCGCGGTCGTTCTGATCGCCGTCCTGGGTGCGGTCGACGACATCCGTCCGATCGCCGTCATACCCCGGCTTGCGATCCAGATCCTGGCCGTGTCGATTGTCATTTTGACGCTGCCTGCCGAGTTTCAGATGACACCGTTTCTGCCGTGGTGGCTGGAGCGGATCATGCTGGTCGTCGCCGGTGTCTGGTTCGTCAACCTCGTCAACTTCATGGACGGCCTGGACTGGATGACGGTCGCGGAATTCGTGCCGCTCACGGGCGGGCTTGTTCTGCTCGGCGCTATGGGCGCACTTCCACCTCATGCCATCGTCTGTGCTCTGGCACTGTTCGGCGCGCTGATCGGCTTTGCGCCGTTCAACCGGCCGGTGGCGCGCCTGTTTCTCGGCGATGTCGGCAGCCTTCCGATTGGTCTCATCGTCGGGTGGCTGCTGGCGCTCCTCGCTGACAAGGGCCACCTCGCTGCCGCGATCCTGCTGCCGCTCTATTACCTGACCGACGCCAGCGTCACGCTGCTTCGCCGCCTCGCCCGCGGCGAGCAGATCTGGCAGGCCCACCGCACTCATTTTTACCAGCGCGCCACCGACAACGGTTTCAGCGTGCCGCAGGTGATCGCACAAGTCTTCGCTGTCAACATCGTGCTCGTCGCCCTTGCCGCCCTGTGCGTGCGGATCAATACTCCGACGGTCGAAATCGCCTCGCTCGCTGCGGGTGCGGCGATAGTTGGCATGCTGCTGATGCGCTTCTCACGAAGGCGGACGTGATGCGCGTACTGGTGACAGGGGCGAGCGGCTTCGTCGGACGCGCGCTGACAAGAAGCCTGTCCAAGGCAGGCTTCCATGTGCGCGCGGCGGCACGCAACCTCGCACGTGTTCCGACGGCCGAATTTGTCGAAGCGGTGCAGATGCCGGACTTGTCGCGGCCGGTCGATTGGCGCCGGCTGCTCGCCGACATTGATGCGATTGTGCACCTCGCCGGGGTCGCGCATGTCTCGAGCGACATTGCGGAAGCGCGTTACGACCGCATCAACCGGCTGGCGACCAAGGAACTCGCGCTGCAAGCGTCCCTGACGCCGAATATCAGGCGGTTCGTATTTGTGTCATCGATCCGTGCGCAGACAGGACCGTCGGCCGTCCATGTGCTGACCGAGGACGACCCGCCTGCCCCGACCGATGCTTATGGACGCTCGAAACTCGCGGCTGAAGCATTCGTACGCGGATATGGCACGCCCTATACAATCCTTCGCCCGGTGGTCATCTACGGCAAGGGCGCCCGCGCCAATGTCGGGCAGTTGGTGCGGCTCGCGCGCTGGCCATTGCCTCTACCCTTCGGCGCGTTCGACAAGAAGCGCTCCTTGCTGGCGCTCGAAAACATGTTGTCGGCGGTCCTCTTCGTGCTGGAACATCCCGGAACCATCGGCCAGACCTACATCGTCTCTGATCCGCTCCCGCTTTCGCTTGCCGAAATGATCGCGACCCTGCGGCAGGCGCGTGGCCGCTCGCCCAATCTCATGTCGATCCCGCAACGCCTCGTAGGCACGACGATGCGCGGACTCGGCAAGACCGAGGCATGGGATCGGATCAGTTCGTCGCTGGTCGCGGACATCACCAAGCTGCGCGACGCGGGCTGGACGCCGCCGACCGATACACGCAATGCGCTGGCGCAGATGGTGCGGACATAACGCTCTGTCGGAAAGCAAATCTAGAGAGTGATGATTTTAGTCCGGATTGAAACAACGTCATTGCGAGCGAAACGAAGCAATTCAAGGCAGAATGGATTGCTTTGTCGCTGCCGCTCCGCGCAATGACAAATCACGGATTCAGCGTCAATTCATCACGCTTTAAGCCGCCTCGCCCTTGAAATCGGGCACGGCATCGCGCAACACGCGGTAGATCGTGCTGCGATCGCCACGCGCCAACCCCTGCTCCAGCGTGGCCAGCCAGCTACGCATCGTTTCGAGCGACGGCGACAACGGTCGCGCGGCTGCAACACCGGCAACGCCGATCTCTGCGGTCGGCTCCTCGCGGGCAAACAGGATTTCGTGCAATCGTTCGCCCGGGCGAATTCCGGTGAAGGTAATGTCGATGTCGCGCCCGGGTTCGAGCCCGGACAGCCTGATAATGCGCTCGGCCAATTCCACGATCTTCACCGGCTGGCCCATATTGAGCACATAGACCGCCACGTCCGAACGCTGCGGGCCGAGCGCGTGCGAGGCCGCGGTCACAACGAGATCGCACGCTTCGCGGATGGTCATGAAATAGCGCACCATGTCCGGATGGGTGACGGTCACCGGACCGCCCGCCTCAATCTGCGCCTTGAATTTCGGAACCACCGAACCGTTCGAGGCCAGGACGTTGCCGAAGCGCACCGCGATCAGCCGCATCGCTGTGCTCTCGCCCTTGCGCGCAAACTGAGCGTCGAGCGCCTGACAGTACATCTCCGCAAAACGCTTGGTGGCCCCGAGCACCGAAACCGGCTCGATCGCCTTGTCGGTCGAGATCATCACCATTGCCGACGCGCCCGCGGCCGACGCCGCATCGGCCACATTCACCGAACCGAACACATTGGTCTTGATGCCCTCGTCCCAATCCCGCTCCAGTATCGGCACATGCTTCAGTGCGGCAGCATGGAACACGATGTCAGGCTTGAAGTCCGTCATCAGGCGATGGATGCGATCACGATCGCGGATGTCGGCGATCCGTCCGATGATCGTCGCATCCGGCTGCTTGCCGGCAAGCATTTCGAGAATGGCGTGCAACGCCGGCTCGGAATTCTCGATCACCATGAGGCGATCAGCACCGAATGTAACAACACGATCGCAGATCTCGGCACCGATCGAGCCGCCGCCGCCAGTCACGACGACCGATCGTCCCCTGATAAAATCCTCAAGTCTGCGGTAATCGATCTTCACGCTGGGCCGCAGCAGCAGATCCTCGACATTGACCGGCGCAAGCCGCAACGCCTCGACGCCATCGTCGAGCGAGGGCAGCCGGCTGGTGGTGAGGCCGAGACGGCGCGCGCGCATCAGGAGCGTGTCGGTCTTCACATCCGCCTCAAAAGCGGATGGCGTCAATACGACGCGCCGGACATCAGTGCCGCGGTCCGACAGTCGGGCCACGACGCGCTCCAGGTCATCGAAGTGGCCAAGCACGGGCATGCCACGGATCGACTGTCCTTGATCAGCGCGCGATGGGGACAGCACGCCGACCGGCCATGTCTTTTTCACCGCGCCGCTCTCGATCGCGCGCAACAACACCTCGGCATCGGCCGCACGTCCGAGGATCAGCGTCGGCGCAGAATCCGAATTCCGCGCATGCTGCTTCGCGCGCGAATAGCGGAAATAGCGGTACGCGACGCGCGGGCCCCCCAGGAAGAACATCTGCAGGACCCAGTAGATCAGGATCGTGGTTTTGCCGAAGAAGAAGGTGCCGTAAAGATTGGGTGCGATCAGAACGTAATCGAGCACCAGCAGGGTTAGCGCGATCACCGAGGCCGAACGGAAGATGTTGAAGAGGTCCGGCAGCGAGGCGAAGCGCCATTTTGCGTCGTCAAGATGGAAAAACGAATAGACGATGCCTGCATAGACCATCAGGCATGGCACGATGATCCACAGCCAGTCCCCCCGATCCGCGAAGCCGCCCTCCGCAAAACGGATGTAGAACGCAGCCAGCAGCGCGGCCGCCGTCATCAGGAGATCGTCGCGCACGATCAACGCCTTGCGGACCGTCATGGTGCGGAAATTGAACATTGCGGGACCAGTTTCACTGATTGAATAGCGGCCTTTTGGCCGTGACGCTACCGCCCCGGCCAGAGGCCAGGGCCTCGTCGGCTGCGGCGAGCACAGGTTCGATCGGCATCTGGTCAAGACAGAGGCTGTGACTTGCGACCTGCCGCAGACACCCCTCAAGGCGGCAGGGCATGCAGGGCAGTGGATTCTGGATCACCCAGACATTGCCACGCCGCTGAATGTCGCCCGATTTTTGCCACGGCTCCGGCAATCCGGAAGCGGGCCATGGCGCCCAGCGTCGGGGATCGGTTGGGCCGAAAAGCGCGATGGTTGCGCAGCCGGTGGCTGCAACGAGATGCGTCACCGATGTGTCGGGGCCTGCAAACAGGCTGGCGCCTCGCCCGAGCGAGGCCAGTTCCGCCCAGCTGAGCCGGCCATCCAGACGCGTGATCGCGATGCCGTTCCAAATGCGGTCGAGATAGGCCCGTTCCTCCGGAGCCGGACCACCGGTCGCAACGAGTTGCAACCCTTTGCCGATCAGAGCGCGAGCGAGCGTCCGCCAGCCGTCCTCGCGCCATTGCTTGTAGCGGAAGAACGGCGCGGCGTGGAGCACGGCATAGGGCTCGATGGGCTGGAGGCTCGACGGAGCGCCGGCCGGCGCCACGACCTCGGCCACGCCTTCGATACCGACCGCGTGTGCCAGTTGCAGCGTTTCCTCGACCCGATGCACGTCTGTTCGCGACGGCACCGACCTGCCGAGCAACATCGCCTTGATGCGCCCGTTGAGATTGGGATCGATCATGCCGGCGGTCTGGCGGCCGGCGGCAATCGCAAAGAATGTCGGCCGGTCTCCCGGCTGCGTACTGATGGCAAGATCGTAGCCGCGCCATAGACGCCTCGCGAGCGCGAGTGTCTGCGAAGCCGTTGCGCTTGCAGGGGCCGCGACAATGGCATCAATATCGGGGTTGCCGGCAAGGATCGACACGGTGTCGGCAAAGACCAGCGCTTCGATGCGTGCCTTCGGCCTGGCCCGACGCAGACTTCGGATCAGGGGTGTCGTCAGTAGCACGTCGCCCAGCCGCCGCATCGCCACCACCAGGATGCGCGGCTGTTCCGGAAGATCGATCCGCAGCTTCACGACGACGCCGTACGCGCGCTCGATTGCGTGAGGACAACGCCGCCCGCCACGCCCACACCGAACAGATAGAGCCAAGCCTGCGTGAAATCGAACAGATGGTTGTTGAACATGCAGCCCATCACGTTCTGCGCAACGATCGCGAGCCCGACCCAGGCGGCCAGTCCCGTCCCGCGCAGGAACAGCGCAGCCTGCGCAAACCACATGCCGAACAACAGCAGCACGCCCGCAAACCCGAGCTGGATTCCGATCGTGAAACTCTGGTTATGCGGGTTGACGGTCGGCGTGCTACCCTCCGCGATGGCCGCGCGCGACAGCTTCTCCCGCACCGATCCGGTACCGTAGCCGATGATTGGCGCATTCTGCATCACGTTGAGCGACTGGCGCCAGAAGTCGACGCGAAGACCGGCGGAGGTCTCGACGTTGTTGACCTTGTGACTGCGGACTTCGGTGATGATCCCGGTGATGCGATCCTGCACCCGCACCGATGACACCCAGACAATCGCGCAAAGGACAGCGATCGCCACAAGGAAAGTCAGCATGGCTTTGATCCGGCATTGGGTGACCGCGAACAGCACAAGCAACATCGGAATTGTCACGAGAGCCGTGCGGCTTGGCGCCACGAACGACACATTGACCAGGAACAGCGCCGCGAGCGCCAGTGCGCCGAGAAGATGCAGCGTCCGCCGCTCGGTCCAGGCCGTCATCGCGACGTAAAACAGGCCGGCCGCGCACGTGATGAAGACGCCGCTCTGCGAAATATAATCGCGCACCGGCACGCCATAAGTCTTGAAACGCCCGCCGAACGTTCCGTCATAGGCGATGCCGGCGAAAGACACCGCCAGCAGCAGCGTACAAGACGCAAGGAAGGCAGCGAACAGCCAGCGCCACCGGTCGGAATTGCTATACTGAACGAACAGCAGCGGCAGGATGAGGAAGCGCGCAAACGGCACAAATCCCTGGATACGCTCCTTCCACGACACGTCCGCCCAGAGCAGGCCTGCGGCCGCGAGCGCCACCAGCGCAACCGGCACGAATGCAGCCGGGTGGCGGATCACCGCGCGCAGTTCCGTTGGCTGC
>CAZIKZ010000231.1:0-7359 GCA_964539845.1 uncultured Hyphomicrobiales bacterium
CTTCGGCACGGGTACGACGCCGCACGCTTCGCAATGGATGATCGGGATCGGGCAACCCCAATAGCGTTGGCGTGAAATGCCCCAGTCGCGCAGACGGAAATTGACCTGGCGTTGCGCGACCGGTTTGCCGCCGCGCGTTTCCTGTTCGAGCCGCTTCGCGACCTCGTCTTTTGCTTGCGCGATGGTCATGCCATCCAGGAAGCGTGAATTGATCAGCGTGCCGTCGCCGTCATAGGCCGTATCGGTGATGACGAAGGTCTTCGGATCCTGCCCCGCAGGACAGACCACCGGCACGTTGCCGAGCCCGTATTTGTTGACGAAATCGAGGTCGCGCTGGTCGTGCGCCGGGCACCCGAAGATCGCGCCGGTGCCGTAATCCATCAGGACGAAGTTCGCGACATAGACTGGCAGGGTCCAGCTCGGATCGAGCGGATGAATCGCGCGGATGCCGGTGTCGACGCCGAGCTTCTCGGCCTTGTCGATGACCTCCTGCGCGGTGCCGTGGCGTTTCGTTTCCGCGATAAATGCGGCGAGCTTCGGATTTTTCGCAGCCGCCGCCGCGGCGAGCGGGTGGTCGGCGGCGATCGCCATGAACTTCGCGCCAAACAAGGTGTCGGGACGCGTGGTGAAAACATCCAGTTCGCTTTCGTCCGCGGGAGTTGTCTTCGGGTCGAGCGCAAAGCGGACAAACAGTCCTTCCGAACGACCGATCCAGTTGCGCTGCATGATGCGCACTTTCTCCGGCCAGCGATCGAGCGTGTCGATCGCGTCTACAAGCTCCTGCGCGTAATCGCTGATCTTGAAGAACCACTGGATCAGTTCGCGCTGTTCGACCAGCGCGCCGGAACGCCATCCGCGACCGTCGATCACCTGCTCGTTGGCGAGCACGGTCTGATCGACCGGGTCCCAGTTCACCTTCGACCGCTTGCGTTCGACGAGTCCTGCATCGAGGAAGTCGAGGAACATCGCCTGCTGGTGCTTGTAGTAATTCGGGTCGCAGGTCGCGATCTCGCGCGCCCAGTCGAGCGACAGCCCCATCGACTGCAACTGCGCCTTCATCTGCGCGATGTTCTGATAGGTCCAGGCCCGCGGATGGACCTTGCGTTCCATCGCGGCATTTTCCGCCGGCATGCCGAACGCGTCCCAGCCCATGGGATGCAGCACGGAAAAGCCGCGGGCGCGTCTGTAGCGCGCGACCACGTCGCCCATCGTGTAGTTGCGGACGTGGCCCATATGGATGCGCCCCGACGGATAGGGGAACATCTCCAGCACGTAGTATTTCGGACGCGGGTCGTCGTTTTTGGTCGCGAAGATGCCCTGCTGGTCCCAGGTTTTCTGCCAGCGCGGCTCGGAGTCGCGGGCGTTGTAGCGTTCGGATTTCATTGAGGGCTCAAGCGGTCAAATCGTTGCCGGACGTGACACGAAACGGCTTTTGCGGTCAACGCCGCCGCCCCCTTCGCATGGCTGTCAGGCCCGCGGATTCCTCCGGAACCACGCGGTGTGGCCGGTATCCAAGCCCGGTCGGTCCGGCTGGGCTTTCTTGCTTGCGAGGGTCTTCCGCCGCCGCTAGTTCACCGGCATGGCAAATCCCGCACACCCGAGCCAGACCGCACCCCATGACGTCGCGACGGCCCTGAACGCGGTCCGTGCCGAGATCGTGCAGGCTTGCCGTGAGGCCGGTCGCGATCCGGCGGCGGTGACGCTCATCGCGGTCTCCAAGACATTCAGCGCCGGCGACATTGAGCCTGTCATTGCCGCGGGTCAGCGCGTCTTCGGTGAGAACCGTGTGCAGGAAACAAAGGCCAAATGGCCGGAGATCCAGACCCGCCACCAAGGCCTGTCATTGCATCTGATCGGCCCGCTGCAATCGAACAAGGCCAAGGAGGCGGTGGTCCTGTTCGACGCGATACATTCCGTCGACCGGCCGAGCCTGTGCGACGCGCTGGCAAAGGAAGTTCAGAAGCAGGGCTGCTCACCGCAATTGTTCGTCGAGATCAATACCGGGGCCGAACCGCAGAAGGCCGGCATTCTGCCGGAGAATGCCGACGCGTTTCTGCGCGAATGCCGCGACAGCTACGGACTAACGATTTCGGGGCTGATGTGCATTCCACCATTCGACGAGGCGCCGGCCCCGCATTTCGCGCTGACCGCAAAGATCGCGGCCCGCAACGGGCTCACTCTTCTCTCGATGGGAATGAGTGCGGACTTTGCGACGGCCATTCAGTTCGGCGCGACCCATGTGCGGGTCGGCTCTGCGATTTTCGGCGGCCGCGGCTGAGAAGACGGCGTTCTAGCGCCAGGTTTTCGGCGTTTCGGTCGAAGCCAACGCCGCGCTGAGCGGTTGTTTCAGGAGCCGTGAGCGGGCTTCGGCAGGGCCGGCGGCCGCGGGCTGAATCGGTGGCGTGTCTTCACGCGCAAAGCCAGTGTCGTAATTGTCATCGCCAGGGGTTTTCTGGCTCATGGTCGCACTGCGCCAGCGATCGATGACGGAGCTGATGAGATCGAGGCCGGCGTCGGTCTTGCCGCTGACGCTCTGGCCCACTTCGCTCGACGGACGAAACTCCTCCGGCAGGTGGCTGAATCGCATCTGCATCGGCAGCGCGACACCCGAGCCGAACACGAATGCTTCGCCGGTGCCGAGCGATGGAACGAAGGTCAGCAAACTCGAGGCCGCGTCGGAAACAGCAGATCGGATCAGCGCCTGGTCGCGATCGTTGGCGAGCCGCATCACGAACAGCGTGTTGCACTGGGAGATGATGTTGGGATCGATTTCGTAGGGGCGTTGCGTCACGAGGCCGAGATAGACGCCGTATTTGCGGCCTTCTTTGGCGATACGGGAGAGCGCACGGCGGGTTGGGCCGAATCCGGTTTTGAACTCGCTCGACGAGGCATAGCGGTGCGCTTCCTCGCAGATGAACAGGAGCGGCGCGACGCCATCGCTCCACAGCCCGAAATCGAAGGCCATGCGGCACAGCACAGACACCACCGAATCGACGACCTCGGCCGGGAAACCTGCCAGTTGCATGACGGTCACCGGCTTGCCATTCGCCGGCAGCCGGAACAGGCTTGAGATCACCTCCGCCATCGTGTCGCCGCCGACATTGGCGTTTTCGAACATGAAGGCGTAGCGCGGATTGTTGCGGAAGGTCTGGATCCGCTGCATCAGCTTGAAATGGTACGCACGCGATGCGCGGTTTTCGAGCTTGCCCATCCGCTCGTCGATCAGGCTGAGCAGGTCCTCAAGGCGATAGGGCGCAGGCGTGTCGGCTGTGAATCCCGCGCTTTTCGGATCGCGCCTCTTGGTCAGTGTCCACTCGTTGGTGTTGCGATATTGCAGATACGCGCCCTTGGCGATCGGAATGAGTTCGGCGAGGATTTCGACCTCGTCGGGCACGCCCGGCCGCGCTCCGAAGAATGCGTCGACTGTCTCCTCGAAATTGAACAGCCAGAATGGCAGCCGCAGATTGCGCGGATTGAGGACTTGCGCCCTGTCGCCGAAGCACCGGCCATATTCGTTGTGCGGGTCGACCAGAAAGATGCGCAGATCGGGCCGCGCTTCGAGGATCTGCCGAAGGATCACGGCAACGCCGCTCGATTTGCCGACGCCTGTGGTGCCGAGGATCGCGAAATGCTTGTTGAGCAATTCGTCGACGTCGACCAGCGCGCGGATGCTCGCATCCTGACGCAGCGTGCCGAGATGCGCCGTCGCGCCCGTATTGCCGTAAATCAGCCGAAGCTCGTCGTTGGTCATCAGCAGAGCAGGCTCTCCGATGACGGGATAGTCGGTGATTCCGCGCGAGAAGGTGGGCACGCCATTGTGTTCACGCATCTCTCCGAACAGGTCGATGTGCGCCACGCGTGCGCCGGCCTGTTCGGAAATCTTCGTGACCATGCCGATGATCACGCCCTCACCGCTGACAATGCCGATGAACTTTCCAACCGTCGCGCGTGTCGCATCCCGGACAACGCCAGCGGCAAGTTGAATGGTCGCACTGGAGCCGCCGACCGAAAGCACGCGACCGATGATGTCGCGTTCCTCCTGGTCCGGCGCAGATTGACTCGAGAGATCCGTCATAGCGCGCAACCGGTAATAGGTGTATTTTCTCAGTCCATCCTATGCGCGCAGGGTGGCAATCAGATTAACGGAATGGAACTCATCGGAATCTCCATTGCCGTTTTGCTAATTAGCAGTCGCGATCAGCGATCAGGACGTTAACCAATATGAATCCACGTTCGCGGTGACAGCCTTTGCATCAGCCGCAACAGGTCGTTCCGGCGCAGGGCGACGCATCCTGCGGTTGGCTTGAAGCCATCGCGCGCCACGTGGATGAAAACGGCGCTGCCTCGCCCGGCGATTCGCGGGCGGTCGTTGTGATCAATCTCGATGATCAGGTCGTACAGGTCGTCGTCCCGCATAAGACGGTCTCCCGGCTCGCCGGGCTTCCTGCGGACCGGCCGGTTGTAGCGGCGGTCCGTTGGATCCTCGCTCCAGGCATCGGCTGGACCGATCGGCCGGACCGGCAGGCCGGTTTGTGGCCGGGTGATTCGGTCGGCCCGCCACCACAGCTGCTTCAGCCGGAAGCGGCCCCGCGGAGTTCCCCCGTCACCCTCCCGCTTGTTGGCGAGAATGCCGGACCGGCCCAGGGCGACCGGAAAAATAGCGCCTCCGGCCCTTAAAATGCCGCGTGTTTTGGCTCCAGATCGCTTTTGAACGCTGATATGGACTAGAGACCGGGGGTGCATGGTTAGTAACGGAACCTTGATTGCAGACACCATTACGGCAAGTCCCACTTGCCGTAGCAATCTCCGATGCCTTATTTCGCAATAAATCGCTAATATCTGGCCCGTTGGGGGGCCCCATACATGTCGAATGCCAGAAAGATTCTGATTGTCGATGACGATGTCGAGCTGCGCGAGACGCTGGTCGAGCAGCTTGCCTTGCACGAGGAGTTCGAGGCCAAGTCCGAGGACAGCGCCGCCAAGGGCATTGCGGCCGCCAAGGATGCCCAGGTCGATCTGGTCATCATGGATGTCGGGTTGCCTGACATGGACGGCCGCGAGGCTGTGCGCGTTCTGCGTAAGGCCGGGTTCAAGGCGCCGATCATTATGCTGACCGGCCACGACACCGATTCCGACACCATCCTCGGTCTGGAATCGGGGGCCAATGATTATGTGACGAAGCCGTTCCGCTTCGCAGTCCTGCTGGCGCGCATCCGTGCCCAGCTGCGTCAGCACGAGGCGAGCGAGGACGCCGTCTTCAACATCGGGCCCTACAGCTTCCGTCCGAGCTCCAAGCTCCTGACCGGCCAGAAGGGCAACAAGGTTCGCCTGACCGAGAAGGAGACCGCCATCCTGCGTTATCTCTATCGCGCAGGTCAGCGGCCGGTCTCGCGCGAGACGCTGCTGCAAGAGGTCTGGGGCTACAATTCGGGCGTCACGACCCATACGCTCGAGACGCATGTCTATCGTCTTCGTCAGAAGGTCGAGAAGGATGCTGCCAACCCTGCAATCCTTGTGACGGATGCCGGTGGCTACAAGCTCGTGCCCTGACGTGTCGGACTTTGGTCACAGGGCTTTCGGCCCGTCATGCCCGCTCCAGCGGGACGCCGGCATTGCCAGCTCTGGGTCTTCGCTTTTGCGGGGACGAGCGGATAACAAAGGCCGCATGTGAGCATCGATGATGACATCGCGGTGCTGGAACAGGTGCCAATGCTCAGGGCACTGGGCCGTAGTGCGCTGCGCATGATCGCGCTCGCCGCCGAGACCCGCGAAGTACAGCAGGGCGAAGTCCTGTTCCGGACCGGCGAACGGGTCGATTGTGCCTATGTCGTGCAGGCCGGCACGTTTCAGCTCAGCACCGAAGCCGGGCAACCCGGCAAGCCGATCGATGTCGGACCGGGTACTCTGCTTGGCGAATTCGCACTGGTTGCGGAAAGCGCGAAGCCACTTCACGCGACGGCGCAGGACAGCTGCACCGTGATCCGCATCTCGCGCAGCATGTTCCTGAAAATTCTCGAGGATGATACGAATGCGGCCGTGCGGCTGCGCAATTACGTTGCGCTTCGGGCCGGGCAATCGATCGCCGACGTTCTCGAAATTCGCTACACGCTCGAACCGGATGACCGATAGCCGGGAGGCTCAATCCTCCAGCGTCACCGTGACCGGCACATGGTCTGAAGGCTGCGCCCAGCCGCGCGCTTCCTTGGCGATGCGAAGGCCCGATACGCGATCCATCAGCGCGGGCGAGACCCACATGTGATCGAGCCGTCGGCCCTTGTCGGCGGCTTTCCAGTCCGGCGAACGATAGCTCCACCATGTGTAGAGCTTCGTGGGCTCCGGCACGAATTCACGCATGGCGTCGACCCAGCCGCCAACCTTTTGCGCGACGTTCAGTTTTTCGGTCTCGATCGGTGTATGCGACACCACATCGAGAAGCTGCTTGTGACTCCAGACGTCATGTTCGCGCGGTGCGACATTGAGATCGCCGAGCAGGATTGCGCGTGCATGGCCGTTGACGTGAACGTCCTTGCATTCGCGCATCTCGTCGAGGAAGGACAGCTTGTGCTTGAATTTCGGATTGAGTTCGGGATCGGGTACGTCGCCGCCGGCCGGAACGTAGAGATTGTGCACGACGATCGGGTCTTTCAAACCGGCCCGCTCGCCAATCGTCACCGACACATGGCGTGAATCATTGGCGCCGCAAAAGCCGCGTTTGCTCGTTTCATCGAAAGGCAGGCGCGAGAGCACGGCCACGCCGTGATAGCCCTTCTGGCCGTTCATCGCGACATGCTCGTAGCCCAGCCGCTTGAAACGCTTGAGCGGAAACTTGTCATCCGGACATTTGGTTTCCTGCAGGCACAGAATATCCGGGCGCGCGGCCTTGATGAATTTGGCAACGAGATCGATGCGGAAACGCACCGAATTGACATTCCAGGTGGTGATCTTCAACGTCATGGGCATGTCTTAAGTCTCTGACCCTGGATTTTCCAGACGGCAAATTTCTTTTCCGACCTCATCCTGAGGAGGCTGCGAAGCAGCCGTCTCGAAGGATGCGGGCGGCTCTATCCTTCGAGACGCATTGCGTCGCAATGCTCCTCAGGATGAGGCCGATTCAAGGGCGGTCACAATGGATACGGACACGCTGCGACCCCGCGTCATTATTGTCGGCGGCGGCTTTGGCGGGCTCCAATGCGCAAAAGCGCTGGCCCGCGCGCCTGTGGATATCGTTCTGATCGATCGGCAGAACCATCACTGTTTCCAGCCCCTTCTCTATCAGGTTGCGACCGCGGCGCTGTCGCCCGCCGATATCGCCTGGCCGATCCGTTCGATCCTGAGCGGCCAAAGCAATCTGCGCGTGGT
>CAZIKZ010000232.1:0-7140 GCA_964539845.1 uncultured Hyphomicrobiales bacterium
ATACCCGTGTCATAACCAATAATTCGAAAATGACAAAGAGTTTCGAAGATATTGCTATCGCTCGAAATGCGCGTTAGCTTGCCTCGAAATGCGCGGGAAGCGCAAAGACAACGACATTTAGGGAGGGCGTCCGCATGCGTCGTGCAAAATTCGGGATTGCGAAAATCGCGCTGGCTTCGGTCTGCATGATGATTGTTGCGGGCTCCGCGCTTGCGCAAAATTATCCGTCGCGTCCGATTAAGATAGTCGTCGGTTTCCCGGCCGGCGGCGGCGTCGACACCTCGGCTCGCGTGGTCGGCGAGGCATTGTCGCGCGGGCTCGGGCAGCCGGTGGTCGTCGAGAACAAGCCGGGCGCAGCCGGAACCATTGGGGCAGGCGAAGTCGCGCGCAGCGAAGCGGACGGTTACACGTTGCTGGTTACGCCGGGCGGTCATTCGATCTATGGCGCGATCTTCAAGTCGCTGCCGTTCGACACCGTGAAAGGCTTTGACTGGATTTCAAGCATCGTGTCAGCGCCTTTCATCGTTGTTGTACCAGCTAATTCGGAGTTCAAGACGCTGCCCGATCTGATCGCGAAAGCGAAATCCGCGCCGGGCACGATCAATTTCGGCAGTGCAGGACAGGGGACCACGCATCACCTGGCGCTCGAACTGCTTGCACAGCGTTCGGGCACGAAGCTTCAGCACGTGCCCTATCGCGGCGATGCGCCGTTGAATACCGCATTGCTCTCGGGCGAAGTGCAGTTCGGACTTGCGACGCCGACGCTTGCCATCGGCAACATTCAGTCCGGCAAGCTGCGTGCGCTGGCGGTCACGTCCAATGAGCGGCTGGATCGCCTGCCGGATGTTCCGACCGTCGAGCAGGCGCTCGGCGTCAAGGACTACGACGTGCGCACCTGGTTCGGTTTAGCTGCTCCAGCGGCACTGCCGGCGGCTGTGCGCGAAAAGCTGAATGCCGAAGTCCGCAAGGCGCTTTCCGACCCGGAGGTGCGCAAGCGCCTGTCGGCAATCGGCGACACTGCGTCCAGCACGCCGGATCAGATGCGTGATCGGGTCGCGCGCGAGCTTCAGACCTGGACGGCGACAGTCAACGACGCGGGCATTCCCAAACAATAGGGAAGGCCAATGCATGGCCTTCCGTCAGCCCTGAGATAACGACGACGGATCTGCGCACATGGAATTAGGTGTTGAAGGACGAACGGCACTCGTCTGCGGCTCGAGCCGCGGGCTGGGCCTGGCGTGCGCTGGGGCTTTGGCTCGTGAAGGCGTGAATGTGGTTCTGAATTCGCGTACTCAACAGGCACTCGACGACGCGGTGCGCGAGATCGCAAAGATCGGACGCGGCAATGTGACTGCGGTCGCCGCCGATCTGAGCACCGCGGAAGGAAGAGATCGCCTCCTTCAGAGTTGCCCGGCGCCCGATATCCTTGTGACGAACAATGGCGGTCCCGGCACCGGGTTTCTCGCCGATGTCGATCACGACATGTGGATGCAGACGCTTGAGGCGAACATGGTCGCGCCGCTGATGCTGATCCGAGCGGTGGTGCCAATGATGAAGGAACGCCGCTTCGGCCGCATCGTCAATATCACCTCAGCCATGGTCACCGCGCCGCGGCCGCATATGGTGATGTCGGCCGGGGCTCGCGCCGGCCTCACAGCCGCTTTGAAGGGATTGTCGATCGAGCTGGCCCCGTTCAACGTGACCATCAACAACATGCTTCCCGAACGCTTCGACACCGACCGCCAGCACCGGATGGCGCAGGCCACTGTGAAGCGCGAGAATATTTCATACGAGGAGGCGCGCGACCGCCAGATACAGTCTATCGCGGCGAAACGGCTGGGTGATCCGAAGGAATTCGGGGCGGCCTGCGCATTTCTATGCAGCACCTATGCGGGCTATATCTCCGGACAGAATCTCCATCTGGACGGCGGTTCGTATCCCGCCCTGATCTGAGTGACCTGGACATGGCCATACCGAAATCCGCCTATCCGCCGCCCTTCAACGTCACACGCGCCAGTCACGTTGTCATCACGAGCTGGGATCTCGGCGCGGCTCGCGCCTTCTATGTCGACATGCTCGGCCTCGTGGTCAGTGATGAGGATGCCAACACGCTCTATCTTCGTGGACTGGAGGAGGCATGCCACCACAGCCTCGTGATCCGGAAGTCTGATGAAACCGTGTGCGAGCGCGTCGGCATGCGCGTGTATTCGGAACAGGATCTCGATGCAGCCTTCGAGACGCTCTCGCGCCGCTCCATTCCGTGCCGCTGGGTTGAGGTGCCGCATCAGGGCAAGACCCTGCATTTCAACGATGCCAGCGGTGCGCCGATCGAGTTATGCGCGCGGATGGACGTCAAGCCGCGCCTCGTTGTCGCGTTCGACCAGCATCGCGCCGGTGTGCCGCAGCGGCTCGACCATTTTCAGCTGCTGACGCCGAACGTACAGGCTGCGGCGGATTTTTACACCGGCATTGGATTCCGGCTGTCCGAATACATTGCGGTGGACGGCACCGACGATCTCGTCTTTATCTTTCTTCAAAGGAAAGGCAATCCGCACGATATCGTCTTCGCCAACGGGTCCGGACCGCGGCTTCATCACTTCGCCTACACGGCGCCGGATGCGAGCCACATCATTCACGCGTGCGATGTGGCCGGCCGCATGGGCTTCAGCAAGAACGTCGAATACGGACCCGGCCGTCACGGACCGGGTCACGCGTTGTTTGTGTATTTTCGCGATCCGGACGGTCACCGCGTCGAGCTGTTCACCACGCATTACCAATGCATGGACATCGAAAACGAGCCGGTGCGCTGGGACGTGTCCTACCTTGCAAATCGGCCGTGGGGTTTCCCACCGCGCGAACGATGGTACGAGGAAGCGACCCTCTTCGCGGGCGTCACACCGGAGCATCCGGCAAAGCGCGCCGGACCAGCGACGCTGGAAAGCATGCTTCGCTAGTTGCTGGCGCCACGCCAGGTTCGGAGAACACCGAGAGGAGACTTTGTCGATGCCGCTCGACACCAAGCTGAAGGACCTTATCAACCAGGCGTGGGTGGACGGCTGTCCATGCTTGCTGGGGACGTCCGGCAAGGACGGTCCCAACATCAGCCCGAAAGGCAGTCTCGTCGTCTATGACGACAACCATCTCGCCTACTGGGAGCGCTCGAAGAAGAAGGCGCTTGAAAATCTTGAGCACGACGACCGGGTCGTTGTCATGTACGCAAACTTCAAGGCGCAAAGAGACGGGATCGTCGAATCCGGCTTCCTACGATTTTACGGGACGGCAGAATTGCACCAGGATGGTCCGATCAAGGACAGGATATTCTCGCTGCTGAGCAAGCGTGAGCAGGAGCACGACGGAGCGGACAAGGGCATCGGTGTTCTCATAAAGGTCGGCCGCGCTGTCGATGTCCGCGGCAAACCAATTATGTAGCACAGCTACCAGCCCCTTTATCCGGGGGTGATCCCCGCGGGCTGGAATACGCCGATCCCAATCGGGTGCAGGCGAAAGATATCCCGCGCGGCGTGAAGCCAAGCGACGGCTTGTTGAGATGCTGTCAGGCGCTGAAGGCGTTTGTTTCAAGGCTGGTCGTGACCTCCCGGGAGGATACTGATCACGGCGTGATGCGTATGGCGCCGGGGCGTCGTATGCCGTAGACTGTCTGTATTGCCTTCTCCGGGAGCAGGCGACTGCGAAACGGACGCCATGGCGACAACGGCAGATCCGGCCAAAGACATTTTGTCGTTTGGCCCCTTCAATTTGATAGCGAGCGAGCGGCTCCTCACGAAAGGGGGCACCCCGGTAGAGTTGGGTGCGCGCGCATTTGACATCCTGAGCGCCCTCATTTCTGCGCCGAATGAAGTCGTCACCAAGAAGGACCTGATGTCGCGGGTCTGGCCCGATGTTACCGTCGAGGAAGGCAGCTTGCGGTTTCACATTGCGAGTCTTCGCAAGGCGCTCGGTGACGGAAAGGATGGCGCGCGATACATCACGACCCTCGCGGGACGCGGTTATTGTTTCGTGGCACCGGTTTCTCAGGCAAACAGGCAGCGCGTGGAAGCGCCGACCGCCTCCGCCAATTTTCCATACGCCAACCTACCCCAGCGTCTCGGCCGGATGGTCGGCCGCGACGACGATGTTCAGAATCTATCGGCGCAGATCTCCGCCTCACGATTGGTGACAATCGTAGGCCCTGGCGGGGTAGGGAAGACAACCGTTGCCGTCGCCGTCGCGCATCATCTGGCTGACGCTTTTGCAGGCTCGGTCCTGTTCGTCGATCTCGGCATGCTGAGCGAGCCGAAGCTCGCAACCGCGGCGATCTCATCGATGTTGGGATTGTCGGTCCAGTCGGACGATGCGACTCCCGGCCTAATTGCTTTTCTGAAGGAAAAACGAATTCTCCTTATCCTCGATACTTGCGAGCATCTGGTTGATGTGATTGCAGGCCTTGCAGCGGGCGTCCTGGAAGCCGCGCCTCATGTTCACATTATGGCTACAAGCCGTGAATCATTGCGGATCGAAGGCGAACATATCTACCGGCTGGATGCACTCCCATTTCCTCCGGACGATGCGAACCCGACGGCGGAGATGGTCCGGCAGTTCCCGGCCACGCAGCTCTTCCTTGAGCGGGCGGCAGCAGGCGGCGCTCATCTGAACATCAGCGATGTGGACGCGCCGGTCGTCGCGGAGATCTGCCGAAAGCTCGACGGCGTACGCTTGCTATCGAATTGACCGCGAGACGGGTCGAATTTTACGGCATGATGTCATCGACTTCATGGATGCCCTCAAGATTGAGAAGGCGCTTCTTGCCGGTTTCGATTGGGGCGCTCGGTCGGCCGACATTGTCGCAGCGCTCTGGCCGGAGCGTGTCAACGCACTCGTCGCGGTGAGCGGATATCTGATTGGGAGTCAGGATGCCGGCCAGATGCCGTTGCCTCCGAAGGCTGAGTTCGAGTGGTGGTACCAGTTCTATTTCGCCACCGAGCGCGGCCGCCTTGGCTACGAAAAGAACCGGTACGACTTCAACAAGTTGATCTGGAAGCTCGCCTCTCCGAAGTGGCAATTTGACGAAGCGACGTTCGCCCGCAGCGCCGCGTCGTTCGACAACCCGGATCACGTCGCGATCGTGATCCATAACTATCGCTGGCGGCTCGGCCTGGCCGACGGCGAACCCCAATTTGCCGGGCTGGAAAAGCGGCTTGCCGCGTTTCCTGTGATCACTGTGCCCACCATAACGCTCGAGAGCGATGCCAACGGGGCGCCGCATCCGGACCCAAAATCCTACGCGATGAAGTTCACGGGCCGCTACCAGCATCGGCATGTCGAGGGCGGCATCGGGCACAACCTGCCTCAGGAAGATCCGCGAGCCTTTGTCGAAGCGATTGTCGACGTCGATAAGGCATGACGCAGAATCGTCAGAAGGATTGCCTATGAGCGAGACGTCACGAGTCGTGCACACAGCCCGAATCCGCACCAAGGGGGGCCGGGAATATGGCGCCGCACGCAGCTCGGATGGCCGTCTGGACATCAGATTTGCGGTCCAGAACTCGGATCGCATCGGTACCAGCCCGGAGCATCTGTTTGCGGCGGCCTGGTCCGCCTGTTTCGAAAGCGCGGTCGCACTCGCGGCCGAAAGGCGAAAGATCTCACTGCCGGTGGGCGTCGACATCAAGGCAGAAGTGGATTTGAATGCTGGAGATGGAGGCCTCTTCCTCAGCGCTCGGTTGAGCGTCAGGCTGCCCGGCATTGAGCGCGAGAGCGCGCAGGCTCTGATCGACGAAGCCCACAAGACATGTCCGTATTCCAAGGCAACGCGCGGCAATATCGATGTTGAGCTCAAGTTGAGTTGAGTCGAACCGGGAACAATTCAATGAAGAGTCCAGAACCTGCTCGATAAGTACAAAGACTCCTTTCGCGCTCATAGACGACTTCCCGGGATGGAACCGGTTCTGCAGGATGGTTCGTCACGTCAGAGCGGGGAGGGCAGAGCTGCTGGCTCTTTGGCGGCGCGTCGAGCCGTCCAGCCTCAAGCGTGCGGGGCTGCCCACGGATCGTCACTTTGTCTTTGTAGAGGATAAATTCAGGCACCTCGTGCGTCCGGTTCAAGGGCGGCGTATTTCTTGTTCCTGCTTCGTCCAGTATAGTAGCGTCTGGAGCCACTTCCAGTTGGACATGATGATGCTGCTTGGGTTTGGGAAGAACCGCGGGTGTGATCGTCGCGTCGTGCGCTGGAACGCGCGGGCCGCCATCGTCGTGATTGCATGGCTCGCCATTATCCCGATAGCTGGCGCGCAGCAGGTATTTTCCACGCCACGTGAAGCTGCGGACGCGTTGGTCGCCGCGATCAAGTCAGACCAACGCAGAGACATCCTCACGGTCGTCGGTCGTTCGGCGTTCGATGTGCTGTCGTCTGGCGACGATATCGCGGATGCTGCGGCGCGGAAGCGCTTCGTCGAGGATTATTCTCAAAAGAACGGCATTGTGATGCAGGGCGATCGGGGCGCGACCTTGGTCGTTGGTCGCGCGGATTCCCCGTTCCCGATTCCGTTGATGCGCTCAACTCGGGGTTGGCAGTTCGATACCGCGACCGGACGGCTGGAGCTTGTGCGCGCCCGCATCGCCCGCAACGAGGACATGGCGCTTGAAGCCATCCGGACCTTCGTCAAGGCTCAATACGAATATGCCATGACGGCGGCGGCCAAAGACGGCAAGCGGCGTTTCGCGCAGCGCATCCTCAGTAAGCCAGGTATGAAAGACGGGCTGTATTGGCCCGATACGAACGGCGAAGGCGGCAGCCCGCTGCAGAATTTCGTCGAACACGCCAAAGCGGACGGTTACAACCTTGAGCAGGCGCGCTCATCCTATCATGGATACCGGTTCAAGGTCTTGCTGAGGCAGGGACCAAAGGCCGCGGGCGGGACCATCGACTACAACGAACAGGGCGACATGGTTCATGGCTTCGCGCTGATCGCATATCCGGTTCGGTACGGGCATTCCGGTGTCCTGACATTCATGGTCAACCAAAGTGGTCTCATCTATCAGAAGGATCTGGGCGCTTACACGACGCGCTTCGCGGGACGCGAGGTCTGGTTTAATCCGGATCAGACATGGCGCAGGGTGCCGCAGTCAGGTGCGGCGAATTGA
>CAZIKZ010000233.1:0-7108 GCA_964539845.1 uncultured Hyphomicrobiales bacterium
AAATCGTTGAGAGCTTCGTCCACGGTGCCGCGTTCGGTCCAGCTTTCCACGCGCCAGTCGTCCCGTTCGGCGGTGCCGACAAAATTCATCAGCGCACCGCCGCGCAAGGGATAATGCACAACATGCCCGCCGGGTCCGACCCAGTTGGTGCCGACCGGGCGCCGCAAGCGTTCGGGCAGTTTCTCCATCGGCACGAGGCCGCGCCAGGCGAGGAGACCGGTGAAGCGCGCCGGCATTTCGCCAAACAGCGCATTGCGAATGCGGGAATGGACACCATCGGCGGCGATCAGCGCGTCGCCCCGGATGCGTGTGCCGCCTTCGATCAGCGCGGTGGCGCTGGTCGCGTTCTGCTCGAAACCGGTGACACGCGCATTGAGGGCGATTGCATCGGGCGCCACGGCCTTCACCGCATCGAGCAGGATGCGATGCAGATCGGCGCGATGGATCATGAAATACGGTGCGCCATAGCGCTGGCGCGAGACAGCACCGAGGTCGAACAGCTTCCAGGTTTCGCCAGTACTCCAGAGCCGGATTTCCTTGCCGGCCGGTTCGCACCACACCTGTTGCAGGGCAGGTTCAAGTCCGAGCGAAAATAGCGCGTGTGCGCCATTGGCCGAAATCTGCACACCCGCCCCGATCTCGGCGAGTTCACGCGCCTGTTCGATCACGCTGACGCGAAAGCCGCGGGAAAGAAGGGCAAGGGCTGCGGTCAGGCCGCCAATACCGGCGCCTGCGATCAGGATATGGGGGCGTGTGGACATTGTTGAACCGGCGACGTCAGGGAGCGGGAGTTTTCAACCCCGCTCGCGCGAGCGCAAGCTCAAATGCAAGGGCTTCCGCTCAGGTCGGGTTCTTGATGACCGGAGCGTAAGTGGCGCGCAGCCGCTGGTTGGGCCCCACATGACGTTCATCCACGCGCCGCGCTGCGTCGGTGATCTCCGTCATCGCGCGGTGGGCGCTATCGTTATCCTGCTGTGCTGCCTGCGGGATGGTCGGAGGAATGAGCTGTGTCGGAGCCGCGACCACATCGATCGGCGCGCGCGGGGCAGTTTGCTCGTTTTGCGGCCGGGCTGGCTGCTGCGCGGACGGCTCCTGCATCGGCTGCGGCCGGGCCGGTTCCCGGACGGCCTGATGGTGGGTAAGCGTACGCGGCGCGGGAACGAAGGCCACGATCTCGCCGGGCTCGCGCTCTTGATTGTTGCCGGTCTGGATCACAAGCGTTGTAAGGGCGGAGATCTCAGCCTTGATCGCGGCAATCTCTTTTTCCGCGCGGATCAAAGCTGCATCCTTGCCGGCGAGTTCGCCACGGACCGCCGCCAGATCGCGTTCGCCTGCGAGCAAGGCCGTTTCGCGCGCGGCAAGCTCGCGTTGCAGTTCTGCGATGTTGGTTTCGACCGCGCCAAGGCTCGCGTTCTTGTCCGCGAATCCGCGCCTGGTTTGGCTCAGTTCGTCCTGCGCGGTATGCAGCGCGCTCTCTTTATCCGAAATCGCGCTGCGCATCGCCGCGAGTTCCTTTTCGATCGCGCGCAGCGATGTATCCTTTGCAGCCATCTGTCTTTTCAGAACGGTGATCTCGCCTTCGGCGGTACCTAGCGTCACATCCTTGTCAGCGAAGCCACGCTTGGCTTCGCGCAGCGCATCGCGCGCGGTCTGCTCGCGGCTCTCGCTCTCGCGCAGCGCGGCGGTGACGGTATCGATCTCCTGCTTCAGCCGATCGATCAGTTGATTTTTCTTGGCGAGGTCTGTCGTGTGCGCGACGGTCTTTTCACGCAGCTTTTCGATGCGGAGTTCGAGTTCGCAGGTGGCGGCTGCGAAGCCGGCGCGGATCGTATCCTTCTCCGCCCGGATTTCCTGCATCGACAGCGGCAGATCGTCGTAGCGCGCACGGGCTAGCCGCACCGCGCGATTGTGCACGGCCGGCAGGACCATCAGCGCCGTCAGCCATGCGAGGCAGAAGCCAATGCCGCCGAACATCAGATATTCGAGAGGGACGCCAAACATGACACGATCCGCTACGGGTACTCAGCAGCAGCCGTGGCATGCGGCCACGCCCGCTTCAAGCCGGGTGCAACATTAACCTGAATGCGAGAGCGGGAAAGGCCGATCCTTAACCCTCTGAATTCGTTATCGTGCCGCGTCCGGGTGGAACTGGCAGGCAGGTAACCATGCGCTACGAGCTTTATTACTGGCCGCAAATTCAGGGGCGGGGTGAGTTCGTGCGCCTCGCGCTGGAAGAGGCCGGAGCCGAATACACCGATGTTGCCCGAACGCCCGGCGGCGAGGACAAGATGATGGCGCTGATGACGGCGCGCGGGGCGAAGACGCCACCCTTTGCGCCGCCTTTCCTGAAGGCCGGCAAACGCATGATCGGCCAGACCGCAAATATCCTTCTCTACCTTGGCGAGCGTCACGCGCTTGCGCCGAAGCCGGAAGTCGGACGGCTGTGGGTGCATCAGTTGCAACTCACGATCGCCGATCTTCTGGTGGAGGTGCATGATACCCACCATCCGATCGGGTCCGGACTGTATTACGACGATCAGAAGCGGGAAGCCGCGCGCCGGGCGGAGGATTTCCGCGCACATCGCGCGCCAAAATTCTTCCAGTATTTCGAGCGGGTGATCACCGTGTCGGGCGGTCCCTATCTGACCGGCCGCCGCGCCACCTATGCCGACCTGTCGCTGTTTCAGGTTGTTGACGGTATGCGCTACGCGTTCCCGCATCTCAGCAAGCGGCTTGCGAAGAAACATCCGCACATCGTCGATTTGCATCGGCGGGTTGCCGCTCGTGCGCGCATTGCGGCGTATCTCAAGAGCGAGCGGCGGATTCCGTTCAACACGATGGGGATCTTCCGCGCCTACGAAGAACTCGACGGCTGACGGCTGCGCGCACCGGAGTGTCCGGCGATGGGCGGAAGTGGGCAGCCGGATTCTTGACTCGCCTGTGTGGCTCCAACATTGTCTGGCGCAATCGCAACGATAACAGCAGGGACGACGCCCTTGAAACTCCTGAGCTTTCGCTGGAAGGACCGTGACCGTGTCGGCTTTGCGCTCGACGACGAGCGCGTCATCGATCTTGCCGAGATCGCTGCTGCGCTCGGCAGTGAGCCCTATGCCGACATGATGGCGCTGATCGAAGCAGGAGATGCGGGAACCCGCTTTCTGCGTGACGCGCAGACCTTCGCCAAGGATCAGCCTGGCAGGCTGACGGTGATCCCGGCGAGCGAGATCGTCTACCACCCGCCCGTGCGCCGCCCGTCCAAGATCTGCGGCGTTGCGCTGAACAATTCGGCGAGCAACGAGCGCAAGATTTCGGCGCCCGATCATCCGCTGTTCTTCCTGAAGCCGGCTTCGTCGCTCGTCGGCCACAACCAGCCGATCGAGGTCTATGACTATTACGGCTCGGTGCATCCGGAGCCCGAACTCGCAGTCATCATCGGCAAGACCTGCCGGCATGTGGATGCGAAGGACGCGCTCGATGTCGTCTACGGATATTCGATCCTGAACGACATGACCGGAAATTTCATGCGCTCGCAGGACATGGTGCATTATTATGCGCTGTATCCCTCGAAGGAGGATCCGACCAAGGTCGAGCGGCGCGAGCAGCACCTGTCCTATACCGCGCGCTACAAGGGCTCGGACACATTCGGCCCGTTCGGGCCCTATCTCGTCACCAAGGACGAGGTGCCCGACCCGCACAAACTCGAGGTCCTGGCCTGGCACAAGGACGAACTCATCGCCGAGGATTCGACCGCCTTCTACAGCTATTCGGTACCCGAGGTGATCGCCTATATCACCCGTTACCATTCGTTGTGGCCGGGCGACGTGATCTCGATGGGTACCGCCTTCCGTCCCGGTGTGGCGAAACGCAGCCTGCACACCGCGAATATCACCGTCTATGGCGGGCCGGTCAGCGTGTCGATTTCCGGGCTCGGCAAACTGGTCAACCCGGTGCGTAAAATGGACGAGGTCGCGGCGCACGCCGCCGAATGACGGGAGGTTGACGGACCGGCCGGGCGTGCCCGATCCTGTATCGGCGCGTCCGCGAATCTCCGATAACCGGCGCGGAAAAATGGACATCCGCGTATGGCTCACAGGCCGATCCTGGACTGGCTGCACGATCTGCCGTTTATCACCGGCCTCGCGCTGGTCTGCGTCGTGTTCGTACTGCCGACGCTGGTCGGCTCCTATGTGCTGCAGCCAAGGGTAGCGAAGCTTTTCCGGGGCGAGCGCGACATCAACACCGTGCTGGGCTTTCTGCTCAACGCCTTCTCGCTCTATTTCGGGGTGCTGCTGGCGCTGCTTTCGATTGCGGTGTTCGAGAACTACAACAAGGCCGAGGACGCTGTCGTGCGCGAGGCCGCCTCGATCATCAAGCTGTATCGCGATATCGGGAGCTATCCGGACGCCGATCGTCCGGAGCTTCTGACCGTGCTCGACAGGTATGTGGACGAGGTGATCGGTCCCGGCTGGAAAGTCCAGGAGCAAGGCAGGGCCAATCCCAAAGAGATCGAAATCATCGGCGAGCTCCACCATCTTGTCGGCAAATACCAGCCCACGACGATGGCGCTCAGCGTCCGCTACGCCGAGACGTTGCGTGTGCTGGACGACTTCGTCGAGGCGCGCCGGCTGCGGATCTCGGCGGGGACGAGTTCGATCCCGCGGATCATGTGGTTCGTGGTGCTGGTCGGCGCCGTGATGAATGCGTTCGTGATCTGGATGTTCGACCTGCGTCCGCTGACCCATGCCGTTATCGGTGGCACCCTGTCTTTGTTCATCGCGCTCGTGATCTACATGGTCGCGGTGCTCGACGCTCCATTCAAGGGGGCCTATGGCGTCAAGCCGAACGCGCTCGCGGAGATACACCGTCAGACCGGGATGCACCGCTAGAGCCGGGTCTAGTTCGCCGGGTTGAACTCGCTGCCGTTCCAGTACAGCGTCAGCGTGCAGCGCTCGCCACCGGCACGGCCGCACAGCGTGCCGTGAATGTCGATCCGCATGGCCGGGCGCTTGTTGAGCGTGAGGAAGGTGACCTTGCGCGCGAGCCTGTTCCAGACCGGCACGTAGCCTTTCTCCTCGTCCGAGGCGAAAATCTCGGTCTGGCAGCCGCCGGTGCCGCAGAACACGCTTACGCGTTCGCCGCACTGAAAGTGATCGTAGTTGAGGATATAGTCCGGCTTCCCGTCGGCATTGATGTCGCGGATCGTGAGGAAGCCCAGCCTGTAGAGTGGCTTCTCGCCGGCCTCGCATTCCTTGAGATTGTTCTGCATCGCCTCCTGGACGATCTTCGGCAGGTCCGGCGGCAAGGTCTGCGCTTTCTGTGCCTGCGCTGTTGCTGCGGTGGCGACGATAGCGAGCAGTGCAATCCAGAACGTCATGGGTGCTCTAGGCTTATACATGCGGATGTCGGTGGGGCTTGGCATCAGAGGGTCTTGGCAAATGTCTTGCCGTTCCAGAACAGCGTCTTCGGGCAGGCCATGTAACCCGTCTTGCCGCAGGTCGAGCCATGAAGGTCGACGATCATGGCGGGCTTGCCCTTCACCTCTTTCGGCAGCGGCAGCGGCAGCGGCTGCTGCTGTGCAGGCGCGGACAGCGCCGGTGCAATGAACAACAGCTCCGCGATCATGATTCCATCCACAGGCCTTGCAACATCATGGGCCAGCGACCATGGCTTCGCCAAGCGGCGTAGCGCTGGCAAAGCTTCGCCGCCCCTGTTTTTTGAACGGCGCGGGGACGCCGGACTGCTTGAGTGGCGCGTATCGGGCAAGCCCGGCATGCGCTGGAAGAAAGGTGAGGGGAATGATGCGCCGAAAGACGCAGGGCATTCCTGATACGCCGCACGCCATTTCTGACGCACGGCCGCCTCACGGCGCATCACACCCGCACCAGCTTGCGCCGTGCGGGCGCTTATTTGGCGGCGTTTTGCGTGCGCGGCTCAAGCCGGACCGCACGAGCCCCGGACCGCGTTTGCGTACCGCAGGCGACGAGCGCCCGCGGCCGTTCAGCGAAGCTCCTCGCGCACGGGTCGTAATGCCCGTAGAGCGGGGTTCCGAAGCCCCCCGGGAGCATGGCCGACGAAGCCATGCCCGCGGGCGCCGCACCCCGCTCCATCAACCGGCGTCACCGGTTGACGCCCCTCGTTGAGCGAGGTGGATGGATATAGGTATATTTTCCTGCAAATGTCAAGCGGCATTTTCGGCCTCGTGTCCCGGGCGCGGCGCAGCGTCATAAGCGCGTTTACGCGCGTCTTCAACGCGCTATGCGGTGCGCTGCAGACCCGGGACCCATCCCGATGCAATCCCGAGCTTAAGATTGGGTCCCGGCTCAGCGGCGCAGCATTCCGCTGCGCTTCATGCTGCGCCGCGTCCGGGACGCGAGAGTCCGCTGGTTCGGACACCGATCTTGAATAAATATATCGTTTTTGCTATATAGCAAAAATGCGCTGGACGTTTCGGACCCTGAACGCGCTGGTCGACGAGGAAGTCCGGGGCCTGCCTTCGGACATGCTGGCCCGGTTCCTGCGATACGGCGACATCATCGAGCAAGCAGGTCTCGAGGCGTTACCGAGGGACAGTGTCAAGCATCTCGAAGGCAAGCTCTGGGAACTGCGGATCACAGGCCGGGACGGCATATCACGAGCAATCTACGTGACCGCGTCCGGCCGCAGAGTGGTTGTTGTGCGGGTCTTCATCAAGAAGACGCAGAAGACGCCGCAGCGCGAATTGGATATCGCCCGGCAACGGGCCAAGGAGGTCGAATGACCAGTCTGAAGGATTTGAAAGCGCGCTTCCTGAAGGACCCCGAGGTCCGCAAGGAGTACGACGCTCTGGAAGAGGAATTCGCCTTGATCGCCGTTATGGCCAAGGCGCGTCTTCGTGCGGGCCTCAGTCAGGCGCAACTCGCCAAGCGCATGAAGACGACACAAAGCGCGATCGCGCGGCTGGAAAGCGGCCGCGGGCGGCCATCGACCACAACGCTCTCACGCTTTGCAAAGGCGACGGGACACAGGCTGAAGATCAGCTTTGAACCGGTACGGGGGAAGAGTAAGGGCGGGTTGATGTAGCTCGCGTGGAGCAAAGTGGAATGCGGAGGTAGTTCAGCAGGTCCATCAG
>CAZIKZ010000234.1:0-7091 GCA_964539845.1 uncultured Hyphomicrobiales bacterium
TCGTAGGTTTGCTAGTGTCCTTCGAATCCGAAGTCCGCTCACGAGCAAGCCGCAGGTTGAAGCGGACTTCGGATTCGGGACACTAGCGCATCACGGGTGTGCTTCGCACGCCCGGACTGGTATTTTGCATCCGCTATGCTCCGGCATGTCTGACGGCCGCGTGCTGCGCAGCGACCGGAAGGCGGGGCGGCCGCATGATCGATTGCCTTGCCGCGATCTCGGAGTGGTTGCCGCTCACCCTCAGCCTTGGCCTCATCTGGCGCGGGCTGAGGAGGAGGTCGGTCCGGCGGATGAGCACGCCGCCGGGCGGTGGGACGGATGGTTTCGCGTGAGTGACGCTTTTGCGGGCTTTCTGCACGCGCTTTTTGTAATTTCCGGCCGCGGCCTCCTGATGTCTGCCTGTTCCGGTACGGTGACGCCCCGGAAGCACACCTGCGGCAAATTTTGCGCGGCGTAAGGTTTTACCGATTCTTTTAGGTCCTACTTGCTAGAACGAGGACAGTCGTGGACTTTCGGCGACCGAATCAGGACTGCGGAAAAATGAAGCGCCCTCTGTTGGCCGTCGCCCTCGCCCTTGCCTTTGGCAGCTCCAGCGCCTTTGCCGCGGATATCCCGTCGGCTCCGGCGAGAGCGCCGGTTGTCGTCCAGAGCCCCTATGACCTCGTGATCGAGCTGGGCGCCGGCGCCGAGGTTCGGCCGGAATATCCCGGCTCAAAGAACTATGAGGTTTGGCCGACCGGGTTCGTAACCCTGCATTATCTTCAACTGCCCGGCTTCGGCGTGGTGAAGAACGCGCGCGCCAACGACCAGGGCTGGTCCTTCGGACCGTCTTTCAACTGGCAGTCGAAGCGCAAGACTGCGGATTATCCTGAATTGTTCGGCCTGAACGACGTCGATGCGACGTTCGAACTCGGCGGCAAGGTCGGCTACACGTTCGACTGGGTCCGTCCCTGGGTCGCCGTACGCTACGGGCTTGGCGGGCATGAAGGTATTGTTGGCGAGACCGGCCTCGACTTTATCTTCAGAACGTCGCCGGTCTTCGAATGGACGGTCGGCCCGCGCGCGACCTTCGCCAATCGCGATTACATGCAGACCTATTTCGGAGTGACGCCGGCGGAATCGGCGCTCTCCGGCACGCTCGCGGCCTATTCGCCCGGTGGCGGCTTCAAGAGCGTCGGGGCCGAATTCACGTCGCGCTACGAGTTTGCCCCGCAATGGGCCGTGCGTGGCGAATTCATCTACGAGAAGCTGATCGGCGATGCCGTCGATTCGCCGATCGTGCAGGTCGGAAGCTCCAACCAGTATACCGCGAAGCTCGGCCTGACCTACACCTTCAGCCTGAAGCTGTTCGGCAACTGACGTCGCCGATAGCGTTTTCGAGCGAAGTGGCCTCCGGTCGCGTGAAGAAAACGCGTCAATGAAAAGACTCTACCGCGACGACGGCGGTACAGGCGCCGGCGCGATCTCCGAAAACCGCGTGAGATGAATCACCGGCAGGATTCCGACCGCGACGATCAGGAGCGCGGCGAGCGATCCTTCCTCGAAATTTCCGCGCGTCGCGAATTGATAGATGTAGGTCGACAGCGTCTCGACATTGAGCGGACGCAGCAACAGCGTCGCCGGCAATTCCTTCAGACAATCGACGAAGACCAACAGGGCGGCGCCGCCGAGCGCCGGCCGTGTCAGCGGCATGTGGATGAGCCAGGCGATGCGCGACGGTTTCGTGCCGAGGGTACGGGCGACGTCGTCGATCTGGGTCGAGATCCGGGCAAGGCCGGCCTGCGCGGAGCCGGTCGAGATCGCAAGAAAACGGATCACATAGGCGATCACCAGGGCGGCGCTCGAGCCCGCAATCACGAGCCCGAGATGCGGGCCGCCCAGCATCGCCGAAAGTGCGTTCAGGATGGTGTCGATACCGACCAGCGGCGATAGCAGGCCGAGCGCCAGCACGGTGCCCGGGATCGCATAGCCGAGCCCCGCGACCATCAGGCACGAGGTCGCGAACGTGCCGCGCACCATCCGGACGGCGATTGCGGCGCCCAGTCCCAATGCGATCGCAACGGCGGTCGCGGTCGCGGCGAGCGTGACTGTGGTCACAGTGTAACGCAGGAGATCGGAATCGAAGCCTGTGATGAGCCCGCGCAGCGCGACCTCATAGGCGAGATATGCGAATGGCAGAATGAACCCGAGCACGACCGGCAGCGCGCAGAAGGCGCCGGCCAACCACGCGGCGCGGCCGTCGAGTGGAATGCGCGGCACCGTGCGTTGCCGCCGTGGCGATATCACGAAACGGCGGTGGCGTCGGCCGTAGCGTTCGAGCGCCATCAGCGCGATGACGATGACGAGCATCGCGCAGGCGATTTGCGCCGCACCCGGCAGACTCGATCGGTTAATCCAGGTGGTGAAGATCGACAGCGTCAGCGTCTGCACGCCGAGATATTCGCTCGCCCCGATATCGTTCAGTGCCTCCAGAAGCGCGAGCGAAAGGCCGACCGCGAGCGCCGGACGCGCGAGTGGCAAGGCGACATGACGCGCCAGCATGAAACGTGTCGCGCCGAGCGTGCGGGCGACCTCGATCAGCGACGCGCTCTGGGTGAGAAACATCGCGCGCGCGGCGAGATAAACATAAGGATAAAGGACAAGACTGAAGACGACGATCGCGCCCGGCAGTGACCGCACCGACGGAAACCAGTATTCGGCTGCCGTCCGGTAACCGAACAGCGCGCGGAATGCCGATTGCACCGGTCCGACCGCATCGAAGATATCGACGTAGACATAGGCGACGATATAGGTCGGAAAGGCGAGTGGCAGGGGCAGCAGCCAGACCAGCGAAGAGCGGCCGGGAAAGTCGTAGGCTGTTACGATCCAGGCTGTGCCGATCCCCGCAATCGCGGTCAGGACTGCGATGCCCGCCAGCAGGAGCGTGGTGTCGCGCGTGGCGCGCGGAATGACATAATTGACGAGGTGCGGCCAGATTTCCGCGTCACCGCGAAATGCGAATACCGCGAGGCTGATCAGCGGCAGCAGGACCGCGGCTGCCAGAACAATCAGAAACGATGTGGCGAGAAGATGCGAACGCCGTATCCGGTCCGGGAGCGATAAGGTGATGTTCGCCAAGGGCGTCTCGGTGGTCCTGAAAGCGGCCGTCCCCGCATGTGCGAGGACGGCCGTAACGCATTAATTGTCGAAGCCAGTCTTGTCGACGAGGTTCGCTGCGGCCTTCTTGTTCGCCGCGATTTTCGACAGCGGCATCGAGTCGGCATTGAGCTTGCCGTAGCCTGCGATGATGTCGTTGACCTTGATGCCGGCCTTCACCGGATATTCGTAGTTGGTGTCGGCATACATGTGTTGCGCGTTGTCGCCGGCGAGCCACTCGATCAGCTTCATCGCGTTGGCCTTGTTCGGCGCATTCTTCGCCAGCACGACGCCGGACACATTCACATGCGTGCCGCCGCCCGCGAAGGTCGGCAGGATCACCTTGGTGGCGTCCGCCCAGTCCTTCTGGTTCGTGCTCTTCGACATCAGCGCCCAGTAATAGGTGTTGCCGATGCCGATGTCGCATTTGCCGGCCGCGACGTCGCGGGCCTGCTCGCGGTCGCCGCCGGACGGCTTCTGCGCCAGATTGGCCTTCAGACCCTTCAGCCATTCCTCGGCTTTCGCCTCGCCGTGCTTGGCGATCATCGCGCCGATCAGCGCGTTGTTATAGATGTGCTGGCCGGAGCGAATGCAGATCTTGCCCTTCCACTTGGGATCGGCAAGTTCTTCATAGGTGATCGCGTCCTGCTTCACGCGGTCCTTTGAGGCGTAGATCACGCGCGCGCGCATCGATACTGCGGCCCAGTGACCTTCCGGATCGCGATATTGCGCGGGCACCGTCTTGTCGATGATATCGGACTTGATCGGCTGGGTAATGCCAGCCTGCACGGCGTCTTCCAGACGGCCGATATCGACCGTGAGCAGCACGTCGGCCGGGCTGTTGGCGCCTTCGGTCTTGATGCGCTGTTCGAGGCCGGACGACGCCGAGACCACATTGACCTTGATGCCGGTGTCCTTGGTGAAGGCATCGAGCAACGGCTGGATCAGCTTCTGTTCGCGATAGGTGTAGACGTTCACCTCGCCCTGGGCCTGCGCCAGCGTCGGCGCGCCAAGAGTGATCGCGCTTGCGGCCATCATGGCCAACATGCGGGTCTTAGACATCGGTGCTCTCCCGGTTGAATTTGGCGCAGCTAATGGCGTGAAAATACCAAGCGTCAAGGCAAATTCTGATGCAAGATCAATAAGTTAGAACGATTCTAGACTGATATAGTCTGGAACGTCTCCAAACAACTCTGTTATGGATTGAAGAGTCAGGACGTTTAGGTTGCCGTACTCAGGCCGCCGGCCGGCGAATCCCTTCGGGATGCAGCCAAATGTCTCACTGACGGACGGCGAGGCCCGTTGTGGTGGGGGCCGGCGCTACCGCGATTTCGGCGATCAGTTTGGAAATCAGAGCCTGCCCGAAAGACTTGAAACTCTCCGCAACGGCGACGAATGCACCCGGGCCGCCGATGACATTATCCTGAAAATATTTCTCAAGTCCGCCGGGCGGGTTGGTGTGCTCGGGGTTCCACGGCAATGGCCGCTCGCTCAGGATCACGAGCCCGTTGATGGTCACGCCTTTGGCGAGTGCATCCTCGCGTGCGGCGAGAAGGCCACGGCCGGAATTATGCGTCCCGTCGCCGGATACGTCGATCGTGCGCCGCGGAGCCTCGAACGGGGAGCGCTCCAGCATCTCCATCGAGAAATCGATCGCGCCCGAGATCGATGTGCGGTCCGCAAATGAGCGGGGCGCTTCGACAAGGGCGTCTGAAAACCTGCGCGCGGCGTCGGGACCATCGATGAGTGTCCAGTCGATCACCACCTTCTGTGCGCCGGCGCCGGACCATTCGACAAAGCTTACGGCAATGCGCCGACGTGCTCCCGACATGATCGCATTCATGACGCGAGGATCTGTGATGGCGGCGGCATAGCCGTCACGCTGCAACTGGAATTTCGGCTGGTCGACACTGCGCGATACATCGGCGGCCAGAACCAGAAGAAGATCGACAGCCTCCGCGGCGCGGGCAGACGGCGTCGCTGAAAAAAGCGCCAGTACAGTCAGCAGGATGCGCAGCATGGCCATGACGCACTCCCGACGGAGCGATTCCATTCGCCACGCCTGCGCGAAGTCTAGCAACGTCCAGGGCGGAAGTCAGCCGAACCGGATTGAGCGCTTACAAGCGGAATACCGGATATGCCGTTGAATCGGGTCTCGCCAGCCTGAGAAGCAACGCGGCACGTCCGGAAAGCTGGGGCGGGCGGACGAATGGGTCCTGTGCCGGGATCATGCGTCCGGGCGAAAGATGATTTCGACCAGTGTTCCGGCGTTGACCGCGCTCTTGATCGAGAACCGCGCGCTGTTCGCTTCCACCAGCGCCTTGGTCAGCGGCAGGCCGAGGCCCGTGCCATGCGCGTCGGTGCGGGACGAGGTCGCGATCTGCCGGAACGGCTGCAATGCGGTTTCGATGTCCTTTTCGCTCATGCCGATGCCGGTGTCGCGCACCCTGAGGATGACCTCGCCGCGATCGTTGTTCGCGGTCGAGACGATCACCTGTCCGCCGGCGCCGGTGAACTTGATGGAGTTCGACAACAGGTTCAGCACGATCTGCCGGACCGAGCGCGTATCGGCGACGATGCCGGGAATATTCATCGAGAGCGCGGTGCGCACGATCACGCGCGCGCGGCTCGCCTGCGTTTGCATGATCCCGACCGATTGCTGGGTGATCTCGTTCAGATCGACCCGCTCGAAGCTCAGCTCCATTTTGCCGGCTTCGATTTTCGAGAGATCGAGCAAGTCGTTGAGCAGCGACACAACATGCGCGCCGGAGGTGTTGATGTCTTTCAGATAGTCGCGGTAGCGCTCGTTGCCGATCGGGCCGAAGCGCTGTTCCATCATCACCTCGGAAAAGCCGATGATCGCGTTCAACGGCGTACGCATCTCGTGGCTGATCTTGGCGAGAAATTCGGACTTCGCGGCTGAGGCTTTTTCGGCCTGCTGGCGAGCGGCCGACATTTCCCGTTCGGTATCTTTCCAGCGCGTCATGTCGCGCAACAGCGCGTGAAAGAACGTCCCGTCGGCGTTCGCGCGTCCAAGAATCAGTTGCAGCGAAATCAGGCCGCCCTGACGCCGCCGGCCGATGATGTCGTGCTCTTCATTGTCAGACGGCGTGTCGCCGCGCGCGAGACGGTCGAGCCGAGCCTTCGCTGTGCGTTCGCTTTCGGGTGCGAACAGGTCGCCGAACGGCCGGCCGGTCAGCGTCCCGGTGTCGTAGCCGAACAGGGTTTCGGCGCGCACATTGGCGCTCGCGATTCTTGCGCTCCGGTCGATCGTGACAACGCCATCGACCGCGATGTCGAGCAAAGCGGAAAGCTCCGGCGTCTCGAAGGCGCTGCCCGCAGCCTGCGGCGTGTGTACGGCGGGCTGCAACAGCAGCACCATCGCGCCCTCGCCGTCGATCGGCGCGGTAACGAGGCGGCCCTCCATCGCGGGCTCACGATCCGACGCCGAGATGCGCAGACGTCGCGCGCCGTCGCCATCGGCAACTCCGTCGAATTCGACAAACATGGAGTCGAGACCGCCAGCTTCGGCAAAGGCAGCGAGACCGTTATGGCCGGAAAATTTCAGGAACGCCGGATTGGCGTACAGAAAGCTCGAACCGCGATAGATCAGAACGCCAAGCGGAAGCTTGTCGAGCACAGGACACTGCGTTGCCAGTTCGCCGTCTTCGTCGGCAATCACCTCGGCGAAGGCTTGCGCCTGCGGTTGGCTCAGCGCTTGCGGTGCCGCCGTCGGAATCGGCGGAATATACGGCGGATCCTCGCGCGGGTCCGACTTGTCGATCAGACCGCGCGCGAGTTCGTCGGCGCCCTTGAGCCGCGAACTGAGCCGGCTGCCGATATCGCGAAACGCGCTGCGTTCTGCCGGATTGAGCCCGGCAGGCTTCGGATCTGCTGGCGCGAAGGGGAAGGGGACGACATTTTCCGTTTTCAGCGGAGCGCTGTCCTGCCGTGCA
>CAZIKZ010000235.1:0-7068 GCA_964539845.1 uncultured Hyphomicrobiales bacterium
GTCGCAACCTACTTCACCGGCACCGCCACCCGCATCGAGGGCGTCGGCCTGCCTGAAATTTCCGAAGAAACCGTGCGGCGTCACCGCGACGCTTTCGGCGAATCGCCGATCTATCGCGACGCGCTCGATGTCGGCGGCGAATATGCCTATCGGGTCCGCGGCGAAGATCACGTCTGGACCGCGCAGACCGTCGCGAACCTGCAGCATGCGGTGCGCGGCAATTCTTACGAGCAATACCGCGCGTTCGCGCATACGCTGAACGAACAATCCGAAAAGCTTCTCACCATCCGCGGCCTGTTCCGCATCAAGAGCGCGGAAGAAGACGGCCGCAAACCGGTGCCCCTCGACGAAGTGGAGCCTGCCAAGGATATCGTGAAGCGCTTCGCAACCGGCGCTATGTCGTTCGGCTCGATCTCTCGCGAGGCGCATACCACGCTGGCGATCGCGATGAACCGGATCGGCGGCAAGTCGAATACCGGCGAAGGCGGCGAGGAAGCCGACCGCTTCAAGGCGATGCCGAATGGCGACTCGATGCGCTCCGCGATCAAGCAAATCGCATCCGGGCGCTTCGGCGTCACCACCGAATATCTCGTCAATTCCGACGTGATGCAGATCAAGATGGCGCAAGGCGCGAAGCCCGGCGAAGGCGGTCAATTGCCCGGCCACAAGGTCGACAAGACGATCGCCAAGGTCCGGCACTCGACACCGGGCGTCGGCCTGATCTCGCCGCCGCCGCATCACGACATCTATTCGATCGAAGATCTGGCGCAGCTGATCTACGACCTGAAGAACGTCAATCCTGCGGGTGACGTCTCGGTGAAGCTCGTGTCCGAGGTCGGTGTCGGGACCGTAGCCGCTGGCGTCTCGAAGGCGCGCTCCGATCATGTGACGATCGCGGGCTTCGAGGGTGGCACCGGTGCCTCTCCCCTCACCTCGATCAAGCATGCCGGATCGCCATGGGAGATCGGCCTTGCGGAGACGCACCAGACGCTCGTGGCGAACCGCCTGCGCGGCCGCATCACCGTGCAGGTCGACGGCGGTATCCGCACCGGCCGTGACGTTGTGATCGGCGCGCTGCTAGGCGCAGACGAGATGGGCTTTGCGACCGCGCCGCTGATCGCGGCCGGCTGCATCATGATGCGCAAGTGTCACCTGAACACTTGCCCGGTCGGCGTCGCGACCCAGGACCCGGTGCTGCGCAGGCGCTTCACCGGCCAGCCCGAGCACGTCATCAACTATTTCTTCTTCGTCGCCGAAGAAGTGCGCGAACTGATGGCCGAGTTGGGCTATCGCCGCTTCGACGAAATGATCGGACAGTTGCAAATGCTCGACCGGCGCGCGGTCATCGCACACTGGAAGGCCAAGGGCCTCGATTTCTCGAAGATGTTCACCAAGCCGCTCGCGCCGGAAGGCGTTGCGATCTGCAATTCCGAGCGGCAGGATCACAAGCTTGAAAACGTGCTCGATCGCACGCTCATCGCTCAGGCAACGGCCGCACTCGATCGTGGTGCGCCGGTGAAGATTTCCACCGCGATCCGTAACGTCGACCGCAGTACCGGCGCGATGCTGTCGGGCGAGGTGGCCAAGCGCTATGGCCATGCGGGCCTGCCGGACGACACCATTCATGTGTCGCTGAAAGGAACATCGGGTCAGAGCTTCGGCGCCTGGCTTGCCAAGGGCGTCACGTTCGAGCTGGAAGGCGAAGGCAACGATTATGTCGGCAAGGGCCTGTCGGGCGGCCGCATCATCGTGAAGCCTGCCGCCGACACCGGCATTGTGCCGGGTGAATCGATTATCGTCGGCAACACCGTGATGTACGGCGCGATCGCGGGAGAATGCTATTTCCGCGGCATTGCAGGCGAGCGCTTTGCCGTGCGCAATTCCGGCGCGGTTGCCGTGGTCGAAGGCGCGGGCGATCATGCCTGCGAATACATGACCGGCGGACTTGTGATCGTTCTCGGTCCCACCGGCCGCAACTTCGCCGCCGGCATGTCGGGCGGTATCGCCTATGTGCTCGACGAGAGCGGCGATTTCGAGCGGCTTTGCAACATGTCGATGGTGGATCTCGAGCCGGTGCCGGCCGAAGAGGACGTCAACGCGCGCGTCTATCACTCCAGGCATGACCTCGAGACCGCAGGGCGCGTCGAAATCCTCACAGACATGACCCGGTACGACGCGGAACGGCTGCGCTATTATATCGGCCAGCACGCCAAGCTGACCGGCTCAACACGGGCGAAAGCGATCCTCGACAATTGGCAGACCTGGTGCGGCAAGTTCCGCAAGGTGATGCCGCTCGAATATCGCCGCGCTCTCAAGGAAATGCAGGCCACACAGGCTCTGGAAGCCGCTGAGTAACACTGCACATGGGTAAGGTCACCGGCTTCCTTGAAATCGAGCGCGAGGAGCGCGATTACGCTCCGGTCGACGAGCGTATCAAGCATTATCGCGAATTCGTGCTGCCGCTGCCGGAGCAGGAGACGCGCGATCAGGCCGCGCGCTGCATGGATTGCGGCATCCCGTATTGTCACAACGGCTGCCCGGTCAACAACCAGATCCCGGACTGGAACGACCTCGTCTATCGCGGCAATTGGGAAGAGGCAGCGCGCAATCTGCTGTCGACCAATAACTTTCCGGAAGTCACAGGTCGTGTATGTCCAGCGCCCTGCGAGGCGTCCTGCACACTCAACATCGATGACAATCCGGTCGCCATCAAGACCGTGGAATGCGCGATTGCCGACAAGGCGATCGAGAATGGCTGGATCAAGCCGGAGCCCGCGTCACACAAGACCGGCAAAAAGGTCGCGGTGATCGGCTCGGGCCCGGCCGGCATGGCCTGCGCGCAGCAACTCGCGCGCGCCGGACACGACGTGCATGTTTACGAGAAATGGTCGAAGGCCGGAGGTCTTCTGCGCTACGGCATTCCCGACTTCAAAATGGAGAAGGGCATCGTCGACATCCGCGTGAAGCAGATGGAAGCCGAGGGCGTCACCTTCCATTACGGCGCGAATGTCGGGGTGAATCTGCCGGCCGACAAGCTTCTGGCGCAGTATGACGCGGTGGCGTTGACCGGCGGCGCGGAGCATCCGCGCGACCTGCCGCTTCCGGGCCGCGAACTCGACGGCATCCATTTCGCGATGGACTTCCTGCCGCAGCAGAACCGCCGCGTTTCCGGCGAACCGCTCGACGGCGTGAAAGAGATCCTGGCCGGCGGCAAGCATGTGGTGGTCATCGGCGGCGGCGACACCGGATCGGACTGCATCGGCACCTCGATCCGGCAAGGCGCACTCTCGGTGACCAATTTCGAGATCATGCCAATGCCGCCGCAGCGTGAGAACAAGTCGCTGACCTGGCCGGACTGGCCCTATAAGCTGCGCACCTCATCGAGCCATGAGGAAGGCGCCGAGCGCGAATTTTCGGTGCTGACGCAGGGCTTCGACGGCGAGAACGGCAAGGTCACGGCGCTGCGCTGCGTGCGCGCCGACGACAAGATCAAGCCGATGCCGGGCACGGAATTCACGGTGAAGGCCGACCTCGTGCTACTCGCCATGGGTTTCGTTCATCCGGTGAAGGACGGCATGCTGGCCTCGCTCGGCGTCGCGCTCGATCCGCGCGGCAATGCCAAGGCCAATACCGAGGACTATAAGACCTCGATTGCCAAGGTGTTCGCCGCTGGCGACATGCGGCGCGGTCAGTCGCTGGTGGTCTGGGCGATCCGCGAAGGCCGCCAATGCGCGCACGCGATCGATACGTTCCTGATGGGAACGACGACGCTGCCGCGATAGACCCCCGCTCGACGATCCCTCAGGCCTGCGGCGTCGATGACGCCTGCCCGGTATGTTTCACCGAAACAAACGCCGTGGCGAGACGCCGATAGAGCGTCCTGCGCCGCGACATCGGCACCCAATCGTAAAGCAGCATCTCGATGGGCCGCCAGAGCACGACCCATCCGATGATCACGAAACTTTCCTGCAAAATTCTGATGCCAGGCGTCTCGGGATAGCTCTGACTGATGCGCAAGGCCGCGAACAGGCAGATCGACAGGACGCAGACGCCAATCACCAGGGCGAGCCGCGCATCCTTGAAATGCCGTCTCATGTGCTTGCTCTCGTCGTCGGCCTTCGATGCAAACCACACGTGAACCGCATTCACGACATCGGACGAGCTTGTTACGTCCAGTCCCGAATCGACATTGATCGAAATCGCGATCGGTTCTCGCGACGGGCCCTCCTGCGCGCGCATCACCAGATAGTCTTGCGCATCGGGCGCCAGATCGCGTTCGCGAAAGGGGAACGGATCCAGCGTGTTGAAGAGCTGGGATACGTTTCGGATGCGCAGTTCGATCATCGGGCGCGACCTCAGACATGCCGCATCGCCAAATGCGAATCCCGGCACGAGATTGTACCGATCCTGAGGTGGGAAGGCGCGTGATGGCCGCTCAGCGGCCAAACAATCCGAAGAAGAAGCGCGGTCCGGAATCCGGCGCCTGACGCCGCCAGAAGGTCGGCGCCTGCTGCTGCCGCGCCTGACCCTGCAATTGCGGCTGCCCGGCAACCCGTTGGCCGGGTGCGCCCGGAGCACCGGGCTTCTGACCCGGCAGAGCGGCCTGTTGGACCGCGCCCGGGACCGGTGCACGCACGATCGCGAGCGGAGCACTGGTCGGCGGCAAAGGTTCGGTCGCGACAAGATTCGGCATGCGCGGCGGCCAGGCGGCGTCGTCGGCACGACCGGCCTCGTTGCGCTGCGGCTCGCCCTTGACCAGCATCCGGGTCGCCGCTGCATCGAGCGAAGGCGCGGCCTTGGCCTGCGGCGCGGGGGCGCCGCCGGCCAGATCGGTCGGCTCCTGAAGCGGCGTGCCGAGCAGGATGACCGGACCCGCGAGCGGACGAGCAGTCGCTCCGGACGGCTTCGCAGGCTGCACGGCCTGCGGCTCCAGGGGCACATTGCTGAGTGCGGCGGGGATCGGCTCGCGCAGCACGCGCTTCAGATCGCGTTCGACATAATGCGCCAGCTTGCGCGCGCCGAAGCGCGTGAAATGCACACCGTCGAGCGTACGCAATTGACGGATTTGCCCGGTCTCGTCCGGACCGCGCTGCATGAAATTGCCGCGATCGTCGACAAAGCCGTCCCATACATTGACGAAGATGAAGCCGGCCTTCTCCACCCGCGCGCGGAAGATGTCGTTCAGATACTGCAGGTCGGCGGTGGACTTTGCGCCGCGCACCGCCGGCACGCCGACCCACAGCACCGGCACATTGGCGCTGCGCACCGCCGCGATCATTTCATCGACCTTCGCGCCGTAAAGTTCTTCCCATTTCTCGCTGCGGAATTCGACCGGGCCGGCCGGCCGCGCGCGTTGCGGCTCCGGTGCCGCGATCGTTGGCGTCTCGTCGTCGTTGCTGTCGGCGGGCTTCTGCGTTTGCGGCACGGCGGCCTGCGCCGGCTGCTGTCCCGGCTGCGCGGGTTGCCCAGGTTTTTGCTGCGATTGCGGCTGCGGCTTCGGCGCCACCTTTTCGCGAATGTCCTGCCGATCCTGCAAGCCGACCATGACGATAACGGCTTGCGGCTTCTCGGCGGCGATCAGTTCGCGCGCCACTTTCGGCCACTCGGTGTCGCTCTTCTGGTCGTAGCGGATCAAACCAGACAACGCGCGATGCTTGCGCAAAATGCCGATCTCCGGGGTCTCCGCGAGTTGCTCCTCAAGACCGTAAGCAAGCCAGTCGGCCAGCGAATCGCCAAGGACCAAAATGCGGATGCTCGGCGGCACTTCCGCCTTCTTGGGAGCGGGCGCCGTGGTCTGCTCCTGCTGCACCGGCGGACGCGGCTTCTGCGGCCGCGGAATCCCGAAGAAACGATCGTCGAACGGGAAGAATTGCGCCTGCGCAGGCCAAACGGACGCCGCGACGGCGAGCGCGAGCCCACCCAGGCAGGCCGCCCGTAACACAAAGCGCTTTCGCGTATTTTGGTGCCGCGCCATATGGACCCGTATTGGTGTGGACCCGTGCGATGATACCGGGACGTTCAGCCCCGACGGATCACGCCTGCATAGCAAAAGAACATGGCGAGGCGAAGGTCGGAGGACCTTTTCCCTCAGTTCCCGCGCAGCCGGGCCAGAACCGTGGCAGTCGGGAAGCCGTCCGGCACGAGCCCTGCCCTTGCCTGGAAATCCCGGATCGCCGCGCGGGTCTTCGCGCCGAACCGGCCGTCCGGCTCACCGATGTCGAAGCCCCGGCGCGCCAGCAATTGCTGCATTTCCGTACGCTCGTCGCGGGTCAGAACGCGCTCGTGCCGCGGCCAGGTCTGCACCAGAGCGTCGCCGCCGCGCAGACGGTCCGACAGGTGCCCGATGGCGAGCGCATACGCCTCAGCCGGGTTGTAGCGCATGATCACGCGAAAATTATTGAGCATCAGGAAGCCCGGCCCCTGACTCCCGGCCGGCACCATCAGGAAGGCGCGGTCGGACGAGCGCGGGAAAGGCCGTCCCCCGGCGCGCCGGATGCCAAGCTGCTCCCACTCACGGATGGTCATGAGCTTGTTGCGATCGGCGAGCATGAAGTTGAAATTCTTTGGGACCTCGACCTCGTAGCCCCAGGTCTGACCGGTCTCCCAGCCGTGTTTGCGGAAATAGTTGGCGGTCGAGAACAACAGATCCGGTACCGACGTGGTGAGATCGCGCCGGCCGTCGCCATCGGCGTCGACGGCGTAATTCTTGTACACGGTCGGCATGAACTGGGTCGGACCGAACGCGCCCGCCCACGAGCCCTTCATCCGGTCGGGCTGCACGTCGCCGCGGTGCAGGATTTCCATCGCGGCCAGGAATTCATTGCGGAAATAGTCCTGACGGCGACCGACGCAGGCAAGTGTCGCGGTCGAACGCAGCACTGCGCGTTCACCCATCATCGTGGAGTATTTCGACTCGATGCCCCAGATCGCGGTGATCACATGACGGTCGACACCGTATTGCTTCTCCATCGCATCGAAAGCCGCGCGATTTTCCGAAAGGATTTCGCGGCCGCGCTGAATGCGCTCCTCACCGACCAGCCGATCGAGATAATCCCAGAACGCGAGCGT